>DMPQ01000118.1:12776-21087 GCA_003455945.1 Planctomycetaceae bacterium
GGGCGACCTCCGTTCAGGCTGCCGCGCGGTTCGCTCTGCTCGGCAGAAAGGCGACTCCCAGCAGCCCCATCGTCAGCGCGAAGCCCCACAGGCCGCTCACCGCTCCGATCAGCACCCAAAACGGCAGGCTCGCGGCGAGCAGCAGCGGTCGCAGCGCCGGCCGCCAGATCAGCAGCACGAACAGCAGCTCGAACGCCACGATGCCGTGCGTCAGCGCGTTGACCAGAAACGGACTCGCGCCGAGACTCGTCAGGTCGATCCAGCGGGTTTCGGTCGAGGCGATCATGGTCCAGAGCGCNNTCGCCGTCCCACCAGGTCGCATGGCGCATCTGAGTCGTCGCCATCACGGCGTAGAAGAAGACCAGATGGAGTCGGATCAGGTTGAGCGAGATCGTGGCGGCGGTCGACGACGCGATCCGCGGCTCGTACCCCAGGCGTCGCCGACGAAGCCGAGCGTCGNNGTCAGCATCGGGATCCGGTGCACGGCCGACAGGACCATCGCCCAGGCGACGGCGACCGCGATCCGACCGCCGAATCCGACCGTCATCGCGATCGCCGAGACGAGACCGAGCCCCCACAGACTCCAGACCACCGCCGACGATTCGCCGATCACGAAGAGCGATGCCCGGTAGACCGTCTGCTCTCCGGCTCCGGTCAGGATCGCGAGCGAACGGAGCGGCAGGACGCCGTCACCGCCGAACCAGAGCGACGGGTTCCCCAGAAAGCCGAGCCAGAAGAGGATCGCCGCCAGACCGACGACGATCCGCACCTTGGCCAACGGCGACGGGTCCGACGGCGTGAACCAGAACCGGTTCCACCCGCTGCCGAAGTCCCGAGTCAATCCGCTCAGATAACCGCCGACCGAAACGGGGCGGTCGAGTCCGGTGTCGGAACCGCTCATCGCTCGCCTCCTTCCGCGCCGGCCGAGCCGAGATCGGGCAGGAGCAGCGGAGTCGCTCCGGATGGTTCGCTCGGTGTCGACGGAGAACTCGGTGCGTCGGTCGCTCTGCCGCCGGACGTGTTGCTCCCGCCGGTCGTGCTCCCGCCGGCCGCTTCGCGCTGATCGACGACCGGCAGGATCGCTCCGTCGACCACCAGCGCCTCGTACGACCTGCGGAACCACTCGGCCGAGTTCGGATCGATCTCGGCGCCGACTTCGTAGTACTCGCGCGGCACCGGGATGTGCTGCAGGATCCGGATCCGTCCGACCGGCTGCCCCGAAAGGCGTTCGGCCAGGCGAGCCAGATTGCCGGCGACCTCCGCCTGGCGTTCCTCACGCTCCGCGACCACCGGGATGTAGGCGAGACGCTGGATGCGGCGATAGCTCTCGCTCGATCCGGTCCAGTCGGCTCCGACCTTGAACCACTGCGTCGCGTCGTTCGGATCGGCCCCTCGCGGCAGCGCCTCGACCCGATACTCCCGCTCGCGGAACTCGTTGGTGAAGTCGGGATGGAGTCGATCGCGCGTCAGGTAGTACGGGGCGTAGTCGAGATCGAAGTTCATCAGCTGCAGGTACGGCGCCAGGATGCCGAGCAGTCGCTGCTGGAGCGGCGCCGGCTCGAGCACGCTGAAGAACGTGATGGCGATCGCGAACAGATGGATCACCAGCAGCAGACTGATGACCGAGCGCGACGTCGAACCGAGCGTCGGTTCGCTCGTCTCCGGCAAGGCGGGGCGCGGCATGAGGTCGAGTTCCTGGCGAACGGAGGGAGCGCGAGGTTCGATTATGATTCGCGCTCGGCTCGATCCAATCCCCGCCTCTGGTTTCGGCGGTCGAGACGAATCGTTCGGCGGAGTGCGGATCTAGGTGCAGATCCAAGCGCGGAGCCGAGTACGGATCGGAGAACCAGCGGCGACGCGAGCGGCGAACGGCGCGAGCCGTCCCTGGGAAACGAAAAAGGCCGGCGTTCCGCAAGGGAACGCCGGCCTCGATCGATGGCTTCAGGAAGTCGAAGCCCGAGCGGACGAATCCGCTCGTCGCAACGGCGATCAGCCGCAGCAGGTCGGCGGGCAAGCGACGACCTCACCGCAGCAGCGAGCGCGACCGGCGCAGCGGTCACGACCGTGGCAGCGGGCATCACGCATCTTCTTCAGGATGCCGACGCGACCGCAGCAGTCGTTCTTCGGGCCGAAGCAGTCGGCCGGAGCCGGCTCGCAGCACGGAGCCGGGGCCGGCTCGCAGCAAGGAGCGGCTTCGCCGCAGCACGAGACCTGCTCACCGCAGCACTTGCGAGCGCGGAGACGAGCCAGGATGCCGACGCGACCGCCGCAATCGTCACCCGAGCAAGCGACGACGCCCGAGCAACCACCGCAACCGTGACCGGCAGCGGCCTTGTCGGCGCCACCGAAGAGAGCGATGCCGACCAGGGCGAAGAAAGTCGCCGCACCGTAAACCACAACGCGATTCATGTTCACAGTCCTCCAAACGAGACACGAAGTAACGACATCAACCGATTTCAGAGACTGCCACGAATGCGAAATCGGTTCCGATCGATTCTCACCGCCGTCCCTCCGGACGACGGTCCGCCCCACGCCTCACCGGCCCGTGCACGAAAACCATGACCAGCCCGTCATCGATTCGGCAATCTGGGGCGTGCCAGTCGGATCGGGGCTTTCGGAGGAAGGCGAAGGATTTTCGGGCGATAGACTACCAAGGGCACTTTGCCTGTCAAGTAGGAGCGGCAGAAAAGGCAGACCCGGAGGTCTGGAAGAGAGAACGCGACAGGCCCTGGCCAAGACGCTGCGACACCGACGAAACCGCGGTGCGGCGCGAATCAGGCGACCGAGAATGCGGCCGATCGGCACCGTTCGAGGCGACGGCAATTGCTGTCGCCGGCAGTCCAGAACGGGCGTCGCTGGGATTCCGACGTCGCTGGGATTCCGCGGACTCAGGGATACGCGTACGCCGGATTCGCCGGATCGAAGTCGAGGTCGGTCAGGCCGACGTCCAGCCGGATATCCAGATACGTGTACTCTTCGAGCAGCAGCGGCTCGCCCCCCGCCTCCGCCGGCCAATCGTAGGCGGCGTACTTCACCGGCAGGTTCAGTTCGTCGTCGATGACGATCGTCGCCCGGTGAAAATCGAACTCGGGATGGTGGTCGTCGTGCACGATCGTGATCGAGGTGCAGGGGCGACCGCCGAGCACGCTCCAACGGTCCACCTCGACCCGGCACGGCCCGAGGCGCCGGTCGCGGTTCCCCTTTTCCATCATCCGCGTGATCAGCGTGTCGAATCCGATCTCGGTGATCGGGTAACGATTGCCGTTCATCGCCAGCGAACCGTCGGGATCCAGTCGGAGCGTCACCAGATTCAGCAGTCCGGTCTCGTGAGCGACGAGATTCCCGTCGTTTTGCCCCTCGGCCCAGATCACCTCGCGACCGGCAACGCCGCGCGGCTGGACGAACTTCAGGTAGACGGCAAAGGGGATCGAGGTGCCGTCGTCGAGCGTGCGGCGGCGGCGGATCTTCGCCTCGATCACCTCCGGCCCTTTGATGTCGTTACCGATCCGCTCCCGCTTGATGATCCGCGCGGTGTAGTCCGAGATCCCGGCCAGGCGTTCGAGGCCGAGTTGCGCGACCTCGAGCGCCGGATCGAGCGGGTGCGCCGCCGACTCGACCGGCGACGTCTCGAAGCGGTTCGTGATCGCGTCCGGATAGAGCTCGCTCTTGTTCGCCGCCGACGCCTCGACCGAGATCAGCGTGTCGGGGCGAGCCCCCGAAAGGCGCATCGAGTCGGGATCATCGGGGTCGACGGCGATCGCCAGCTCGATCTCGCCCGGCTCCGGAGGAAGGCTGTACCAGCGGCCCGCCCCGACGACCGTGACGGTCGTCAGCAGCGCCAAGCCGCCGGCAACCCACCAACGCCAGGGGGGACCGTCGATCTGCTTCAGCGGAATCGTCTCGAACCGATCGTCGTTCATGCTCAACCGCGCAAGGTGAAAACCGTACACCTGTAGCATCATGCTACAACCGCTCGCCGCGGCCGGAACTCCGATTCCGGGCGATTCGAGCGGGGATCGGCGATGATCCCAGGGGTTCCTCTCCCCGGCACTCGCATCCGGATCGCTCGACCGCGCTCGGTGCCGGGTGCGAGCGGCGGTTCGGCCGGGGCGAGGCGGAATGCGTGGAGAATCGGCCCCCTTCCCGCGTTCCGTTCGTCTCGGCTCCCCTCGGGATCGCTTGGCGACTCGTGCCGCATCGTTCTCCGACCGACGATTGAACCAGGAACCGATTCGGGCCGGAAGACGAATCGCTCGATCGTTTCGGCACGGGGGTTGCGTGACAAGGGGAAACGAACCGCAAGTCGATCGCCGTGAAGCTGGCTTCGCGGGTAAGGCCGTGCGGGTTCGGCCGGCGGATGATCGAGCGGAAGAGGTGCTGGCGGACGACTTTGCGAAGTCCGCTCAGATCTCCGAATCGACACGATCCTTCGCTCGTCGGACGGCGGTCTCCGGTCTCGCAGGGGCCGGTCGCTTTTTTGGTAGCATGGGCAATGTGGCCCAAATACAATTAGTTTCGTCGAGTCTTTTCCCGGGTCTCTCCCGAGCGGCTGGGTCTCCCGAGTGATCGGGTCACGCGACGGTCCGCGGGAACCTTCCCAACTGCGTCCTCTTCGATGCGTGGAGTTCTTTGTATGTCGAAGCGCTGCTTGCTGACGGCCCTGAAGCGGCTGGCCAAGGGTCAAGCTCTGGCGTTCGCCATGGCCGTCTCGACGGTCGGGTGGGCGGAGGTCGGATATGGCAACGACGCAGCCCGCTTGGCCACCTATCGGAACGAGTCGGGGCAGACGAGCTTTGCCCTGAGCTTGGCTCCGCAACTCCCCCCGTCGATGAACGAGTCGTCGGACGTGGTGATTCTGGTCGATACGTCGGCCAGCCAGATCGGTGGTTATCGCGAGGAGTCGCTGGCGGCGCTCCGGAGCGTGCTGGCCGGTCTTTCGGACCAGGACCGGGTGAAGCTGCTGGCGGTCGACCTGGAACCGGTCGAACTGACCGACGGCTTCGTGCAGGTCGGTGACGCGGCGATCGACCAGGCGCTGGCGGCTCTCGAGGCCCGCACGCCGCTCGGATCGACCGATGTCGCGGGAATGCTCGGCGACCTGTCGGGGCGTTTCGATGCCGACGCCTCGCGTCCGCGCAATGCGATCTACATCGGCGACGGTGTCAGCACCGCGTCGTTCCTGGACACCGACGAGTTCGGAGCGCTGACCGGTCGGCTCGCCGGCGAGCGGGTGGCGGTGTCGAGCTTCGCGGTCGGTCCCGAGCGGAACGTGGCGCTGATGGCCGCGCTCGCCAACCGGACCGGCGGCAACATCTATCTGGCCAACGGCGACGTCGCGGGAGCCGAGCTCGGTGGCGTCGGTCTGGCCAAGACGGTCCGCCATGCGGTGATCTGGCCCGAGAAGGTCGAGTTCCCGTCGGCGATGACCGAGACGTTCCCGGCGACGCTTCCGCCGCTCCGCTCCGACCGCGACACGATCGTCGTCGGGACGTTGGGCGAGGCGGGTTCGGTCGAGATCGGCGTCGAAGCGACGGTCAACGGCCAGGCGGTTTCGCTCAGCTGGGCGGTCGACAGCGAGGAGTCGAGCGAGGATTTCGCGTTCCTCCCGAAGCTGATCGAGATGGCTCGCGATGACCAGGGAGCGTCGCTCCCGACCATCGGTTCGGAAGGGCTGGAAGAGGTCCGTCGCGTGATCGACGGCGGAGCCCAGGGACTGGTCGCGCTCGGCGAACAGGCGCTGGCGGCGGGAGACATCGACGGGGCTCGCAAGCTGGCCGAACAGGCGCTGGCGACCGACCCGACGAGCGCTGCGGCGGCGACGCTGCAGGGAGCGCTCGCCAACGCTCCGGCCGGCGGCAACGGCCTGGTGCTGATGGGGCAGGACGAGGAGATCGTCGGCCAGGAGCCGAGCGATCGCGGGCGATTCCTCCGTCAAGCCGAATCGCAGCTCGATCTGCTCAATCAGAAGACCAAGGCCGAGATCCAGGCGGCTCTCGGAGCGGCTCNNAGGTCCTGCTCGGCACGATCGAGTCGGTCGGCGGTCTCGATCCGGACGTCCGACTGGAACTGCGCGATCGGATCGTCACGGCCCTCAAGGAGACCGAGGCGAAGCGCGTCGCGTACGACGAACAGCGAGCCCTGCTCGAGCAGCGCGATGCGGCTCGGACCGAGTCGATGCGGTTGCTCGAGGAAGCGGCGGCGGACGAGGAGCGCGTCAAGCAGCTCACCCTCCGCTTCGAGGCGCTGCTCGACGAGCGGAACTTCTACGAGGCGTCTCAGGAGATCGTTCCGGAGATCCGCGAGGTGCGGCCCAACTCGGTCGTCGCCTCGTCCACCGAAGCGACCGGTCAGTACGCCGAAAACTACGAAGCGAACCGCGATCTGCTCCGCGAGCGTCGCCGCAACTACCTGCTCGCCTTCCTGGGTGTCGAACGGTCGATGATTCCGTTCGACGACCGCTCGCCGATCGTCTATCCCGATCCCGCCTTCTGGGATCAGATCTCGCGTGATCGCGAGAAGTACAAGGCGGTCGATCTGGCCGGAACCGACGAGCAGGACCGCCGGATCCTCGACGCGATGGAACAGGACGCGGAGTTCGACCTGTTCGACGTCGAGCTCGAGACCTGGGTCGACGAGATCCGTCGCACCTACGGTATCGACGTCTCGATCGACACCGACTCGCTCGACCTCGAAGGGATCGGGACCGACACGCCGATCACCAAGACCGTCACGAAGACGACGCTCCGCAAGGCGCTCAAGCGAGTGCTCGACAGCCTGCCGGGCGAAGTGACGTTCATCATCAAGAACGGCGAGGTGGTGATCACCAACAAGCAGACCGCCGAGGAGTACCTCGTCACCAAGGTCTATAACGTCGGCGACCTGGTCGTCCCCATTCAGAGCCAGATGGGCGGAATGATGGGAGGAATGGGTGGCATGGGNNATGGGTGGCATGGGAGGAATGGGCGGCATGGGTGGCATGGGCGGTATGGGAGGCATGGGTGGCATGGGCGGCGGCATGGGAGGCATGGGTGGCATGTTCCTCCTGGACGACGAGCTCACGCTGATCGATGCCGACCAGGAGACCGCTCCGACGCAGCCCGCTCCCGGCAGCGAGCCCCGGACCACGACCGAAGCGCAGCCCCTTTCGCTGCAGGTTTCGGACGGCGAATCGGTCGAGGAGGGGTGGGTTCGCGTGCTGGCCGAGCGTCAGCCGACCGAGGCGGACGTGCGGGCGACCGCTCGCCAGCTGCTCGACGAGCAGCGGTTCGGCGAAGTCGCCGGGCTGATCCGCGCCGCGCTCCGCTCGGGCAAGCCGCAGCCCTGGATGTACGAGGGACTCGTGATCGCGATGCGAGCCGATGGGGCTCCGTCGAGCGAGGTGGAACGGGCGCTGATGTCGGCGGCCGACTTCACCAACTCGGCTGAAGAGTCGCTGTTCCTGGCTCGCTACCTGTCGCAGCTCGGTCTCGATGCCCGCGCCCTGAAGCTCTACCGCGACATCGCTCGGGCCAACCCGACTCGCCATGAGCCGTTCGTGCACGGTCTCGAAACCGCCGAGAAGCTCCAGGATCTCGACGGGATCCGCTGGGCGTGCGTCGGCATCCTCAGCCAGAGCTGGCCGGACGAGCAGCAGGAGATCGCGATGCGAGCCCTGCGAGTCGCCGCGGCGGTCCGCACCGATCTCGAAAAGCAGGGGCGTCTGGAAGAGCGGAAGGCGTTCGACGCCGACCTCTCGGCCGCTCTGGTCCGCGACTGCATCGTCAAGGTGACCTGGACGGGCGAAGCGGACATCGACCTGGCGGTCGAAGAGCCGACCGGCACGGTCTGCTCGTCGCTCCAGTCGCGCACGACGGCCGGCGGCACGATGCTCGGCGATCACTCGTCCCTGTCGAACCCCGCTGACGTCAACGGCGTCTCGGAGTACTACGTCTGCCCCGAAGCGTTCGCCGGCGACTACCGCGTGGCGCTCCGGAAGAACTGGGGTGAGGTGACCGGCGGCAAGGTGACGGTCGAGGTCTTCCGCAACTACAACACGCCGAACCAGACCTATGATTTNNCGAACCAGACCTATGAGAAGCGCCAGATCGAAGTGAACGAGGGGACGGCGATCGTCATGTTCAGCCTGACGGACGGCCGCCGCACCGCGTCGCTCGAAGGGGAGCAGGTCGCGAACGCCGCTCGTCGGCAGGTCGCTCTGAATCGAGCGGTCCTGGCCCAGCAGCTCGCCGCCTCGAGCAGCTCGTCGGCCAGCCGCGGGTACTATATGGACGGCTACTTCGGACCGTTCGGTCCCGCCGGTCGCGGCCTGAAC
>DMPQ01000257.1 GCA_003455945.1 Planctomycetaceae bacterium
ACTCGATCAGCCGACCGATCCCGCCGCTCAGTTCGAAGTCTTCCCGCTCCGTCATGCGACCGCCGAGCAGGTCGACGAGACGCTTCAGGAGTTCTTCGGCGATCGCAACGGCCTCGGCCCGCAGATCACGTCGTCGATCGACGACCGGACCAATTCGATCGTCGTGCATGCGGCCGGCCGGGATCTGGAACAAGTGCGGGCGCTGATCGCCCGACTGGACGTTCCTCGCGGCGAGCGGACGCGGCGCGCGAGGATCTTCGAGTTGCGACATAGCCTGGCGGCCGACGTCGCCGAAACGCTCGGGGACGCGATCGCCGCAGCGGCTCCGGCGGGCGGAGGTGCGTCGCTCGAACTGCTGACGGTCGACGATGCCGGCAAGGAACTGCTCCGCAGCGGCATTCTGGAGGATGTCGAGATCACGGCCGACGAGCGACAGAACACGCTGATCGTCACCGGACCGATCGAGACGTTCGAGCTGATCGAAGCGCTGATTCGTCAGCTCGATTCGCCCGGGATGACGGTCAAGATCAAGATCTTCCCGGTCGTCAACGGCGATGCGTCGAGCATGGTCGAAACGCTGCGGGCGCTGATCCCCAGTCAGACCGGCAACGACACCGGTCCGCGGCTGTCGAGCGAACCGGGCGAAACGTCGCTCGCTCCGTTGCGATTCACTGTCGACGTCCGAAGCAACAGCGTCATCGCCACCGGCTCGGACGGCGATCTGCGGATCGTCGAGGCGCTGATCGTTCGGCTGGACGAAGGGGACGCGATGCAGCGCAAGACGGCGGTGTATCAGCTGAAGAACGCGCCGGCGGTCGACGTTGCCCTGAGCATCAACGAGTTCCTGCGCAATCGGCGTCAGGTCGAATCGGCCGCTCCGGGTCAGGCGAATCCGTTCCAGCAGCTGGAGAAGGAAGTCGTCGTCGTTCCCGAACCGGTGGCGAACAAGCTGATCCTGAGCGCGACTCCGCGCTACTTCGAAGAGATCGAACAGCTGATCGAGAAGCTCGACGAACAGCCGCCTCAGGTGATGATCCAGGTGCTGATCGCCGAAGTGACGCTGGGCGAGGCGGACGAGTTCGGCGTCGAACTCGGCATCCAGGATTCGGTCCTGTTCGATCGGAGTCTGCTCGGCGATCTCGTCACCACCAATCAGACGACTCAGGTCTCGACTCCGGCCGGAGTGACGACGACCAACTCCCAGGTGATCCAAGCGGCGACCAACGTTCCGGGGTTCGGCTTCAACAGTTCCGAACCGCTCGGCAACAGCGGTTCGCAGCAGTCGCTCGGTTCGGCCAACATCATCGGCGGGCAGGGGATCTCGAACTTCTCGGTCGGCCGCAGCAGTTCCGAGCTCGGCTTCGGCGGCCTCGTCCTGTCGGCGAGCAGTCAGAACGTCAGCGTGCTGATCCGGGCGTTGCAGGAATCGCGGCGACTCGAGGTGCTCAGTCGCCCGCAGGTCCGGACGCTCGACAATCAGCCCGCCTTCATCCAGATCGGCCAGCGCGTGCCGCGGATCGCCGAATCGACCACGAATCAGAACGGCCAGTCGAATCAGGTCGTGCTCGAGAACGTCGGTCTGATCATGGCGGTGACGCCGCGTATCGGGCCCGACGGAACGGTCGTCATGGAGATCGACGCCGAAAAGTCGGCGCTCGGACCGGAACTGGAAGGGATCCCCGTCTCGGTCAGCAACCAGGGGACGGTGATCCGCGCTCCGCGCATCGATACGACGACCGCTCAGGCGACCGTCAGCGCGGCCGACGGCGAGACGATCATCCTCGGCGGTCTGATCACCAAGAGCACGCAGGACATCCATCGGAAGGTGCCGATCCTCGGCGACATTCCGATCATCGATCGCCTGTTCCGATTCGACAGCCTGATCCAGAAGCGGACCGAGCTGCTGATCATCCTGACGCCGCGCGTGATCCGGAGCCAATCGGACGAAGAGCGACTGAAGCAGACCGAGCTGGCTCGGATGAGTTGGTGCGCGGCGGACGTCTACGATCTGCACGGCGATCTGCAGTACGTACTGCCTCCCGATCTGATGTACGACCATCCCGAGGAAGCCGACGTCGTCTATCCGGCGGTCGACCCGCGAGGCAACTCGTCGCGTCGCCGAGCGATGGAACAGCCGGGGAGCGGACCGACCGTTCTCCCCGAGCCGCTCGGCTATCCCGGCTCGACGAACGAGCCCGGCTTTCCGCCGATGGTCGATCCGCGTGACGGACGAGCGCTGTCGATGGGAAATCCGTTCGGAGCACGCGACTCGCGGCAGCCGATCGGATCGCCGCCAGGGATGCCGTCGTATCCGGTCGGTCAGGCCGGCGCCGAAATGCCTTGGCCCATCGCTCCGAATCCGAACGGCCCGAACCCGAACGGTCCGGTCGGCAACGATCCGCGCGGCATGCCGATCTTCGATCCGAACCTCGGACCGGCCGGTTATCGATCCGAGTTCGAGGGGCCGGGACTGCCGCAGGCCGATCGGATTCCGACCGACATCAACGGACCGTATCGCGGCTGGTAGCAAGCCCGGCCGGTGAGCGTCTGCCGTCGATCGAGCCGATCGCCGCAGACGAACCACGCCGAACGAAACGCTCCGCAAGAACCGCTCCGCATGAACCGCTCGCGAGCCTGTAAGGGCTCGTTGGCCCCGAGAACCTCTCGTCGAGCCGAACGCCATGCACGCCACTTCGCTGTCGCACCTGTCGCTCCTGCTGCTGCTCGCCGCGGCGATGTCGAGCGGCTGTCGTTCGATCGTCCCGGAAGGAAAGCTCCCTTGGGACCGCGAGCCGGAGACGAAGGTCCTTCCCGATCGGATCCTGGCGATCTGGAGCGACACCGTGCTGCATCAGCCGGGTCATCCGGGAGTCCGCGGTTTCGGCGGACGGCTGTTCTTCTACAGCGATACCGACACCGATCCGGTTCAGGTCGACGGCGGCGTGATGGTCTACGTCTTCGACGCCGACGCCTACGATCCGTCGAATCCCCAGCCGCTGCAGCGTTACGCCTTCACGGCCGATCAGCTCGCCGGTCTCTACAGTCGCGCTCCGCTCGGCCACAGCTACAGCGTCTGGCTGCCGTGGGACGAAGTCGGCGGTGAGGCGCGCAGCCTGAGTCTGGTCGTGAAGTTCGAGGGGCGCGAGGGNNGGGAGGGACCGTCATCTCCGACCCTGTCGTCAAGCTTCTCCCCGGATCGAATCGGGCGCGGACTTCGGAGAGCGAAACGATCGGCAGCCGATTGACGAACGATTCGGGAGTCCGCCGAGCGAGCTTCGAGTCGTCCGAGATCGCGCGAAGCAGCGCGGAACGAACCGTGCCGTCTCGACAGGTCGAGACGATCGATCTGCCGCCGAGCTTCTCGCGACATCTGGCGGTCGATCCGAACGATCGGACGAACGGCCGACCGGAAAGCCGAACGATTCCCCTTGCGCCGAACGAGTCGACCGCGCCGACCGTCGAATCGAACGATCAGCCGACCGGTCTGCCACCGTCACGGCCGTTCGCGACGGGGACCGACGGCGCGGCGACGTCGTTCACCGATCGTCCGCGGGCCGGATCTCCAGCCGGTTCTCCACATCGTCGATTCCCGGCTCGAACGACGCCAGAATCGCCAGACGGCGGGACGTCGATTCGTCGGCAACCGTTCCCCGGAGGATGGCTCGACGGCCTTCCACCGACACCTCGACCGTCGACTCGGGATCTCCGCTGAGTCGCCTCAGTCGCTCGGTAGCGACCGAGCGGACGAGGGTCGCATCGAGCGCGACATCGCCGAAGTCGACGATCAGCTTCGGCGGATAGAGACCGGTGCGCGACATCGCGGGGAGCGGCCGATTCAGCCGTCGGCTGTCGTCGGTCGGCGCAACGAGCGATTCGGTCGCGGCGGGGACTCGCCCGGCGCCGNNATGAATCCGCCGCTCTCCTGACGACTCCCGCCCACGAAGTCCGACGCGGCTCGGTTCTCGCGCATGAACCGTTCGTTCCCCTGCAGCGTGCCGACCTGCGCCTGAGCCGCGGCGTCGGTGGTCGTTCCGGGCCGAGGCCGAATCTGCAGCGGCGATCCGGTGTTGCGAGGCGCTCCGAAGAGCTGAGCCCGGGCCGACTCGGCGGGAACCACGAACAGCATCGCCGCGACTCCGAAGAGAGCCACTTGAAGGAGTCCTGAGGTCGGTCGCTTGCTCGTTCGCATCTCGCGCTCCCGGATTCGTCGTGCGTCAGACCTTTCCATGCTAGTCGGAACGGCTCGGTCATCGACCCCGATTCGAGCCCCGCTGCGCGACACGATCCCGATCGGTCGGTCGTCGTCCGGACGCCGAAACGGCCGTCCGAGGTACCCGTCCCATCGGCCCGCCCCCCGCTACCTCGCGGAAATCACTTGCCCCCGACCTTCGCGGGACCGGACAATCGGTAGTCGGTCGGCTATCTGCCCAGGACGGCGATTCGGGAGTACGGAAGATGTTGCGGATTCACGCCGGCGGCGGCANNCTGCTCGCGCTACTGCGACGGACTGACTCGACGGAGTTTCGTGCAGTTGGGGATCGCCGGCATGGCGTCGGTCGGTCTGCCGAACCTGCTGCGAGCCGAAGCGGCCAGCCCGCAACGGAACGATCGATCGGTCATCCTGATCTGGCTGGACGGCGGTCCGAGTCACCTGGATCTGTACGATCTGAAGCCTCAGGCGCCGTCCGAGTACCGCGGCATCTGGAAGCCGATCCGAACGGTCGTGCCGGGGATCGAGATCAGCGAGCTCTTTCCGCTGCAGGCTCAGGTTGCCGACAAGTTCTCGATCGTCCGCTCGCTGCACCATGACACCGGCGATCACTTCGCCGGCGGCCATCGGATGCTGACGACCAAGGACATGGGAGTCGGCGGTGCGGCGACGCCGGGGAAGTTTCCGTCGATCTCGNNGTTTCCGTCGATCGGTTCGATCGTCGCGGCTCAGCGCGGTCCGCGCGAGCGAGGGATGCCGGCATACGCCGCGATCCCCTACGCCTCGAGCATCGGGCTGAACCCGGGCTACTTCGGCGGCAACTGGATGGGGGCTCAGTACGATCCGTTCGCGACGGGTGGCGATCCGAACTCCGCCGACTTTCGCGTCGCCAATCTGAATCTGCCGTCGGGGATGACGATCGAGTCGCTGCAACATCGTCGTTCGCTGGTCAGTTCGCTCGACCGATTGAATCGCACGATCGACGCGCGCGGCAGTTTCGTCGCTCGCGATCGCTTCGACGAGGACGCGTTCGACTTCGTCACCGGCGAACGGGCTCGACAGGCGTTCGACCTGAGCAGCGAACCCGAATCGACGCGCGAACTGTACGGCCGGAACAGTTGGGGCCAGAGCGTGCTGCTGGCGCGACGCCTGGTCGAAGCAGGGACGACGTTCGTCACCGTCCACTTCGGCGGCTGGGATCATCACTGGGATCTGCAGAAGGGGATGGAGAACTATCTGCCGATGGTCGATGCGGCAGTCGCCGGTCTGCTGACCGATCTCGATCGACGCGGCCAGCTCGAGTCGACGATGGTCGTGCTCTGCGGCGAGTTCAGCCGCACGCCGCGGATGAACGACGGCGGGAACGGCGGCCCGCCGGGAAGCATGGGGACTCCCGGGCGCGACCACTGGGGAGACGCGATGTTCTGCCTGATGGGCGGAGGAGGGATCCGAGGAGGCATGATCGTCGGCGAAACCGATGCCAAGGGGATGCGACCGATCTCGCGTCCCGTGCGTCCCGAAAACATTCACGCGACGATCTATCGAGCCTTGGGGATCGACCCGAAGCTCCAACTGCTCGATCACCAGGGACGCCCCACCTCGGTCCTCGACGATCCGACTCCGATCGACGAACTGCTGGTGTAACGACACCGCGATTCGCCGAGTACGGAGCGGGAGATTCGGCGCGTGGTATTGCCGTGCGATGTCGTCGCGCGGGCTCCTCGCGCCGAGTCCGATTCGATCGTCGCTCAGTCCTTCACGTAGCGAATGTCGTCCAGGAAGAAGCGGACTCCCTTGCCCGGTCCGGCCAGCGACCATCCGAAGCCGGTCTTGATGCGCGACAGATCGCGGCCCTCGAGCGGAATCCGATACTTGGTCCATTCGGTGGTCAGCCGCACGTCGCGCAGTTCCCCCTTGCCCGAATCGCGGTAGGTTCCTCGGTCGATCGCGCCGACCAGGAAGTTGACCGTCTCGCCCCCTTCGGCGCCGCGCGCCCAGAACTCGAGCGCCGTCGCTCCGGTCAGATCGAGACCGCCCGGGAGCTTCCCCTCCCAGTCGTCCGGAGGCGACTGCCACAGCACGCCTCCCCACGCGTCACCGGCCGAGTAGTCGATCGCCAGACAGGTCTCCCCCTGATGCGGTCGATCGCGTCCGTCGAGCGTCATCGTGATCGCGCCGACGTTCCCCATGTAACCCGACGGCACGAAACCCGAATCGGGAGCCCCGTCGCCGTAGACGACCAGCGGCAGTTCGGCTCGCCGCGCCGGAATCGCTCGGACCGGAGCGTCGACGCGGAGCGGAACGTTCGCGACCGCGCCGCCGCCGTGTCCGTCGCGCACGTAGGCGAACAGCCGATAGCCGCCGCCTCCTTCGGGCATCGTCACGATCGCCGTGCTTCCTTGCGACTCGATCGCCTCGGCGATCTCCGCTTCGGCCGATTGGGCATCGCCGCCGACACCGATCGTGACCGCGTCGCTGCGCAGGATCCAGGTGATCTCGAGCGAGTCCTGTTCGGGGTCCGCCGCCACGACGTTCGCGACGACGCGAGCTCCGGGAGCGAGTTCGTCCTTGCCGTCGATCGTCAGCGACTCGATCGTCGGGCAGCGATTCGCGAGCGGCTTGCCGGTCCACCCCTGAACCATCGCATCGGTCGCCTCGAGTCGCGTGCCGTCGGGAAGCCGCATGCCGAACCAGGTCGCCGTCGTCTCCTGCTTGTTCCCCCACAGGAACGCGTACGTCCCCAGACAGAGATCGTCTCCTTCGATCGCATGACGACGATAGCCGTCGGCGTAGTCGCGTCCCTTCTCGGTGCTGGTCTGTTCGAGCGGCGCGCCCCACGCGGTCTTCGCGACCTCCCACGGACCGCGCGGTCCATGTTCGGTGATGACATAGGGACGCGTCCCGCCCGCGGCTCGGTACCGCTCCCCGACGCTCGCGATGCCGGCATACGAGTTGATGCCCAGGATGTCGACATTCGGACAGAACCGCTCGAAGCTCGCGACCTTCTCGCCGTCGGCTCCCAGTTCGGCGATCACCGTCATCGTCGGATGGTCGGGATCGATCCGCTTCACCTCGCGAGCCAGATGATCGACGGCGTACCAGACCGCCGGATTGCCGCCGTCTCCTTCCATCTCGTTTCCCAGTCCCCACATCAGCACGGCGGGGTGATCCTTCAGTCGACGCACGGTCGCCAGACAGGTCTCGAGCTGAGCGAGTACCGCGGCGCGGTCGGAGTAGTCGAACCCATGCCGCTCGTGACCGAGCCAGAATCCGACGCAGACGGTCAGCCCCTGAGCCTGCGCCGCGTCGAGCAGGCGATCGATGTCGTCGGTGCTCCAGGTGCGGATCGAGTTGCCGCCGAACGAGGCGAGCGCCGCGAGGTCGTCGCTCCCGCCGACTCCGCGGATGACGTACCGCGTTTCGCCGCGCATCAGTCGGAACGCGTTCCCTTGGCGCAGCAGCCGAACCGGTTCGTCGGCCCGACCGTCGGCCGCTCCGGCCGACAGACCTACCGCCAGACCGAGCGACAACATCACGGCGTAACGCGGGCTGATCATCGAACACTCCTCGGCTGGCCCTATCGTCCTGCAACCGCTCGGCAACCGAGCGGCTGCCTCAGCGAGAGCGCCGATCAGCGGTCGGACGGGGCTTCCGGCAACGAATCGGTGTTGCGACCGATTATAGATCGGCGACGAACCGAGTCGACGAATGGGTTGACTCGACCTGTCGCAGGATCGACGATCGTGCCCGGTCCACCGTCGTTCCCGCCGCTCGCGAGGCATCGCTCCGTCGTGAACCAGATGCCCCTCTTCGCCGAACTCCGCTCCGTCGATGCTTGCGAACGAGCCGACGCGGACGGCGCGCGACGTCATCGGTCGGCTTCGCTGCGAAGCGCTGCCGTTGCCGGCCTGATGCTGCTGGTGCTGCCGATCGCCGGTTCTGCCCAGGATGATCCCTCGAGCGGCTCTCGCACGCTCGGGACGAGCTCTCTCGCGTCGCTCCTCGCTTCGCATTGCCTGGAGTGTCATCACCCGGGAGATGCCCAAGGGGGGCTCGATCTGACGACCGCCGAACGGGCGGCCGTCGGCGGCGACTCGGGTTCCGCCTGGGATCGCGATCGCCCCGACCGGAGCCGACTTCTCGCGCGCGTTCGCGACGGCGAAATGCCTCCCGACCGGCCGCTCGAACCGGAGCTCGTCGCCGCGTTCGCCGCCGCGTTGTCGGAAGATCACCCTTGGCCGACCGAGCCGATCGATCGACTGGCGCTGACGACCGATCGACGAGCCGGGCGAGATTGGTGGTCGCTCGCACCGCTCGTAGCGGTCGCCGTCCCGGAAGGAGACGCCGAGCATCCGATCGATCGCTTTCTCGATCAGGAGCTCCGGCGCCGCGGCATCGAGCCGCTGGGGCAGGCCGAACCGCGGGTGCTGATCCGGAGACTGTATCACGATCTGCTCGGACTCCCGCCGACCTACGACGAGGTGCGAGAGTTCGAGGCGGACCCATCGGATGAAGCGTGGGAGCGACTGGTCGATCGGCTGCTGGACGATCCGGGGCGTGCCGAACGATCGGCACAGCACTGGCTGGATGTCGTGCGGTTCGGCGAGAGCAACGGGTTCGAGTACAACGAGCCGCGCTACGGAGCGTGGCCGTATCGCGACTGGGTGATTCGCGCCTTCGAACGCGATCTGCCGTACGACGAGTTCGCGCGAGCTCAGATCGCCGGTGACCTGCTCGGCGGCCCGAACGACGAGGATGCGATCGCCGTCGGCTTTCTGGTCGCCGGGATCCGCAACACGGTGATCGGCCAGAGTCCGACGATGCGGATCGCCGCTCGCCACGCCGAACTCGAAGAGATCGCAGCGGTCACGTCGCAGGCGTTTCTCGGGCTGACCGTGCAATGCGCTCGTTGCCATGATCACAAGTTCGATCCGATTCGCACCGACGAGTACTACCGCTTCATTGCGGCTCTCGACGGCGTCCGGCACGGAACACGTTCGCTCCCCGCAGCAATTCCCGACGACGAACGTCGCCAGCTGATGGCGCGGCGCGTCGAGCTGCTCGATCGGTCAGCTTCGGCCGCTCGGCAGCGCGGAGAGGCAACGAGCGATTCGGCGAACGAAGTCGAACTCCGCCGGCCGATCGACGCGTCGCGCCGGAACATCGCTTACCGCGTGCGCGCGATGATCGCGCCGACCGTTTGGGCCGGGTCGGCACAAGCGACCGACGTCGAGGACGGACTGCGGATCGAGATTCGACGTCCGGACGGCTCGATCCTGACGAGCGCCGTGCTTCGGCCAGGGCCTTGGCAAGGTCGCTCGGACGACGGTGCCTTTGCCGAACACGAGTTCCGTTACGTCGGCGACGGCAGCGAGGCGGTGACGATCACGATCGGATCGGCTCGTCATGACGGACGATTCGGCGGAGCGATTTCGCGACTGACGATCGACGGCGACGGCGACGGCGACGGCGACGGCGACGGCGACGAACGCGAACCGATCTTCGACGAGACATTCGTGGATCTTCGGGGCGAGACGCCGGCAGGTCTTCAGGCCGACACCGGGTTGGCGGTCCGTTTCGGCCTGACGAGCGAGCGTTGGATCGGTCGCGGCCTGAACGCGATTCATGCGGTCGAACTGGCCGACGGTCGCCGAGCGCTGCAGATCTTCGGCGGGTCGATCGATCGGCCTTTCGTGCCGACCGATGCCGAGGAGCGAGCCTGGTTCGACGAGGCGCAGGCGATCGACGAGCGACTCAGGCCGCTCGATGTCCATACCGTCGTGCCGTCGCAGCCCGAACCGATGCGGATCCTGCGCCGCGGAGAACCGACGCTCCCCGACGCGATCGTCGCCCCGGGAGGACTCGAAGCGATCATCGGCCCGTCGCCTGACTGGGGCCTTGCCGTCGATGCCTCGGATGCCGACCGCCGCCGCGCCTTGGCCGACTGGATCGCGCACGACGAGAACGGTCCGTTCGATCGAGTCGCCGTCAATCGTGTCTGGCAGCAGTTCTTCGGAGTCGGACTGGTCGAGACGCCGAGCGACCTCGGATGGTCAGGGGGACGCCCCAGTCATCCGGCGCTGCTCGAGTGGCTCGCCGTCCGATTTCGTGACGAGGGGCGATCGATCCGGCGTCTGCAGCGTCTGATCGTGACGAGTCGCGCGTATCGGCGGGCGTCGTACGAAGCGAGCGAACGCTATGCGACCGGCCAGCGTCGCGACGCCGACGCGCGAACGCTCTGGCGACAGCGGCCGCGCCGAATCGACGCGGAAGCGCTGCGGGACGGCATGCTCGCGATCGCCGGGCGCCTCGATCGGACGCGCTTCGGTCCGGGTTATCGGGACGTCGCGATCGAGACGGTCGGCGCGGCTCATGACTATCGGCCGATCGACTCCTCGGCCGAGCGCCGCACGCTCTATCGATGGCGCGTACGGGGCGAGCGGGACTCGCTGCTCGAGACGTTCGACTGCCCTGATCCCTCGGTCGCTTCGCCCGTTCGCAACGTGACGACGACGCCGACTCAGGCGCTCAGCCTGTGGAACCACACGTTCGTCGCTCGGATGGCGCACGCGACGGCGACCGCTATCGAAGCGAGGGATCGCGAAGGGACGATCGAAGCACAAGTCCGCTCGGCATGGCATCGCGTGCTGCAGCGAGAACCGAACGACGAGGAACTTCGGGCCAGCGTCGAAACGGTCTCGGCGCGCGATCTTGCGTCGCTCTGCCGCGTGCTGCTGAACCTGACCGAGACGGTGGTGATCGAATGACGCATCGGATCGATCGACGGACGCTGATGAACCTGGCGGCGGGCGGCCTCGGCTGGGCCGGTCTGGTATCGCTGCTCGCCGGCCAAGGGAGAGGCTCGCCGTCCCGGGAATCAACCGGCGGACCGAGCGTCGGGCATTTCGCGCCGCGAGCGCGACGCGCCGTCCAGATCTGTCTGACCGGCGGTCTGAGCCAGGTCGATTCGTTCGACCCGAAANNCCCGGAGCTGACTCGCCGCTCGGGCCAGCCGCTCCCCGCTGATGCGAAGCCCGAGACGTTCTTCGGAAGTTCCGGCGCCTTGACCGGCAGCCACTGGCGATTTCGACCGCGCGGCGAGAGCGGCCTCGAAATCTCGGATCTGTTTCCGCACTTGGGAAGCGTGGCCGATCGCCTGACCGTGATCCGATCGATGGTGGCCGAGACGGCGAATCACACTCCTGCGACGTTCCAGCAGCTGACCGGATTCCGAAGCAACGGGTTTCCCGTGCTCGGCAGTTGGGTCTCGTATGCGCTCGGCTCCGAGAGCGACGAACTGCCGACCTTCGTCGTGCTGCCGGACGCTCGGAGTCTGCCGAGCGGCGGAGCGGCGAATTGGGGAGCGGGATTTCTGCCGGCTCGGCATCAGGGAACGCCCTTCCGCAGCGGGCGCGATCCGGTCGCCGATCTGAGTCTGCCGGCGGGGATCGAGGCGGACGACGATGCCGCGGCGCGAAGACTGCTGACTCGCTTGGAACGGGAGCGGATGCGCGATCGCCCCGACGATCTGCTGCTGGCGGCGCGCATGCGATCGTACGAACTGGCCGCGCGCATGCAGACCGCCGTTCCGGAAGCGATCGAGTTCCGCGACGAGACCGCCGCGACGCTCGCCGAGTACGGAGTCGGCGATGCGACCACCGACGATGCCGCTCGTCGCTGTCTGCTCACCCGTCGGCTGCTCGAACGAGGCGTCCGATTCATCCAGCTCTATTCCGGCGGGAGCTTCGGCGGTTCGCCTCGTCACGGCTGGGACAGTCACGAGAACTGCCTGGTCGATCACGCCGCCGAAGCGGCTCGGATCGATCNNGCCGCGCTGATTCGCGATCTCGATCGGCGAGGCTTGTTGGACGAGACGCTGATCCTGTTCACGACCGAGTTCGGCCGGACACCGTTCGCGAGCGGCGCACCCGGCATGGTCGGCCTGGGGCGCGACCATAACCCGGAGGGGTTCAGCATCTGGATGGCGGGGGCCGGACTGCGCGGGGGGATGGCGTACGGCGCCACCGACGAACTCGGCTGGAAGGCGGCCGAAAATGCCGT
>DMPQ01000190.1 GCA_003455945.1 Planctomycetaceae bacterium
CAGTCCCCGTCCGCAGTCCCCGTCCGCAGTCCCCGTCCGCGATGCTCGGCCGGCGTTTGCCCGCCCGGCGGCGATGGCCTACCGTTCCGCGACTCGAAACGGCGATCCTCTCGGACGCCGTCCGCTCCGGCGCAGGACCGGAGTCCCCTCGACGCCCTCGCGAGACGTCAGCATGAGCGCGGACACGACGACCACTTCCGCTTCCGACCAGCGTCTGGCCGAACTGATCTCGCGACTCGGAGCGATCAGCGGTGACGAGCCGCCGAAGAGCGAGGCGCCGACGGCGCGCGCCCTTCCGCCCGAGCTGCATGACCCCTCGAATCCGTTCGTCCCCTGGGCTCCCGAAAGCCTGGCCAAGGCGAACCTGTGCGAGAACGAAGTCGAAGCGATCGCGATGAAGTACCTGCTCGCTCGCGGAACGGCGACGGGTCACGAGACGGCTCAGCAGCTCAAGCTCCCGTTCCGACTGATCGAACCGATCCTGCGGGCGCTCAAGAGCGAGCAGCTGATCCTCTACAAGAGCTCGACCTCGTCCGGCGACTACGTGCTGCAGCTGAGCGACAGCGGGCGCGAGCGGGCGCGGCGCTATGCCGAGGTGACGAGCTACTTCGGTTCGGCTCCGGTCTCGCTGCGCGACTACAACTTCGCGATCCGCGCCCAATCGATCGAACACCAGAAGCCGCGCCAGAAGGCGCTGACCAAGGCGTTCCAGGATCTGCTGATCAGCCCGGGCATGCTCGACAAGCTCGGGCCGGCGATCAGCGCCGGCAAGGGGATGTTCCTGTTCGGCTACCCGGGCAACGGCAAGACGAGCATCGCCGAGCGAGTGACCAAGGCGTTCGGACCGACGATCTGGATCCCGCGCGCGATCGGCGTCGACGGCGAGATCATCCGGATCTTCGATCCGGTCAATCACGAAGAGGTGCCGCTGCCGCGCTCCTCGCCGATCCTCAACGAATCGAACATCGACCACCGCTGGATCCGCATCAAGCGACCGACCGTCGTCGTCGGCGGCGAACTGACGATGGATCAGCTCGAGATCACCTTCAATCGCGCGACCGGCATCGGCGAGGCGCCGATCCAGCTCAAGAGCAACTGCGGCACCCTCGTCATCGACGACTTCGGTCGCCAGAAGATGAGCACCGATCAGCTGCTGAACCGCTGGATCGTTCCGCTCGAAAAGCGTTACGACTTTCTCAACACGCTCAGCGGCAAGAAGATCCAGGTGCCGTTCGATCAGCTGGTCGTCTTCTCGACCAACCTCGAACCGAAGGACCTCGTCGACGATGCGTTCCTGCGCCGCATCCCGTACAAGATCGAGGTGAAGGACCCGACCGAGGCGCAGTTCCGCGAACTGTTCCGCATCATGGCGGGAAAGCTCGGCATCCCGTTCGACGAGGCGGCGGTCGACTACCTGGTCCGGACTCATTACCTGCCGACCAAGCGACCGTTCCGCAACTGCCACCCTCGCGATCTGCTGCTGCAGGTCAAGTACTACTGCGAATACCTCGACCGCCCCGCCGAGCTGACTCAGAAGGCGATCGACTTCTCGGTCGAAAACTACTTCTCGATCGTCTGAGTCGCGTGCCCGCCAGCCCGACGCGTCAGCGAGGGGTCCCCGACGTGGGCCCGCGTCGTCCCCGACGCGCGGCCGTGCGATGCCGGGACCACGCCGGGTCCGAACCTGTCGACGACCCGACCAGCCCGAAGCGAAGCGCCGGGATCCCCGTGCCCTCGGTTCGGAAACGCCATGCGACCGAGGTCGGTCGCACTACGACAAACCATGCGACCGAGGTCGGTCGCACGACGCCGCCCCAGTCGCACGACGGCCGCTCCCGCGTGAACCACCCCTCGGCGGCCATCTCCCCCTCGAAACGACGCGATCACGAAGTCGCGTTTTCTTGTCGTTCGCGCCCCGATCCGATTGGCGAATCTGTGCGGATTGTTCCGATCCTTACGGTCGTGACGGTAATCCGGCCCTCCTGTCTCGCTGCGTCGAGGGGAAGGGCGCACCGGGCGCCGGTCTCGAACCGGTCCGTCGAGAGTCGTGCTCGTCGAACCTGACGATCCCGAGGGGGGGTAAGCGTCATGCGAACGTCGTGCGGAGGCCGCCGCTTGGTCGGTGGCCGAAGAGGAATGCTGCGCACCGGCTGGACCGCGTCGCTGCTCGGGCTGTTCGCCTCGTCGAGTCTCGCCGCTCAATCCCCTTACGACGATTACCGCTCGACGCGTCGCGTCGACGGTCCCGTTCCGGCGCTCCCCGCGCCGCAAGGCCCGCTCGCCGAAAACCCTCAGGCGGTCTGGTCGCCGAGCGGCAACGAACCAGCCGGCTCATTCGGTCCGAGCGGCTCCGTTCCCGCCGCCGGCATCGGCCGCAATCCGTACGGCTCGACGACCGAACCGGTCTATCGATCGAGTCGTCCGGCGAGCGGAACGGCGTGGGGAGAGCCCGGCGGCAACGCCACCGGCTCTTATGCACCAGGCTCGGCCGCTCCGGCCGTCGGCCTGGCTTCGTCGCCGATCGCCGCCGATCCGTACGACGCCGGACCGTATCCCCCCGGCGCATCGCTCCCTCCTGCTTGGCGTCCGCCCAGTCGCACGGCCGACCAGCGCAGCTGGAGCGAAGCGATGCGGACCTCGGTGATGTCGCAGGAGGGCTACGACTCGTATGCCGCACCGGTCGACGGCGGCGATCCGATCTTCGTCGAGGCGTTCGAGCCGGCACGGACGCCGCGCGATCGGGGCTGGCAGTTCAATCGCTCGGTCCTCCGCCCGGACGATCCGGTCACCGACTTCTGGTGGGACGGCGTCGGCCGAGGCTACTACCTGAACGATCAGCGGATCGAGTTCACCGGCCTCGAGGCGACGTTCCTGGTCGAGGGAATCGTGCGCGCCGGAGGGCGCCGCAACGTCGGCGACATCCAGTTCGACTTCGGCACCGAGCTCTTCGTGACGCAGCCGTTCGATCGCAACGTCCTGCTCGACGCCCAGGATCGAATCGACTACGCGCCGACCTTCGACTACCCGCCGCTCGAGATCTCGCAGATGGCTCTCTCGGGAACGCGAGGGGACTTCGCGGTGACGATCGGCAAGTTCGTGACGCCGTTCGGTCGGACCTGGTTCCCGATCCTCTCGAACTCGCGTTGGGACACGCCGTTCATTCGCCATGAGGCGATCGGGTTTCGCGAAACCGGCCTGCTGTTCCAGTACTCCCCCGGCCCGCTCCGTCTGGACGCCGCGGTCACCAACGGGAGCGAAGACGGCGATACCAACTCGTCCAAGGCGCTCGTCGCGCGAGTCGGTTGGGAGACCGAACGCTTCGTCATCGGCGGCTCGGTCAAGCAGCAGGACGGCATCGGCTCGGAAGACCAGAAGTACTTCAACAACCATGTCGGCATGGATGCGGCCCTGTTCTTCGGCCGCTGGACCTTCTGCACCGAACTGATCGCCGACGAGTACGGCTTCCGTCGCGCCGGCTTCGGACCGGCCGGCGTCTTCTGGGGCCGCAACATGTACCATCGCGATCGGCAGGTCGGACACTACGATCCGTTGACCGGCTGGGGCTACTACGGAGCGGTCGGTTATCGCGGCGATTGCTGGACGACCTGGGTGTCGTACGGACAGTTCCTGCCCGATCCGATCGGCGATCGGATCCACGACACCGACAACCACCGCTTCATGGTTCAGGGGATCCGCAGCCTGGGGCAGGGAGTCGACTTCTTCGGTGCCGTGATGCTCGAGACAACGGTCGAACAGGCGTTCGCCGGCAAGGACCGGATCGGCCAGACCGTGCTCGCCGGATTCCAGTTCGGCCTGTAGTCGCCGCGCGACCGCGGCTCGGCGACCGGCACCTGCCGGGCGAACGGATCGTCGACTCCGTCCGCCCCGAAACGGGACGGACCGCGGCGGGACGGATAGAATCGAAAGGTCGGATCGGCGCGGACCGCTCCGACCTTTCGCCCCTTCGAATCGGAACCGTCGATGATCGGGACCTTCGCCAGCCGCCGTGCCGCGCGACGCCCCCGACCGCGGATCTTCCTCTTGCGGTTCGTCCTGCTCGGCCCGTTCGGCCTGTTCGGCCTGGTCGGTCCGTTCGCCGCTGTCCTGCCGCTCGCGGCGCAGCAGAGCGACTTTCTCGAGACACAGCAGCGGATCTATACCGAGCGGCTGGCGCCGCTGCTGGCCGACTATTGCCGCGATTGTCATGCCGACGGCACGTCGGAAGGGGGCTTGGACCTCGACCGCTATCCCGATTACCTCTCGGCGCTCGAGGATCGCGATCGCTGGCTCAAGCTGAAGCGGCGGATCGAGAACGGCGACATGCCTCCGGCCGACGGCCCGTCGATCTCCGACGCTCATCGTCGCGAGATGGTGTCGCTGCTCGACGGCCTGCTCGAACAGCTCGACTGCGCCTCGTTGGCTCGCCCCGGCCACGTGACGATCCGGCGACTGAACCGAGTCGAATATCGGAACACGGTGCGCGATCTGACCGGCATCGACTATCTTCCGGCCGCCGACTTTCCCGGCGACGACGTCGGCTACGGGTTCGACCACATCGGCGATGTCCTGTCGCTCCCTCCGATCCTGCTCGAGAAGTATCTCGAGGCGGCCGAGACGATCGCCGAAGCGGCGATCATCGTCGCTCCGGATGCCAAGCTCGAACTGCGCGTCGCCGGAGCGGCGCTCTCGGGGGTGCAGCCGACCGGCGAACGGCGGAGCGAGGCGGGAGCGCTGACGACCGAAGGGGCGGCGCTGACCGAAGTCGAGATCCCGGCGCGCGGTCGCTACGAGATCCGCATTCGCGCCTACGGCGATCAGGCCGGCGACGAACCGGCTCGCATGGCCTTCCGGATCGACGACGACTCGCCGAAGACGGTCGACGTCAAGGCAACCTCTCGCTCGCCCTCGAACTACGTGATTCGAGTCGACCTCGAGCCTGGCAAACGCCGGATCGGCGGCGCGTTCGTCAACGACTTCTATCGCCCCGATCATCCGATCCCGTCGCGTCGCGATCGGAATCTGATCCTCGAGAGTCTCGAGATCCGCGGCCCGCTCGACGCGCCGTCCGAGGCGGACCTGCCGGCGACGCATCGCCGCCTGGTCTTCGTCACCCCTGCGTCCGAATCGGCCACCGATCGTCGCTCGGCGGCCGAGCAGGTCGTGCAGCGGATGGCGAGTCGAGCGTTTCGCCGCCCGGCCACCGCCGACGAGATCGAGCGACTGACGACCTTGGCGCTTTCGGCGATCGACGACGGCGAGACGTTCGAGAGCGGGATCCAGCTGGCGCTCCAGGCGATCCTCGTCTCGCCTCATTTCCTGTACAAGGTCGAGCGGCCGCTGGCCGACGGCGAGGATCGACGCGATCTCGATCCGTTCGAGTTCGCGACCTCCCTGAGCTACTTCCTGTGGAGTTCGATGCCGGACGACGAGCTGCTCCGCGCCGCGTGGGAAGGACGCCTGTCCGACCCTCAGGAGCGACGGCGCCAGGTGCTCCGAATGCTCGCCGATCCCCGGTCCGCAGCCCTGGTCGACAACTTCGCCGAACAGTGGCTGCAACTGCGCGTGCTCGATCGCCTGAACCCCGATCCGGAGCGTTTCCCCGAGTTCGACCAGGAGCTTCGCGCGGCGATGCGCGAAGAGACGCGATTGCTGTTCGCCGAAGTGCTGCGAAGCGATCTGAGCGTGATGACGCTGCTCGAAGCGGACTTCACCTTCGTCAACGGGCGCCTCGCTCGGCACTACGGCATCGCGAACGTCGACGGCGACGAGTTCCGACGCATTTCGACCGCAGGGACCGGACGAGGGGGCCTGCTGACTCAGGCGTCGATCCTGACGCTCACCTCGAACCCGACGCGCACCTCGCCGGTGAAGCGAGGGAAGTGGGTGCTGGAGAATCTGCTCGGCGAGCCCCCTCCGCCGCCGGCGCCGGGGGTGATGGAACTCGAGGCTCAGGAGCAGCTGACCGGCACGCTGCGCGAACGGATGCAGCAGCATCGCGAGAACCCGGCCTGTGCCGCCTGTCACGCGCCGATGGATCCGATCGGTTTCGCGCTCGAGAACTTCGATGCGATCGGTCGCTACCGAACCGACGACGACGGCCTGCCGATCGATGCGGCCGGCGTGCTCCCGGACGGTTCGTCGTTCGCCGGTGCGATCGAACTGCAGCGACTGTTGTCGACATCGCGGCGCGAGCGATTCGTCGCGACGGTCGCCGAGAAGCTCACCGTCTATGCGTTGGGACGAGGGCTGCGATTCTATGATGCCTGTGCGGTCGATCGAATCGTCGATCGAGCGGAAGCCGGCGACCTGAAGTTTTCCGAACTCGTGGTGGCGATCGTCGAAAGCGATCCGTTCCGCGCGAGATCCCGCCCCTGGAGTCGACCATGAAGCACGCGATCGATCGACGAACCTTGCTGCGCGGCGTCGGCACCGCGGTCGAACTTCCGTGGCTCGAAGCGATGACTCGCTCGACCGCCGCCGCCGCTCGCAGTGCGGTCCCCGAGCCGGAACGGGTGCTGCGGCATCTGTTCATCTACGTTCCCAACGGGATGCACATGCCCGATTGGAAACCGCAGGGGAGCGGTCGAGACTACGTCACGCCGCCGCTGCTGCAGCCGATCGCCGACTATCGCTCGCGCACCACGCTGCTCGGCGGTCTGACGCTCAACGGAGCTCGGGCGCTCGGCGACGGCGGCGGTGACCATGCGCGAGCGGTCGCGTCGTACCTGACCGGCAGCCATCCGAAGAAGACCGACGGCGAGGATATCCGCAACGGTCAGTCGGTCGACCAGCGACTGGCCGAGCTGATCGGCGGAGCGACGCGGCTGCCGTCGCTCGAGCTCGGACTCGAGCCGAGCGCGCCGGCCGGCACCTGCGACTCGGGATACAGCTGCGTCTACACGTCGAACATGAGCTGGCGGAACGACCGCTCGCCGGTCGCCAAGGAGATCGATCCGGCGGCCGTCTTCGATCGCCTGTTCTCGGGGGGCGACGAGCGGGAATCGGCCGAGGCGCGAGCGCGGCGCGAACGACGCCGCCGAAGCGTGCTCGATTTCGTCGCCGAAGATGCTCGCGCGCTCGAACGGCGATTGGGAGCGACCGATCGTCGCAAGCTCGACGAATATCTGTACGCCGTCCGGAACCTCGAACAGCGTCTGGCGGGAGCCGAGAAGCTGACCGCTCCCGAAGCGAACGTGTCGGACTACCCGCGACCGGCCGGAGTCCCTGAAAGTTTCGAGGAGCATCTGAAGCTGCTGTTCGATCTGGCGATCGTCGCGCTGCAGACCGACTCGACCCGAGTCGTCTCGTTGATGGTGACCAACGCCGGAAGCAATCGCGGCTACGGCGAGATCGGCATTCCCGAAGGGCACCACGATCTGTCGCACCACGGCAACGACTCGGCCAAGCAGGAGAAGATCGCGAAGATCAACGGTTATCACGTCGGCCTGCTGAAGCATCTGCTCGACGGCATGGATCAGGTGCGCATCGGCGATCGGTCGCTGCTGGACGACAGCTTGGTGCAGTACGGGTCGGGAATCGCCGACGGCAATCGTCACGATCACGACGATCTGCCGATCGCGCTGATCGGCGGCGCCGCCGGACGCTTTCCGGTCGGCTGGCATCGCCGCTATCGGGACGAGACGCCGCTGACCAACCTGTACCTGTCGATGATCCGCAATGTCGGCGGCGACGATCGGGCGTTCGGCGACAGCACCGGAACGCTCGACGAGCTGCTCGGCTGAAGGGAGTCGGATGGGATCGGGTGAGGGATCGGATCGGCAGTATCTGCAACGAGCCTTGGAACTCGCGGCGCGCGGCGAGGGATCGGTCGAGCCGAATCCGATGGTCGGCTGCGTCCTCGTGCGACGCGATGGCGACGGGCGTCAGCGGGTGATCGGCGAAGGCTGGCATCGGCGGTTCGGCGACCGCCATGCCGAGACCGAGGCGCTCGCCGCCTGCGGCGAGGACCCGGCGGGAGCGACCGCGTACGTCACGCTGGAGCCTTGCTCGCACCACGGCAAGCAGCCGCCGTGCGCCGACGCGCTCGTCGCGGCCCGAGTCGGGCGAGTCGTCGCGG
>DMPQ01000340.1:0-4557 GCA_003455945.1 Planctomycetaceae bacterium
CGGCTGTCCGGAGCGGCGGTTCTGTGCAGCAGTTCAGTGCAGCGTTGCGGTGCGGCGGGGACCGGATTTTCGAGGCGATCGGGGAGCCCCTTTCACCTCCGTTCCACCGCTCGATCCCGGGCACCGGGTAAAATCCCCTCAAGTTGAACGGCACCGCTCCGATCCCGCAAGGTCCTGACGGGTCGGTCGAGGGAGAGGAACTTGCTTGCGATTCGGAAGGGTCCGTCGCCACTGCGTCGGGGGCGCGGCGTTTCTCGACGGGGCTGATCCCGNNGCGTCTCACTCAGCGCCTCCGTGCCTCCTAGCTAACGGCGCGCTCCGGCAGGAGGGCGAAACGTCGCTCGGACCCTGAAAAATACCGGGTCCGAGGCGTCTCGCGAGGGCTCGGGGCGTTCGTTGACACCCCCTG
Organism: Planctomycetaceae bacterium; assembly: GCA_003455945.1. Classification (GTDB taxonomy): domain Bacteria; phylum Planctomycetota; class Planctomycetia; order Pirellulales; family Pirellulaceae; genus UBA11682. The sequence goes on from DMPQ01000340.1 coordinate 410, forward strand.
TCGGCCCATCTAGGATGAACGTTCGTCTCGTTCGCGTCCCCTCTCGTCGATCCTCTTCGAGTCACCTCGCCTCGGGTCCTTCCGACCCGTCTCTGCGGCAACCCCAAGGAATCGCCGGTTGGCCAGTCCCAGTCGCTCCGGAGCCTTCCAGGAGGCGGTCGATCGCCGTGTCGAGCGATTTACCGAGAGCATCAGCTTCGACAGGCGTCTGTACCGCCAGGATGTGGCCGGTTCGATCGCTCATGCGCAGATGCTGGCCGAGCGCGGGTTGCTGACGGTCGACGAGGCGAACGCGATCGAGCGGACGCTGCGCGAGATCGAAGGGGAGCTGGATCGGAACGAATTTCCGATCCGGATCGAGCTCGAAGACATCCACATGCACATCGAGCACGCGCTGATCGAGCGTCTCGGGGATGTCGGCCGCAAGCTCCATACGGGGCGGAGTCGCAACGACCAGGTCTCGACCGACTTTCGTCTCTGGGTCCGCGATGCGCTCGACCGGATCGATGCCCGACTGCTCGACCTGCAGCGAGCCTTCGTCGGACGCTGCGACGGGGACGAGGGGATCGTTCTGCCGGCGTACACCCACCTGCAGCGGGCTCAGCCGGTCCTGGCGGCTCACTACTGGCTCGCCTACTGCGAGAAGTTCGAACGGGATCGCGAGCGGGTGGCGGATTGTCGCCGCCGCACCAACCGCTCCAGCCTGGGAGCCGCCGCGGTTGCCGGCACGTCGATCGACATCGACCGGCACGCGACCGCCGCTCGTCTGGGGTTCGAACAGGTCTCGGCCAACAGCCTCGACATTTCGAGCGATCGGGATTTCGCGGTCGAGTCGGTCTTCGTCCTCTCGCTCATCGCGCTGCATCTGAGCACGTGGGCCGAGGAGTGGATTCTCTGGAGCACCGCGGAGTACGAGTTCCTCGAATTGCCGAACGCCTTCTGCACCGGCTCGTCCATCATGCCGCAGAAGATCAACCCGGACGTGCTGGAGCTGACGCGAGGCAAGACGGCTCGGGTGATCGGCGATCTCCAGACGCTGCTGGTCCTGATCAAGGCGCTTCCGCTCGCCTACAACCGGGACCTGCAGGAGGACAAGCCGGCGGTCTTCGATGCGTTCGACACGGTCGAGGCGACGCTCGAACTGGCGGTGCCGATCGTAGCGGCCAGTCGGCTTCGTACCGATCGTATCGAGGCGCGACTGGATCGCGGCTTCCTCGATGCGACGACGCTGATGGAGCATCTGATCAAGCGAGGGACGCCGCAGCGGACCGCTCACCATGCCGTCGGCTCGCTCGTCCGAGCGGCGATGCAGCAGGGGAAGCGGCTCCAGGATCTCGACCTCGAACGATTCCGCGAGGTCGAACCGACCCTCGGCCCGGAAGTCTTCGAGGTTCTCGGGGTCCGACGCGCGGTCGAGGCCTTCGTGAGTTACGGTTCGACGGCCCCGGTACAGGTGGCCGCTCAGGTCCGATCCTGGAAGGATCGGCTGGCATCGGGAGCGACGGAGCGCCGAACCCCCGCGGGGGTTTCCTGATCGCGTCACGGCGACGCGATCGCGATCCCCGGCGGTGACCCCCGCCTGCGGATCGTACGGTCATCCGAACGGCTCCGAGAGACGACGATGCTGCTGCGAAACGGTCGCAACCGGAAGATCGCCCTGGCGAGTCTCGTCGCGCTCGCCAGTCCCGGAATCTGGGTCTGGGCGCAGGAAGGCTCCCCCTTCGGCACGCCGATGCGCACCGAGGAACCGGCTCGCCCCGCCGTCCGTCCCGCTCCGGCGCTCCGACCGGCCGAGCCGGAGGAGAAGCATCCGGTCGTGCTGACGGTCCGCGAGTCGAATCCGTCCGATCCGGCCGCCTGGGCCAAGGCGACTCGGATGATGGTCGACATCCGCCGCTTCGACGAGGCGGTGAAGTATCTGGAACCGCTGAACGCCGCCGGGATCGACGATCGGACCGCCTTCGAACTGCATCGTCAGCTCGGCACCGGCACGCTGCTGGAGTGGGGGCGGATCGCCGAACTGCAGCCGGGGGGCGCCGAAGCGGCTCGACAGATTCTCGCCGGAGCCGGTCGCTTTGCTCGCGATCCGAATCGGGTCGAAGGGCTGATCGTGCAGCTCGACGACCTCTCGATCCGCCGCCGCACCGAAGCGCTCGAAGAGCTGCGGGCGCTCGACCTGGACGGGATCGCCGCCATCCTCCGCACCGGCGCGACCGCCTCGAACGATCAGCGGATCGTCCTCGTCGATACGCTGCAGGCGTGGGGCAAGTCGGTGGAAGGGCCGCTCATGGCGGCGCTGCTCAGCACCGATCCGGCGATCCGTTCGCTGGCGATCGAGACGCTCGGGCGACGCCAGTGCGACGAGTCGCTCGTCTGGCTGCTCGATCCGCTTCGCAATCCCGCGACCGAATCGACCGAACGGGCCTTGGCCGAAGCCGCCTGTCGCCGGATCCTCGAATCGTCCGCTCCGAATCAGGCCGACACGGTGCAGCGACTGCATCGCGCCTGGCAGGCCCGCGCCCAACGCCTCGGCGATTCCTCGCCGGCCGAGATGTGGCGGTGGGATGATGCGGCCGGCAAGTTCGAGCGAGTCGCGACGACGATGCATGAAGTCGCGGTTGCCGAACGAGGGCGTCTTGCCCTGTCGCTCGAGGCGATCGATCCCGAGCGAGCCGAGTTCCGGCTGATGGCCTGGCGCGGTCGATTGGCGGCCGTGCAGCGCAAGGTCGGTCTCGGCCGAGCCGTCTATCTGAACGACCTCGAAGGGGTCGCGCCGCCGAGCGTCGCCGAACTGAACGAGCTGCTGGCGTCGGAGCTGCCCGAGGCTCGACCCGGAGGAGCGGTGGCTGCCGCGGATCTGCTCGGCGTGCTCGGCGATCCGTCGATTCTGGACCAGGGGGACGCGGCGAGTCCGCTCGCCGAGGCGCTCCGGCACAGCGACCGTTCGGTCCGTCTGGCGGCGGCGCGAGCGATCCTCCGCCTGGCGCCGACCCGCTCCTTTCCCGGCTCCAATCGCCTGGTCCCCGCTCTCTGCTACTTCCTGAAGAGTCAGGGGAGTCCGCGAGTGCTGGTCGGGCATCCGGGGGTCCGCGAATCGCACGAATTGCTCGGCTCGCTCGCCGAGATCGGCTATCGAGCCGATGCGGCTCACGACGGCCGCGAGCTCTTCCGCATGGCGACCGCGCATCCGGATNNATCCGGATTACGAGATGATCCTGCTGAGCGGCTCGATCGACGGCCCCGAGTCGTACGAGCTGCTGCAGCAGCTGCGTCGCGATCCGCGCACCGCCGAGATTCCGATCGGGCTGGCGGTCCGTCTGGAACATCTCGACCGGGCGCGGCGGATCGCGCGGGACGAGCCGCGAACGTACGCCTTTCCCTGGCCGCATTCGACCGAGTTCGTCCGCTTGGGGCTGGACGAGGTGGCGGCGGTTTCGGGAGGGCGCGTCCCGTCGCTCGACGAGCGAGTTCGCCAGTCGCGCGAGGCGATGGGGTTGCTGGCCGAGGCGATGATGCGGCCGGATGTCTACGTCTTCGAGGACCTGTACGCTCAGGAAGAGATGCTGGTCGAGTTGTTGACGTCACCGACGCTCGGCGCCGATGCCGCTCGGGCGCTCGGCGTCCTCGCGACTCCGGCGTCGCAGCGAGCCCTGGTCGCGACGATCGGCGATCCGGTCTATCCTCTCGCTCTGCGGAACGAATGCGTCGGAGCTCTCGAGAACGCGATCGACCGTCGCGGACTCCTGCTGACGACTCGCGAGATCCGTCGGGCGTACGACCTGCGGAACGATCTCGGTCAGGAGTCGGCCGAGGAGCTCGCACTGCTCGATCGACTGCTCGACGCGCTCGAGTTTCCGTCGGGAGCCTCGTCGCGGCCGGGGTCGTGAGGCCGTCGCTCGCGGCCGGACTCAGGGACCTCGGGCCGGCGATCCGTAGCGGCCGGNNTCTCCGGCGATGGAACAGGTCTATCGCCTGACTCGCCGCGCCGCGACCAGCAACGCCTCGGTCCTGCTGCTCGGCGAGACGGGGACGGGGAAGGAGCTGATCGCGACGGCACTGCATCGCCTGAGCGCCCGCGGGAGCGGGCCGCTGGTCAAGGTGAACTGCGGGGCGCTGACCGAGAGTCTGCTCGAGAGCGAGCTGTTCGG
>DMPQ01000340.1:4686-4813 GCA_003455945.1 Planctomycetaceae bacterium
GCGAGCGGCGCGAGGACATCCCGGCACTCGTCGGTCACTTCCTGAAGGTCTACTCGACCGCCAACGATCGACGGGTGGAGCGGATCCGTCGCGATGCGCTTCAGGCGCTGCAGGACTATCACTGGCC
>DMPQ01000298.1 GCA_003455945.1 Planctomycetaceae bacterium
GCGGCTGCGGTTCGTCCTGCCGTCGGGCATCGGCCGTGTCGAGTTGGTGGGGGACGTCGATCTCGAGCTGGTTCGTCAGGTCCTCGTCGAACTGACCGACGATCGGAGCTGAAACGACCGTCGATCGCATCAACGACTTCGCTCGTCCTCCTTGCCGAGTGTCTCGGACCAACGCTGCAGCACCGCCTGGGCATGTTCGTTCCCGTNNGGCGCATCCGGTTCCGAAACGCTTCGTCGTCGGCCGCCGGTCGACCTCCCGGTCGTTCTCCCCCAGCGGTCGGCTCCGGCATCAGCGATTCGGCAGCGACTCCGGCTGCCTCCGCGAGCGCCGTCAGGATCGCCGGCAGATCGGCGGCGACCGAAGGCTGGACCGGAGCGAAGTTGGCCGCGACCTTCCCTTCGGCAGCGATCAGTACGGTCATCGCCGTCTCGCGATTCAGCCCGTAGTTTCCAGGGCCTTCGGGGCCGTCGGTCGAGACACCGAGTCGGACGTCGGTCGGCAAGGCGTTTCGGGCGATCGCGGCCCACTGCATCGTCGCCGTCGGATCGTCGGTCAGAAAGACGACCGCCGCTGCCGGCCGCGGTTCGGGAAGACGCTTCCAACCGTCGACGATCGCGCGGGTGAGGCCGATCGACGGACGGGTCCGTTCGTGAACGAAGATCAGCAGCTCTCCCTTGGCGGTACCGGAGAGCGGCAACGCGAACGTCTCGGCCGGGTCCGCGAGCAGATCGCGAACGGTGGCGGTCGGAAGCGATTCGCCGGGCTGCGGGCCGCTGAAGGGGCTCTCATCTTCCGGACTCTGAGCGATCGCGGTCGTCGTCACGGCGACCAGCATCCCGATGACGACCAGCCCGTGCGCGAGGCGCGAAAAGAGTCCCCTGCGTCGACTCTCGCGCCGCTCGACGATGTTCGGACAGCAGGACCGATGTGCGCGCGACATGCGATGTCTTCCTCGGTGCGGACGCTCGGTGTCCGTCACGATCGGACGACGCGACGGCAACAGCAAGCGACAGGCTGGGGAGCGAGTCGCCGAGATTCGGGCGACCGACGAGAGTTGTCGCGCGTTTCGCGTCGCCGGTCAAGCGCGGCACGTTCCGCCGCTCGCCCCGCGCGTTCCGACGCCGGGGCGGGACCGAAACGAAACGGGGGACGCGGCTGCGGTNNACTTCGATGTCGGACGATCGACTCACTTCCAGCGGAAGACGATCAGTCCGTCGAGACTCCGGACGAAGAGCAGGTCACCGACGACCGCCAGATGAGCCCAGGTTTCGCTGGTCGCCACTTCGCGGGTCGACACCAAGCGGAACTCCGCCGGGTCGGCATCGATCAGAAGGAGCTTTCCCGTTTCGTCCAGGGCGAGCAGGCGGTTGCCGTTGGCGACCAGACTCCAGTACTTGCCGAACGGCTTGGTCGTCCAGGCCTCGGCACCGTCGGCGACTCCCAGGCAGACCAATCGCTGATTCCGCTGGTGCAGATACAGATGCTCGCCGACGACGACCGGCGACGACATGTAGCCCTGCCATTTTCCCGACCAGACGGTCGAGACCTTCCACTCGCCGTCGTTCGCCAGTTCATAGCAGAACGACTCGCCGCCGTAAGCACTGGTGAAGATCCGGTCGCCGAGCACGGTCGGCGTCAGGATGTTCATGCCGCGAAAGGCCGGAACGGTCTGCTCCCAGAGCAGCCGACCGTCATCGACCGCGACTCCGCAAAGCTTCTCCCGAGTCTGCACGACATACTGGTCGACCCCTCGGATCTTGGCTCGAACCGGGCTCGAGAAGGCACTCCCCATCATGCCGCCGCCGTCGTCGAGCACGCGCCAGACGAGCTCGCCGGTCGCCCGATCGATCTTCACGAAACCTCCGCCCGCCTGAACCAGCAGATGCTCTCCATCGATCATCGGCGAGCAGACGAAACCGAAATCCGGAAGCGGTGTGCCGAGGCGTTCCGGAAAGTCGAATCGCCACAATTCGTGGCCGTCGTTCGCATCGAGACAGACCAGCACGTCTCGCATGCCGGCGACGTACAGCCGGCCGTCGGCATAAGCGGGGGTCGCGCGGATCCAGTCGCCGTTGGCTTTGGCGAAGAACGGCACGCTCATCGACCCGGGCCACGACACGCTCCAGAGCTTCGAGCCGTCGGCGACCGAGTAGGCGGTTACCCGCTCGTCCTGCTTGTCGACCGTTTCGGTGACGAAGACCTTGCCGTCGGCCACGATCGGCCCGGAGTAGCTCGGACCCAACTCGACTCGCCAAACCTCACTCAGGTGCGACTCGTCCAACGAGTCGGGCCAGGTCGTCGGTTCGATCTGCCCCGTCCGCGAAGGCCCTCGCCACTGCGGCCAGGCACCGGTCGCCGGGGCTTGGGCTTCGGATAGGGAGAGCGGAGTCGCCGCCAGCACGGCTGACAGGACTCCGGTCACGATTCTGCGAGAGCCGAAGAGGGAACGACGCATCGGTTTCGATCCTTGCGGGCATCAGTCCGCCGCGACTCGCGTCCCGAGCGGGGGCGAGGGGCGGAAGGTCTTGAGAAAGGTCGCCAGGACTTCCAGGCGATCGCAGTGGACCGAGTAGCTGATCGAATCTCGCATCGATTCGTTCATCGCTCGACCGCCCACGACGAAGGGGAGTCGATCCCCATGATTGGCGAACAACCGCCGATAGGAATCCCGGAAATCGGCCTGATCCTCGACGCTCGACACGCTCAGCCAGACCAGATCGGGGCGCATCCGGCGGATCGCCTGATCGATCGAGTCGAGCGGCAGGTTGCAGCCGAGGCTGATCGCCTTCCAGCCGTGCTCTCGAAGAACCAACTCGACCAGTTGAGTCGGCAGGGCGTAGGGATCACCGGAGGGAGTTCCCCCGATCGCCAGCGGAGCGTCATCGGCCGGAGGCATCAGCATGCCTCGCAATTCATGCAGCAGACGCGTGCAGATCTCGCAGGCGAACCGCTCCTGATAGATGTCGACCTCGGCGCACGCCCAGCGATGACCGATGGTCTGCATGGCGGGGGCGACGATCCGATCGCCGATCCGCGAAATCGACATCCCGTCCAGATACTGCCGCACGATCAGACGACGGCAATGCTCTTCCCGCCCCGCGACGAGCAGTTCAAGGAACTCGTCCCGAACCTCCTCCGGAGTCGCCGGTCCCGGTGGGGTCAGATCGGGAAGACCGAGCAGCTCGGGGCGTGCGAACGGCAGACGATTGTCGCGAGCGAAGGCGAGCACCGCGCTTCGCGGAATCTTCCGGTGGCCGCCGGCCGTCTTGGCGATCGAGAGCTTGCCGCGATCGCACCACCGCTTGAGCGACGATTCGCTCACTCCGAAGGCGTCGGCGACGGTGCGCGGCGAATAGCTGCGTTCGGACATCGACGTCTCGAAAGGAAGCGGACGACCCCGAAGTACGACGAGCGGACGGGGGTGCGTCGAGAGAACTGAGGTGCGACGGGCGGGCGATCGATCGAACCAGGGAGAGCGGAGCGGGCGATCAGCGGCGAAACGAACGGTGGCGAGAGGTCCGGGGGAGGGAGGCGGTTGTCATCCGGAGCAGCGACTCCTAAAACGACCTCCGAACCTTCGCCACACTCTCCTTATGGTTGGCGTTTCCGACCGTTTCGAACAGCGTCGGTCGTCGAAATCGGATGTCGGTACCCCCAATCGCGGATCGGAAGCACCGCATGAGGATTGCAGTCGTCGGCGGAGGGATCTCCGGTCTGACCGTCGCTCGCGGCCTTGCCGCTCGCGGCGATTGTCGGGTCGAGCTGATCGAAGCCGATTCGCGGCTGGGAGGGCATGCCCACACGGTCGACGTCGACGATCCGCTCGGGCCGATCGCCGTCGACACCGGCTTCATCGTCTTCAACGACTCGACCTATCCCGGATTTCTGGCGCTGTTGGCCGAACTCGGGATCGAGGGGCGGCCGACGACGATGAGTTTCAGCGTCCGCGACGACGCCGAGAACCTCGAATATCGCGGCATGGACTTGGCCGGCCTCTTTGCCCAGCGCCGGAACCTGATTCGCCCGAAGTTCCTCGCGCTGCTGAACGACTTCGTCCGATTCCGTCGCGCCGCGGAACGACTGGATGATCAGGACGAGCGGGTGACCGTCGCCGAGTTTCTGGCTCGCAACCGTTTCTCGCGAACCTTCGTTCGGTCCTACTTCCTGCCGATGGGCTCGGCGGTCTGGTCGTGCCCCTGTGCGACGTTCGAGACGTTTCCGGTCCGCTTCATCATCGATTTCTATCGGCATCACGGCATGCTCGGCGTGCAGCGGCGCCCGCAGTGGAGAACGGTCCCGGGAGGGAGTCGGACGTACGTCACGGCGTTGGTCGAACGACTGGACGCCGAGATCCGCACCTCGACTCCAGTCGAGCGACTTCGGCGTCTGCCGGATGGGGTCGAGCTGTTCGGTCGGCGTCCGAACGAAGCGGCCGTGACGTCGCTCGGTCGCTACGATCATGTCGTGCTCGGCTGTCATGCCGACCAGTCGTTGCGGATTCTGGGAGACCAGGCGACGTCGACGGAGCGCGAGGTGCTCTCGCGATTCCCGTACGAGGCGAACGAAGTCGTGCTGCACACCGACACGTCGGTCCTGCCGAAACGCCGAGGGGCTTGGGCCTGCTGGAACTACGACGTGCGCGAATCGTCCGATCGAAAGGCGTCGGTCACCTACCTGATGAATCGATTGCAGGGGTTCCGCGCCGAACGGCATTACTGCGTCACGCTCAACGACGACGGTCGACTCGCCGCGGACAAGGTGCTCCGCCGCTTCGAATACCACCATCCGATCTTCGCGCTCGGCAAGCGGCAGGCGCAGCGCCGCCATGCCGAACTGATCGACCACGATCGCGTCTCGTACTGCGGCGCCTACTGGGCGGCCGGCTTTCACGAAGATGGAGTCCGGAGCGGGCTCGAGGTGCTGGCCGGCCTGCGGCGAGCGAGGGTCGCATGCTGAGTGAGCTGTTCGAGGGAGAGATCGTGCATGTCCGATCGACGCCGGTCCGTCGGCGGTTCGTCCACCGGATCGGCATGATCGGACTCGATCTCGACGAATGGGGGACGGCGTTTCGCGGGCACGCCTGCTGGGGGCACGGGTTCCCCAGGATCTGGTCGATCCGCCGCCGCGATCATCTCGGGGATCGGTCCCGTCCGCTGCGCGCATCGGTCGAAGAGCGGATCCGATCGCTCGGCGGTTCGGCTCCCGCGGGCCGAATCATGTTGCTGACGATGCCGGCCGCCTTCGGCTTCGCGATGAATCCGGTCTCGTTCTATTTCGCGCTCGACGATTCCGGAACGCCGTCGGCGGTGCTGGCCGAAGTGAACAACACGCCGTGGGGAGAGCAGCAATGCTATCTGCTCGATCCTCGCTCCCCTTCGGCCATGACTCCGGCGATCGGCAAGGCGATGCATGTCTCGCCGTTCCTGCCGATGGAGCTGAGCTACGGCTGGCGCCTGAACTGGGAGTCGGATCGATTGGGGATCGTGCTCAACTGCCTGTCGGCCGACGATCATCCGGTCCTCGCGGTATCGCTCGACCTGAAGAGGATCCCTTGGAGTGCTGCGGCGCTCCGCCGCTGGACTCGTCGACATCCGCTCCCCGGCTGGTCCGCCTGGGCCGGCATCTATTTCCAGGCGCTCGCCCTGAAGCGCCGCGGCGTTCCGTTTCATCCGCACCCGCGGTCCCGGATGCCGGTCGCCGCGCTTCGCAAGGAAACCTGAACCATGCCGTCGACCTCGGATCATCACCCTCCGACGACTCTCGATCGCTGGTTCCGCGCCCGCGTTCTCGCTCGCCTCGCCTCGCTCGAGCGAGGCGAACTGGAACTGGTCGAGGCGCAAGGGACGTCGCGTCTGGGACGCCCCGATGCGGAGCGACCGACCGGAGCGGCGATTCCGCGGATCGAGGTCGAGGCGGCTCGGTTTCACCGACGCGTCGCGCTCGGCGGTGACCTCGGCGCGGCCGAAGCCTGGATGGACGGCGACTGGACGAGTCCCGATCTCACGTCGGTGATCCGCTACTTCATCCGCAATCTGGCGACCGTCGATCGATTGGATCGAGGGGCGGCGCGCCTTCGCCACTGGGGCGCGCGTCTCGTCCATCGGTTTCGCCGCAACACGATCGGCGGGTCGCGTCGCAACATCGGCGCTCACTACGACTTGGGGAACGACTTCTACCGGACCTTCCTCGATCCGACGATGGCCTACTCGGCCGGCATCTTCGAGTCGGAGCGATCGTCGCTCGAAGAGGCATCGGTCGCGAAGTTCGACCGGATCTGTCGGAAGCTCGATCTGAAACCGTCCGACCAGGTCGTCGAGATCGGCACCGGTTGGGGTGGCTGGGCGATCCATGCCGCTCGTCACTACGGCTGCCGCGTGACGACGACGACGATCTCGGCGGAGCAGCACGCGCATGCGGTCGCCTGGGTGCGGCGCGAAGGACTCCAGGATCGGATCACCGTTCTCGATCGTGACTATCGCCGCCTGGAAGGTCGCTTCGACAAGCTCGTCTCGATCGAGATGATCGAAGCGGTCGGGCATCGCTATCTGCCGGAGTTCTTCCGAGTCTGTCGTCGCCTGCTCCGCGACGACGGGATGGCGGTGCTGCAGGCGATCCTGATCCGCGACGATCGGCACGAGCATCATCTGCGCAGTTCCGACTTCATCCGCAACTACATCTTTCCCGGAGGGGATCTCCCGTCGCTGAGTTCGATTCTCGAGGCGACGGCGCGCGAGACCGACCTGCGTCTGGTCCACTTCGAGGAGCTCTCGGATCACTATGCCGAGACGCTGCGGCGATGGTGTCGCGCGTTTCAGGAGCAGACCGAACGCGTCGTCGAACTCGGATTCGACGAGCGGTTCCGCAGGATGTGGCACTACTACCTGTGTTACTGCGAGGCGGCGTTCGCCGAGCGGCAGGTCAACAGCGTGCAACTGACGTTCGGCGCGTCCGGCTATCGCGGGCGTTCGCTCGAGTCGCTCGGCGCTCTCGTGGCGCCGAACGGAGCGGGGCGGAGCGGTGCCGGAGCGTTCGACGATCGGGCGCATGCCGGAGCGACACGTCCGCTCCCCTTCGGCTCGACGACCTCCGACGTCACCGAGGCTCCGGCATCGGTCTGTCGCGAAACCGCCTCGCGTCCGGAGTGCATCGCATGAGTCCGTGGATCTGGCCGCTGATCGCGTGGGGAATCGCCGCGGTGCTGATGGTCGCGGTCTGGATGCTGCAACGTCGGATCGGCGATGCGGGGATCGTCGACGTCGCTTGGACGTACACGGTCGGCCTGTTCGGAGTCGCGTTTGCGGTGTTGGCCGACGGTCTCCCCGAGCGGCGTCTGGCGATCGGCATCATCGTCGCACTCTGGTCGTTGCGACTGGGGACGCACGTGCTGATCCGCGTGATGCGGCACGCCGAGGACGGACGCTATGTCACGCTCAAGCAACAGTGGGGCGATGCGGCGCAGCGGAAACTCGCCCAGTTCTACCAGTACCAGGCGTTCGGAGCCGCGTTGTTCGCGATCCCGATGCTCGCCGCGTCGCTATCGGATCGACCGTTCGGATGGCACGACATCGCGGCGATCGTCATCGCCGTCGTCTCGTGGTCGGGTGAGGCGTGGGCCGATGCCCAACTGGCTCGCTTCAAGGCCGATCCGGCGAATCGCGGACAGGTCTGTCGCATCGGCTGGTGGCGACTGTCGCGACACCCCAACNNCCGATCGCCATGTTCTGGTTCATCGTCTTCGTGACGGGGATTCCGCCGACGGAACGCCAGTCGCTCGCGTCGCGCGGCGAGGCATATCGGCGCTATCAGCAGACGACGAGCCCCTTCTTTCCTTGGTTTCCTTCGCAGGAGCGTTGAGTCGTCATGAACGAACGATGGGAAGAGCGGGTGCTCGGTTGGATCGAGGCGGGGTGGGTTCCGGAAGCGATGCTGCGACGGATGATCCGCGCCCTTTGCCGTCGGCGCATCCGACGACTTGCCTCGGGAGGTTGCGAAGCGGCGTGTGACGATGCCGAGGCGCTGATGCGAAGTTCGCTCGAAGGACCGGTGGCGCCGGTTCCTCACAAGGCGAACGAGCAGCACTACGAGGTGCCGGCATCGGTCTTCGATCGGATGCTCGGGACCCGGCGCAAGTACAGCTGCTGCTACTGGGATGCTTCGACGCGGGATCTCGATGCCGCCGAAACGCGATCGCTCGAACTGACCTGCGAGCATGCCGGAGTTCGGGACGGCGACGAGGTGCTCGAGCTCGGTTGCGGCTGGGGAGCACTATCGACCTTCATCGCGGAACGCTATCCGAACTGCCGCATCACCGGCGTCTCGAACTCGGCGTCGCAGCGCGAGTACATCGAAGCGCGAGCACGCCGAGCCGGGTTCGGCGATCGGATCCGGATCCTGACGGCCGACATGAATCGCTTCGACATCGACCATCGATTCGATCGGATCGTCTCGATCGAGATGTTCGAGCACATGCGCAACTATCGTGCCCTGCTTCGGCGCTGTCGCGGTTGGCTGAAGGACGACGGCGCGCTGCTCGTGCACGTCTTCTGCCATCGCCACTTCACGTATCCGTTCGACGAAGAAGGGGCGGCGAACTGGATGGGACGCCATTTCTTCTCGGGCGGGCTGATGCCGGGAGACGATTGGCTGCTCCGGTTCCAGGAGGATCTGGTCGTGACGCGACAATGGCGCTGGTCGGGAGACCACTACCGTCGCACGGCCGAAGCGTGGCTCGGTCAGATGGCGATCCATCGGAACGAGCTGCTGACGATCTTCCGCGAGGTCTATCCGAACCAGTCCCCCGAACTCTGGTATCGCCGCTGGCGGATGCTCTACCTGGCAGGAGCCGAAATGTTCGGCGCCGATCGGGGCGAAGAGTGGTGGGTGTCGCACTACCGCTTCGAACCTCGCGGCGCCGAGCGACTCGACGAACGTCTCCATCTCTCACGAGCCGAACGGCCGATGGGGGAGGGGCGAGGCGAGCTTGTGGCTGCGGGAGAGCCGTCCCTAGAATGACGCTCCGCGCGGCCGTCGAGCGGAGCGGAAACGAGAGCGATCGGGAACCGGTCCCCGCCTCGTTTTCCCTCTCGGCCGCGTTTCGGTTCGAGGAGCGACATGGACGGGCAGGCGAACGATGCGGTCGGCGGCGAGCCGGCCAAGGGAGTCGAGCGGAAGGTGCTGCCGAGCCTCGAGCGACGCGTGCTCGGCGTGCTCGTCGAAAAGGCGAAGACCGTTCCCGATGCCTATCCGATGACGCTCAACGGCATCGTCACCGGCTGCAATCAGAAGTCGAACCGCAGCCCGCAGATGACGGTCGACGAGAATCAGGTCGAGACGGCGATCGAATCGTTGCGGCGGCGCGGTGCGATGATCGAAGTGCACGGCACCGGTCGAGTGCCGAAGTTCAAGCACTACGCCTACGAATGGCTCGGTGTCGACAAGGTCGAGCTGGCGGTGATGACCGAGCTCCTGCTGCGCGGCGAACAGACGCTCGGCGACCTCCGGATCCGCGCTTCGCGGATGGAGCCGATCGCCGATCTGCCGACGCTGCAGGGAATCGTCGCTCGCCTGATCGACAAGGGGCTGATGCAGGAGCTGACTCCGCCCGGTCGCGGCCAGCTCGTCTCGCATGCGCTCTACACCGACGCCGAACTCGAGCGGCTGAAGCAGCGGACGCCGGCGTTCGCGGCCTCCGAGGAGCCGGAAGAGCGCGAGTCGAGCGGATCGGGCCGCCCGAGTCGCAGCGACGAGATCGCCGAGCTGCAACAGACGGTCCGGATGCTCGAGGAGCGGATCGCCGCGCTCGAAACCCGGGTCTCGGGGTTCTGAACTCGCTTCGATCCGATGGGATCGGGCCGACTCGATGCGCGGCGTGAGCGCGAAACGCATCGTGTCGGCGGCTCGGCTCGGGCGATTCGGAACGAGTCGCTCAGCTGTCGTTCCCTTGATGCTTCGGAACGGCACAGCGAACGTCGGCTCCTTCCCCGCCGCACGGCTCGGCCCAGATGCGGCCGTGGACCGATTCCAGAATCGCCTTGGCGATCGACAACCCGACGCCCATCGCATCGGGCTTATCGGTGACGAAGGGGCGGCAGAGTCCCATGAAACGATCGTGCGGCAGGCCGACGCCGTTGTCTCGGACGCCGAGCACCCAGTTACGCCCTTCACCGACCAGCGACAGGCAGAGGGACGGCGGTCGATCGGTTCGCGCCGCGATCGCTTCGATCGCGTTCGTGACGAGAATCGCGATCACCTGCCGCATCATCAGTCGATCGGAGCGGACCAGACAGGGCTCGTTCGGAATCCGACGTTCGACCGCGATGCCGAGCTCCTCGAACCGCTCCGCGAACATCGGCATCGTTTCGGCGATCGCGTCGCGAAGGTCATGGACGACCGGAGAGCTCCCCTTGCGCTGCAGCAGTCGAGTCATCCGCCGGATCGACTCTCCCGTGACCCTGGCCTGTTCGCCGATCCGTTCGAGCCAGTCGATGATCTCCGACGGAGTCTCTGCGTCTTCCCGTTCCAGCAGTCGCAAACGAGCCGCTTCGGCGTAGTTCGAGATCGAATAGAGCGGCTGATTCAGTTCGTGCGCGATCTGACTGCCGAGCAATCCGAGCACGCTCACCTTGGCGATCTCGGCGAGTTCCCGTTCCCGAGCCGCCAGTTCCTCGCGAATGCGAGCGGTCGTCGTGACGTCGTGCACCGCTCCGTAGGCCCGGACGATCATTCCGTCGGCATCGAACTCGCTCCGAGCCAGCGACCAGATCACGCGCTCTTCGCCGGGGCGAGGGACGATCCGGACCTGATCGACTCGGATCCGATCGGTGCTGCGGAGCGCTTCGACGCCACGACGGACGCGCATGATGTCCGCGGGAGCGACTCGCGATTCCACCAGCTCCGCGAAGGCTCCCTCCCAACCGCCGTCCCCCAGTCCGAAGATCGCGGCGGCGCGAGGGCTCAGCCAGAGACGACGCTCCGCTTCGGACCACTCCCAATGTCCCGACTCGGTCATCTCCTGCAGCAGTCCGAGCAGGCGGCGGTGGTGTTCGAGCTTCTGACGATCGGCGTGCTGAGCCGTCACGTCGCGCGAACTGACCAACAGGACTCGATCGTCCAGCGGCACCGCGCGGACATCCAGATGCCGGGTCGTCGTTCCCTGGGAGTACCGCATCAGCTCCTGCTGTTCGCTTCCCGTCTCCCAGGCCCGCGTCCCGAGCGCCAGACTTGCCTCGATCAGATCGGACGGCATCACCTCGGTCATGCCTCGACCGACCGGTAGCGGATCGGAACCTGGGGGAGGCCAATCGCCGACGAACTGCCCCTCGGAGGTGATCAGATGGATCCGATCGGGGAGCTTGCGGAGAACCCGATCGAGGAGCTCGGCACGCCGAGTCGCGGTCGTTCGCTCGTCGCGACGACGGCTCGCTCCGATGATCCACGCCTGCAGCGATCGACTCTCGTCCGGCGCTCCCCAGCCGGTCACGCCGGCTTCGAGCCATGCCGCGCGATCGACCGTCGGCGGTTCGGGACAGACCACATACGCCTCGACGAACCCCGACTGTTCGCGATGGTCGGCGAGCCACCGTGTGGCGGCCGCCGCGTCCGACGCCGCCAGCAGGATTTCGGACGGACGTTCGAGCGCGTTGCCGAACGAATCGGTCACGGTCCCCGACGGTGCGACCACAGCTCCGACGAGCACCACCTCGGCAGGGACCGCGATCGAGTCGAACGGGACCGACGGGTCGGCGGCGAAGGCCGTCAGACGGAGCGAACCGGGGAGCGAGGAATGCATACGAACAGGACTCCGCGGAAGTGCGCACGGATCGCGCCGTCGACGGCCGAGGGATCGGAGGGGACTAGGCGGAACGTTCGCCGGTCGCTTCGATCAGGCCCTGAAGGTGGATGCCGACCGACTCCGCGAGCCATCTGGGGTGATAGCCTCCCTCGAGAACGCTGACCAGTCGTCCTCCGCACCAGCGAGCCGCGGCGTCGGTCAGGATGCGCGTGATCGTACCGAAGTCCTCCACCTCGAATCCGAGGTTGCCGACCGGGTCCAGGCGATGCGCATCGAAACCGGCGCTGACCAGCAGCAGGTCGGGCCTGAGGCGTTCCGCGAGGCGTTCGACCGCATCGGCGAATCGCGGCAGGATCGTATCGGTCGGCGTACCGAACGTCATCGGCAGGTTGACGGTCGTACCGAGGCCGCGACCGGTCCCCGTCTCGGTTGCCGCTCCCGTTCCCGGATAGAACGGGAAACGGTGAAGCGAGAGGAAGCCGATCTCCTCCCGGTCATAGAACAGGTCCTGCGTTCCGTTGCCGTGATGGACGTCGAAGTCGACGATCAGCACTCGATCGACCCCACGGGAACGCGCGTGCTCGGCGGCGATCGCGATGGTCCCGAGCAGGCAGAAACCCATCGGACGATCGGCGAGCGCATGATGTCCCGGAGGCCGAACGGCGGCGAACCCGTTGTCCGCGTCGCCGTCGAGCACCCGGTCGACGATCGCACACAGGCTCCCGGCTGCCGACCGGGCGACGAAG
The DNA here is from genome assembly GCA_003455945.1 of Planctomycetaceae bacterium. GTDB lineage: Bacteria > Planctomycetota > Planctomycetia > Pirellulales > Pirellulaceae > UBA11682. The sequence continues at coordinate 12,539 of DMPQ01000298.1, forward strand.
GCCGAGCGGGAGGACATGACGGTGTCCTCCTCGACCTGCCCACCGCCTGCCGATTCCCATGCGGCGAGGCGTTCCAGATAGTCGGTCGGATGGACTCGGAGGAGCGTTTCGAGCGAGGCCGCTACCGGAGCGAGGCGGCGGGTGCGAGCCGCCAAACCCGACGACTCGAGCTGCCCCAGGATGGCCGTCAACCGTTGCGGCGACTCGGGATGTTCCCCGGTCCGGTGCTCGAGAAAGAGCGGATCGGCGACCAGGAGCGTTCGTGAGGAACTTGCCGGTAGAGGGGGAGGTGTCGACTTAGGATCGGTGGGAGGGATTGCGGACACGAGCGTTCTCTGAGGGCGAGGCGCGAAGGGGAGGGGAGAGACGAACGAGAGCGCGACCCGAAAATTGACAGCTTCGGATTCGGCTGGCTATTCTGGACTGTCGCGGTCCCTTCTTCGGACCGGCTCGTCGATCGACCCGCTTTCGGCCGGTCGTCGCCGAGCGAGCGCGTCTCTTCTCGACGAGGTCGACATGCCGATCGGAGCACGGGTCCTGGCGCTGAGCAAGGATCGCGAAAACTTGCGGCGCAAGCGGATCGGCTGGTTTCTGCTGGCCGCTGCCTGCGGCTGGTGGTTGGCGATGGTCTCCGGCGCAGTCGGTCAGGATCCGGCCTTCAAGGTAATGCCGGTCAATCCCGACTTCGATACCCGTCCGAGCACGGAAGAGGGGCGTGATCGCCGTCTGGAGCAGGAGCGAAAGCAGCGCTACTCCGAGCGGATGCGTCTGGTCAACGAAGTGCTTGCCGGTCGTGCGTCGCTGGACGAGAACCGAGCCGCCTTCGATCAGTGGTTTCAGGAGGTCGCCTTTCCGATGATGGCTCAGGCGACCGACGCCGAGTTGTCGACCATTTCGGAGTCGCGAGAGCAGCTCTTCAAGCAGATCAACGCGGCAGCGGACCCGGCAGCGGTGACTCACCTGGTTCGGGACCTCGCGTTTCCGACCTTCCGCGACATCGCTCAGGAAGATTATCACCCGGCGGCCCGCGTCAATGCGGTCGCGATCGTCTCGCGGTTGGACATCCGGCCGGGCAAGCAGCGCGAAGTCGCTCCGGAACCGCTCCCCGAGGCATTGCCGCTGCTGCTGCAGTGGTATCAGGACGGCACGCTTCCCGAGTATGTCCGTGTTTCGTCGCTGTACGGGATCGAACGGCATTGTGCGATCGACGGCCAGCGAACCGACGGACGGTGGGACGAGGCGCTTCGGTTGCAGGTCTTCGCGGCTCTGCTCCCCGCGCTCGGCGCGGCTCCCGAGGGGCGTTCGGCCGAAGTCGACTACTGGAGCAAGCGACTGGCTTGTCGCGCGCTCGGTGGTCAGCGCGAGTCGGGAAACAACGGTGAGGTCGCGACGGCGATCAAGGGAGTCGTGCTCGACGGGACCCTCCCGGCGATGGTTCGTTGTGAAGCGGCAATCGCCTACGGCAAGATGCGGTTCGCCGACCCGGCTCAGGCGCAGGCCCGAGACGTGGCGATCGAGGTCGCGAAGCTCGCGGCCGAAGCGGCTCGTGACGAACTCGACTACGTGACGGCTCAGGAAGCCGACCTCAAGTGGGTCGAATCGTTCCGCACGTTTGCCGGCAGCTCGAGCGGCATGATGGGGTCCGGAGGCATGATGGGTTCCGGCGGCATGATGGGACCCTCGGGAGCCGGTGGCCCCGGTATGCCGAGTTCGGCGGGTGGGGGTGGCGGTAGTGCGAGCCTGCCGGGCGGAGGTCCGGGAGCCCCGGGTGGTCCGGCCGGTATGGGGCCGAGTGGGATGGGACCCAGCGGCATGGGATCGGGAGGCATGGGATCCAGTTTCGGGTTCTCGGGACCTCGTGGAGCGGTTCAGGAATCGACTCGGTTGCCGGTCTGGCGATTCCGGCTCTCGCAGCGCCGCCTGATGACGGTCGCCTATTACCTGCAGAATGCGATGAAGCCCGAAGGGGCACCCAACGGCGGGCTCCTGGCGCTCGGTGCCTCGGCGCCTGAAGTCGCCGAGATCGGCAAGGCGCTCGATGCCCTGATGAAGGCGGCCGAAGTCGGCGCCGACAAGAAGGACGAGCTCGACCTGAACGAGACGCTGAAGACCTATCGGACCGGAGTCGCTTCGGCAGCCGATGCGATCGAGAAGCTGATCCCGGCCGAGGCGGCTCCTGAAGGGACCGATCCGGCATCGGGCGAAGCCGCTCCGACCGGTACGGACGTCTTCGACATGTGATCCGGTCGCGGCCGAGCGAGCGAATGCGAGTCGCAAGGCCCGACGAAATCGATTCGAGACGAGCTCGGTATCTTGCCGGGCTCGTTTCGCTTCTTGGCTCTCGCGAGTCTTCGGTCGAGGTTCGTGGAACGTGAGCGACGCACCTGAGATCGTCGTGCGAGATGTCCGATCGTCGGATCTGACGGCGTTAGCCGACCTGATACTCGCGTTCCGTTCCGAGCGAGGCGAGATCGGCGACACGGCCGTCGAAACCGAATCGGTCCGGCAAGCGATCTCGCGATGCCAAGAACTGCCGGGGCACGAACTGATCGTCGCGGAGCGTTCCGGCGAAATGGTCGGCTACGTGGCGCTGCATCTGATTCCGTTTCCGATGTTGGCCGCCTCGGAGGCCTATCTCTCGGACTTGCTCGTTCGCTCGTCCAGCCGTGGGGCGGGGATCGGTACGGCGTTGTTGGCGGAAGCGGAGCGTCGCGCGCGGCGATCCGGCTGCGTCCGGTTGATGCTCAATAACCGCCTGGCGTCCGAGTCGTACGCGCGAGGCTTCTTTGGCGCGGTCGGGTTTCGCGAGCGACGTTCGTTCGCGAACTTCATCAAGCCGCTGGAAGACTGAGACGTCTCCGGGGCATCGCATCTCGCCGCGGCAAGCGCTGCGAGGAAGAAGGCGGGTCGTGCCGCGCGCCCGTTCTACGGCGCAAGGAGCTTCTTGCTTTCGTTTTCTTCATGGCTGTTCACGCTCCGATGGGGAATCCGTTCTGACATCCATGAGCCGGGGTGGAGCGTTGCGATCCGTCTCGGACCGCACCTCGTTCCGTCGCATCGGATTCGCCTTCATTCCTCCTTGGGTCTCCCGATGAAGCGTTCACTCGTGATCCTGCTGCTGATGCTCGCCGGCTTCGGGGCTGTCGGTCCCGTGTCGGCGGAGCAGGTGACCTTCCGGCACGAGAACGTGCTCGGAACCTCCCTGGAGCTTCGGATCGACGCGCCGGACGAGTCGCTCGCGCGCCGGGCCGAGACGACGGCGCTGGGAGAGATCGATCGCTTGGCGTCGCTCCTCAGTCGTCATGCTGCCGACAGTGAGCTGAGTCGGTGGCAGCGCGGCGAGGTCGCCGGGGATTCGCTTTCGGTAGAGCTGCGCGACGTCCTGAGCCGTGCCGAGCGATGGCGGCTGGCGAGCGGCGGGGCGTTCGACGTTCGCGCCCAGGCGCTGTCGCGACTCTGGACGAGTGCTGCGGAGAAAGGCTCCCTACCGACGGATGCCGAGCGGATCGCTCTCGTCGCGCAGCTGAATGACGCTCCGTGGACGCTCCGTGAAGACGGCTCGATCGAGCGGCACGATGCGCTGCCGATCAGTCTCGATGCGCTGGCCAAGGGGTACATCCTGGACGAGGTCGGTCGAGTCGTGCGGGAGACGCATCCCGAGGTGAGCGAGTTGGTCATCAACATCGGCGGTGACCTGCGGAAGTTCGGTGAAACGCCTCTCGAGATCGAGATTGCCGATCCGTCGCGAACGGCGGTCGGAGCGACTCCGCTCCAACGTTTCGAGACGACGCGTCCGTTCGCGTTGGCGACCAGCGGCGGCTACCACCGCCATGTCGAGATCGCGGGGAGACGCTTCTCGCACATCATCGATCCTCGCTCCGGCTTTCCCGCTTCCGGCATCCGCAGCGCCTCGGTCATCGCACCGACCGCCGTCGAAGCGGATGCCGCCGCGACCGTGCTGAACGTGCTCGAGCCGTCCGAAGGACTCCGATTGATCGAGTCGCTGTCCGGCCTGGAGTGTCTGATCGTGGCGGCCGACGGATCGCTCTTCGCTTCGGCCGGGTGGCCGAATCGCTCTTCGCTCGAACCTCTCGGCGAACGACTCGTCCTGACGTCGCTCGGCGCCGAGGACGAGCCGGGCCTGCATGTGGAGTTCACGATCGGCCGACCCGCCGGGGGACGCTATCGTCGGCCGTACGTCGCGGTCTGGCTCGAAGACGAAGACGGCTTTCCGGTCCGGACGGCGGTCCTTTGGATCATGACGGAACAACCCGGTCCCCGCTGGCATCGCGATCTGACTCGCTGGTTCCGAAACGATCGAGTCCGGAAGCTGGTCGAGGAGAACGAACTGATCGGCACGATCTCGGAAGCGACTCGCGGCCCGGGCGACTACTCGGCGCTGTTCGACGGCAACGACAACGCCGGCAAGCGTCTCCCTCCCGGAAAGTACGTGCTCTGCATCGAGTCGGCTCGCGAGTACGGCTCGTATCAGCTGATCAAGGAGACGCTCGAGCTCGGAGACCGGCCGATCGAAAGGAAGGAGCTGGCCGGGAACGACGAGGTGACGGCGGCCTCGTATCGTTACGTGCCGCTTCCGCCCGAAGGGGAGCGTTCCGCGCCCGAGAACGAAGCGGATCGAGCCGAACGATGAGTCTTACGAACCCTTCGACCTCCGCTTCGGAAACGGTGTCACCCTCGTCGTCGATCTCCGACCGCGGCGAGGGGCGACGAGGCGGCTCGGCAAGTCCGAAGCCGCTTCGTCGACGTACGCTCTACGCGGCGTCGGCAGCGGCGTTTCGCTGGGTGCATCTGTACGTTTCGATGCTCGGCTTCTCGATGCTGATGTTCTTCGCCTTCACCGGCATGACGCTCAATCACCCGACCTGGTTCGGCGCCGGTGAGCAGCAGGTCGAGGATCGACAGGGGGCGCTGCCGGCCGAGCTGGCGGCGGCGCTGAAGCCCAAGGAGCTCTCGTCCGCCGCCGCCGCCGTGTCGAGCGAGTCGAGCGAGGAGCGGTCGACGGCCGACGGCGTCGACAAGCTGGCTCTGGCCGAGTTCGTGCGCGCCGAGCATCGCTTGTCGGGAGCCGTCAAGGAGTTCGAGGTCGACGAGTTCGAGTGCATGCTCGTCTTCAAGGGGCCCGGTTATTCGGCCGACGTCTTCGTCGATCGCGAACAGGGGACCTATACGGTGACCGAAACGACGACCGGCCTGATGGCGATCCTGAACGATCTGCATAAGGGACGCGATTCGGGCCCCGAGTGGGCGCTGCTGATCGACGTTTCGGCGGTCGCCACGATGCTGCTCTCGCTTTCCGGCTTCGGACTGCTCCTTTATCTGAAGCGGCGGCGACTGACCGGAGTCGTGACGGCGGTCGTCGGCACGGTGCTGTTGTTCGTCGTTTGGGCGGTCTGGGTCCCCTGAGTCTCGACGAGTGGGGAGCGGCGTCTGGCCAAACACTTCCGGCGGCTGATCCGTAGCAGGAGAGGTCTCGGTCCCTCGACCGCCGTCGTCCGCTGTCGTTCAGCGCGGAAGGGGGGAGGCGCACCGGTCGGGCGCCTTGCGCTCGAATCGCGTCCCGAGGCGGCCGACCGAGGTCGGGAAAACGGGTAAGTTGAGGGGCGAGATCGAGGGCAGTCGATCGATCGACCGCCGCAGGCTCCCGAGTCTCGTCGGGACCCGTCGCAACCCAGCGCAGGAGAGAGGCCGCCATGTTGCCGAACACGGAAGCCGGGGCGTTCACCACGGGGATCAAGAGCTGCAAGAACCATCGGTTCGTCTGTGCGGACGGCGATCGTTCCTCGTGTCTGCTGGCCAATCGGGATTGGTATCAGCAGTGGGAGCATTTCACCTTCGTGCCGGTCGACCGAGCCACCGGCACGTACGCGATTCGAGCTCACTTCAACGGCAAGTTCGTCTCGGTCGGCCAGGACGAATTGCTCACGCCTTCGCGCGATGAGGTCGATCTCTGGGAGACGTTTCGGCTCCATTACCTCGACGAGCAGGTGGTCGCCCTGCAGTCGCTCAAGAACGGCAAATGGGTCTGCGTCGAGGATGTGACGATCGGCCGGGGCGGAAACCCGGCTGTCTCGCTGACGCTGGCCAACGCCCTGACGGCGACTCGGGACGAGATCGGCGAATGGGAGAAGTTCTACTTCGCCACCAGCTGAGTCTTGCCGCCCGAATCGGGCTTGGCCCAAGGTCGGCGACCGCCGCGTGGGCGGGGCGTCTCGAACCGCCGAAACAGTTGATCCGCCTCGACTCGGCGGATACAGTCAAGGACTTGGTCCCGATCGAACGCGGCCTCCCTAGGGGGAGCGAACGGGAGCGATCTCCGATGCCGACCGGCCGTCGATCGGCGGAGAATTCAGCGGCGCCGTCGCGAATCGACGCGAACCTTCAGCGTCTCGTTCGCCGGCAGGAATACGAGGAAACGAAGCCATGTCGACGATCGACCGTCCATCAGGAGTGCGCACCGTCACCGGAGCCGACATCCTGGTCAAGTCGCTCGTCGATCACGGCGTCGAAGTGATCTTCGCGTATCCGGGGGGCTGCAGCATGCCGCTCCACCAGGCGCTGACGCGATATGCGGGGAAGATCCGCACGATCCTTCCGCGCCACGAGCAGGGGGGCGCGTTCGCCGCTCAGGGATATTCCCGCAGCACCGGCAAGCCGGGCGTGGTGATGGCGACGAGCGGACCGGGGGCGACCAACCTGGTGACCGCGATCGCCGATGCGAAGCTCGACAGCATTCCGCTGATCGCGATCACCGGCCAGGTGCCGACCAAGGTGATCGGCACCGACGCGTTTCAGGAGACGCCGAT
>DMPQ01000167.1:0-7005 GCA_003455945.1 Planctomycetaceae bacterium
GTCGGGCGAGAGTTCGACCAGCTCTTCGTTCCCCGGCGTGCGCGTCAGCCAGCGGACCTCGCGTCGCGTCAGATCGACGACGGCGACGTCATCCTGATGGACGATCAGCCGGAGCTTGCCGTCGGCCGAGACGCCTCGTCCCCGTGCCGTGCGCTGCGCGTCGCGTTCCTCGAGCCCTTCCCAGCCGGTCAGCAGCGCGACGACCTCCGACAGATCGTCCGGCGCCGCCGCATCGGCGGTCATCGCTCCGGTCGCCGCGTCGACGATCATCGGTCGATCGTTCCAGCGTCGACGGAACTCGTGCGGTCGATCGGCGACCCACGAGACGTTCATCGAGGCGGCTCCCGAGTAGTCGACTCGCCCGTCCGGTCCCCAGACGCGATCGAGCGTCAGGAGTTCGGTCGGTTCGATCCGATCGAGCGCTTCGAGCGCCACCGTCTCGAACGGCGTCGAACCGGCGGCGATCCGGACGACCGGTAGCGGTTGATCGAGCTGGAGGTCGTCATCGAAGAAGTTCCAGACGAACAGACTGTCGGCTCCGCGCGGTTCGAGCAGCTGGACCGCGAGACGTCCGAGCGGCTGGTCGGTCCGCACGACGAACGATCCGGCCGGCAGCGTCCGCCGCTCGANNTTCAGCTCGTTACGCTGATGCCCCTGGAACGAACCGTCGCGAGTCGTCTCGCGCAAGGTCCACAAGGTCGCGTCGACTTCGACCGCGATCGGCAGTCGCGCCACGTCGATGCCGTGGGCATGCAGTCGTTCCGCAGCGCGACTCGCTTCGGCCGGCAGTACGTAGGCGCTCGGCACGCTCGCCGATTCGGTCGGTCGGTAATCGCCCCAGAATTCGACCGACACCGGCGCATCGGCTCCCGCATCGTCTCGTCCGATCACCGTCACCGGCTCGTCGAACTTCGCCATCTCGGCTCGCAGCGGCAACGATTCGCTCGCTGCGATCGGCGCGGTCGCCGTCGCCGCGATCACCTCGTCGCGCCGTTCCAGGCAGCGATCGATGCACGACTCGACGAAGGCTCGAGTCGCATCGATCCGATCGCGATAGGTCGCGTAGGAGTACGATTCGGAGAGGATCGCGAGCACGCCGCGCTGACCGAAGTACTCGGTGCTGTAGCGCGGCTCGTAGCCGTACGTCGTCCAGCGCGTCCGCTGGCGGTCGAAGTTGCCGTAGTAGAAGGTCCGCATCGAACGGGATTCGAGGTCGGTCGTCACCTCGGGAAGAATCACGTCGCGCAGCAGCCCGCGGACTGCGGCGGGAGACGCCGGATGATGCGGCACGTCGTAGGTCAGCACGTAACCGTGCTGCGATCCGTTGGTCGTGTGACAATCGATGAAGACGTGCGGACGGAAGGAATCGGCAAAGGCGACCAGCGCTCGCGTCTCGGGAGCTTCCAGCTTCATGAAGTCCCGATTCAGGTCGAGCTGCTGCGCGTTCTCGCGGATCCCCATCACGTCCGGACCGATCTGCCCGGGGCGATGTTCGGCGCCGCGGCGGTCGTTCCCGTCGGCGTTGTAGTTCGGCACGACGACCAGCTCGAGCGGGCGCAGGTTCCAGCGGTGCTGCGGATCGCCGGCAAGATCGCGGATCATCGCGAGCATCGCTTCCTTGCCGTCGCACTCGCCCGAGTGGATGTTCGCGATCACCAGGACCCGGAGCGGCTCGATCCGATCGCTCGCCTCGGTCGCTCCCGAGCGAAAGGTGGCGGCGAGCAGCGGGCGCTCTTCGTTCGTCATGCCGATCGACGAGAAGGTGACGCGCGGGCTCCGACCGTCGAGCTTCGCCAGAAAAGCCGCCACCTCGTCCGACGTCGACGTCGCTTCGTAGTTCGACGCCTCGGCGACCGTCGGCGGTTCGACCGTCGGCGTGACGAGCCCCGCTTCGCGAGCCGCCTGAGCCGGAGCGATCTGAGCGGGAGCGATTCCGGTCGATGCGACGATCGTCAGCAACGCGAGCAGAGCGAGGGGAACGAGGCGAATCGCCACTCGGCTGCGCGGCGAACGCGAAGCAAGGAGTTCGGTGAAGCGGCAGCGAACGAAACAGCGGAGTGAGCTCATCGATGAATCCCGAGTGCGCGTCAACGGTAAGCGAGCCGAAGGGCGTCGAACCGCGATTCGAGGTGCGACGATCGTTAGGCAGAGCGGGTCGAGGGGAGAGGTGGGAGGGCTCCCCGAACTCGACCGGCAACATCATGACCGCGCCGAGGCCGAGCGACAATGAACGACCCCCGTTCGGTTGCCCGGCGCGAATCGATCGAGGATCATGACGCCTCTCCCCCCGCCATTCCCACCGACGCGGAGCTCTCCCGCCATGCCTCGCTTCTCGCTGCCCGGTTTCGAGTCGGTTTCGCCGTCCCGTCGCGATGCGTTGCCCAGCACCGATCGGCGAGCGGTTTCGGTCGTCGTCGCGCGTGCAGGGAGTGCGCTGCTGGCCGCGCTGCTGGTGCTGTTCGTCGTGGCCGCGCCGGTCGCGGCGCAAGGGGAGTGGCCACAGCTGCTGGGGCCGAGCGGCGACGGGCATGCCCCCGCGACTCGGACCGCCACCGAATTCGGCGAAACGCAGAACGTCGTCTGGAAGACCGAGATCCACGGCAAGGGGTGGTCATCGCCGGTGATCTGGCGGAACCAGATCTGGATGGGGACGGCCGACGAGGACGGCAAGCGTTTCTGGGGCGTCTGCGTCGATCGCGAGACCGGAGCGGTCGTTCACGATCGGCTGCTCTTCGAGGAAGCGGAGCCGAAGTTCTGCCATGACATGAACAGCTACGCGTCGCCGACTCCGGTGATCGAGGAGGGGTTCGTCTATCTCCATTTCGGCGTTTACGGCACCGCTTGTCTTCGGACCGACGACGGCACGGTGGTCTGGACCCGCCGCGATCTGCCGTGCGATCACTTCCGCGGCCCCGGATCGTCGCCGACGCTCTGGAACGACCTGCTGATCCTGCACTACGACGGGTTCGACTATCAGTACGCGATCGCCCTGGACAAGCGGACCGGCGCCACGGTCTGGCGCAACGATCGCGAGATCGACTACGGGACCGACAACGGCGACGTGATGAAGGCGTACAACACGCCGACGGTGATCCGAGTCGACGGGCGCGATCTGCTGATCAGCGCGACGAGCAAGGCGTGCCTGGCACTCGATCCGGCGACCGGCACCGAAGTCTGGCGACTCAGGTACCCCGAGTTCTCGTCGACCGGTCGGCCGTTTCTGGCCGGCGATCTGCTCTACGTCAATTCGGGGTTCGGCACGGCCCAGCTCTTCGCCGTCCGCCCCGACGGCTCCGGCGACATCACCGACTCGCACGTCGTCTGGCAGGTCGGCAAGGGGATTGGATCGAAGCCGTCGCAGATCGCCGTCGACGGTCGGATCTATTCGATTCACGACCAAGGGGTGCTGACGATGCTCGATGCCGCGACCGGCGAGGAGCAATGGCGCAAGCGCCTTGACGGCGAACTCTTCTCGTCGAGTCCGATCTACGCCGGAGGCTATCTCTACTTCTGCTCGCACGAAGGCCCGGTGACGGTGGTTCGTCCCGGAGCCGAACCGGAGATCGTGTCGGTCAATCGATTCGACGACGGCTTCATGGCGACTCCGGCCGTCGCCGGCGAGAGTCTCTTCCTGCGATCGCGCAAGGCGCTCTATCGGATCGACCCGTAAGTCGACCGCACGCGTGGCCGACCGCCCGACGTCATGCGAGCTCGACGAGCCCCGGGCCTTCGGCGATGCGGAGCGGCCGTGGGAGCGATTCGAGCGCCGCGAGCAGCCGCTCGATCGATGCTTCCGCCGGTAGCGGTTCGACTCGGCCGAAGCGCCCCGAGCCGCGCCGCCAGGCGTCGATCAGCGCGCTCAGTCGCGCCGCGGTCTGTCGGCGTTCCGCCTCGATCCGCTCGCTCGGCCACACAGTCGCGATCAGATCGGTCGAGCGGTCGTCACGGACTCGCGTCAGGCCGACCAGCGTTCCCCGTTCCGCCTTGACCAGTTCGCCGTTGCGAAAGGCGCGCCGCCAGCCGCCGCGCGTCGAGAAGTGATCGACTCGATCCGCGCCGTCATACAGACTCAGGCCGTAAGCGCCGCCGCGGGCATCGACCGATCGAAGACCGACGACGATCGGTCCGCGCGACAGGAGCGCGGTCGCGGGGTCGTCCGGATCGGGAGTCCATTCGGCTTTGGGAGACAATGCCGCTGCCTCGGCGAACAGGTCGTCCCGATCGGTTTCGATACGAGCCATGAGCGTTCCGAAAAGGGGCCAACGGGGGCGACGATCCTTCAGCGCCGGACATCGACTGACCGAATCGTCTCGAGCTCGAGCTCCTCGGAGAGACGTCCGACAGGAGCCCATCGATTCATCGATGGTTTGCGACTCACTCGCCCCCCGGCGTCAGCCCTTCCAGTTTCAGGAAGCAGCGGCGACAGGCATCGCAGTCGGCGAGCGCGTCGTGAGCATCCTCGAAGCCGACGCCGAACAGGTGTCGATGCAGTTCGTCGAGCGTCGGCCATTTGAAACCGTAACGTCCCGGCAGGCGACAGACCTTCGTCGTCTCGCGCATCGTGCAGCGGCGCCGAAGCGTGGTGAGCGGGTCGACTTGCCCCAGACGCAGGAACTCGGCGCCGACGATCGGCAGGTCGAACTCGATGTTGTGCGCGACGACCGTGCCGCCTCGCGCCGCGGCCGCCGAGAACTTCGCGATCGCCGCCGCGATCGGCTCACCGTGCTTCTTCGCGTGGGCCGTGGTGATCCGGTGACGCCGAGTCGCTCCGGGGTCGATCGTCCAGCCGTCAGGGGCGATCAGCCGACAGTCGCGTTCCTGCTCGTCCCCCCGCTCGTCGCACAGGATCCAGGCGAGCTGGACGATCCGCGGCCAGTTCCGCAGATCGGTCAACGGCGCGTTCCAGCGCTTCGGCAACCCGGACGTCTCGGTATCGAGAAACAGGTACAACGCCGCTCGCTCCCGTTCGTTTCGCTGACGGGCCGGTACGATCCGAACCTCGCATCGCGCGTCGCCTGTCCGTTCCGGTCCGTCGCCCCGACGACTCAGCGCGGCAGGCGAAGCGGAATCGATCCGACCGCGGAGCCGTCGGCCGCGACGGTCAACGGGATCGTCACGACATAGGGGGCGACCTTGCAGAGCCCCTCGCCGCCGTCCTGACAGTAGTAGATCTCGAAGCCGACCTTGATCGAGCCGGTCCCGTCGCCGTCGACCGGGATACTGACCTTCATCGGCACCGCCGCCGGTTCGTTGTCGACGCCGGTCGTCGGCAAGTTCGCCGACGAGACGACTCCCTGAGCCGAGTCGGGGAGCAGGTAATAACGCTGCGGCGCGAACGGATTGAGCTTCCATCCGGCCGGAAAGGCGATCGCGATCTCGACGTTCGCTCGGCCGTCGACCGCCGTGACTCGCAGCGCATCGGCCGTCACTTCGCGCGCTCCGGCGAACGACGGAAAGGGGGGCGTCGGTTTGGCCGGCGGCTCGAGCCCCGCGATCGTCAGCGTCGTCGTCGCTCGCGTCGCGACGTCGATCACGCGGATCGCATGGTTGTTGGTGTCCGCGACGTAGAGCTTGCCGTCCAGGTACGAGATGCCGGCCGGTTCGTCGAACCGAGCCGGTTCGTCGGTCGCGCCCGCTTCGCCGTCGCCGACGAACGTCGTCACGGCGCCGTTGCGGACCTCGATCGCGCGGATCTTGTTGTTGTAGGTGTAGGCGACGTACACCGTCCCGTCGTGGAACGCGACTCCCAGGCAGTGCTGGAACCGCGCGGTACGGCGATCGCCGTCGACGTCGCCGAACGTGAAGAGTCGATTGACCGGCAGATTCGACGTGCCGACCAGCGTCTCGACCTTCCCTCGGCCGTCGAGCGGCACGGTCCGGACCGAGCTCCCTTCGCTGTCGGCGACGAACAGCACCTTGCCGTCGCTCGACAGGCCGCTCGGCTGCGCGAACGACGAGAACCCTTCCTGATACGGAATCCGCGGCAGCAGCGAACCGTCGACGATGTCCTCGCGGCCGTTACCGGCGTAGGGGCCGATCACCGATTCGTCGAGCGGCATCTTCCAGATCTGATGCGGTCCGGCCATCGCGATGAACAGCTCGTCCTCGTGAATCCACAGGTCCCAGGGGCTCGCGATCTTCGTCTTGGTCGGCGGACCGACCCAGCGTCGCGGCAGATCGCTCAGTCGCGTCGCTTCGGGATCGAGGCCCGGGAAGCCGTTGTCCGCCTGGACGCCGGTCCCGGCGATCGTCGTGACGGTCCGCGCGGCGAGATCGGCCTTGCGCAGCAGATGATTCTCGGTGTCGGCGATGTAGAGCGTGCCGTCGCGGACCACCATCCCCTGAGGCTTGTCGAACTCCGCTTCCTCGAACCCGCCGTCCCCCTTGCCTTCACGCCCCGAACCGATGATGTCGATCAGCTTGCCGGCCAAGTCGGTGATCACGATCCGGTTGTGATTGCTGTCGGCGACGAACAGACGCTGACTCGGACCGTCGGCGATCACCTTCCCCGGAAACCTCAGCGGCGTCTCTTCCGCGGTGAACTTCGCCAGTTCGAAGCGGACCGGACTCTCGTCCAGCAGCCCGCGGCGGCGATACCAGCCGATCGAATCGTCGATCAGTTCGTCGATCACCGACGCCTTCGTCTCGCCCGCCTTGTAGAAGACCGCCTCGCCCGCCGGGTCGATCATGATGATCGTCGGCCATGCGTTGACGCCGATCCGGTTCCAGATCGCCTGCTGCGGATCGTTGACGACCGGATGCTCGATCTCGTACCGCAGGATCGCCTCGCGAATGTTCTGCGTGTCCTGTTCCGTTTCGAACTTCGCCGAGTGGACGCCGATCACCACCAGCNNGTGCATGCAGTTGATGCAGCAGTAGGTCCAGAAATCGAGCAGGGTGAGCTTGCCGCGCAGATCGCGCAGGCGCAGGCGCGGTCCGATCCACTCGGCGTCGGGCGGAAACTCGGGCGCGCGGACGGTGCCGGCGTAGCGACTGGCCATGATT
>DMPQ01000167.1:7081-7273 GCA_003455945.1 Planctomycetaceae bacterium
GCTTCTTCCCTGACGTGGCCCGATGCCGCTCCGCCGGTCGCCGAACCGATGCGAGCCGCCGGCTCGCCGCAGCCGACCGTCAGCAGCGCGATCGCCGCCAGCAGCGCGGTGCGAGTCGCGGCGAGCCTGACCGGTCGCGACCATCGCCGCATGAGACAGCCGAAGCGAGTGGTCGAGCGCGTTCCGAGCGGT
>DMPQ01000075.1 GCA_003455945.1 Planctomycetaceae bacterium
GAGAAGTCGGCGGGCCTTCGAGTGCGGGCGAGAGGACTTGAACCTCCACGACCTTGCGGCCATCAGGCCCTCAACCTGACGCGTCTGCCAATTCCGCCACGCCCGCGGCAGAGGTCACACAGTCTATGCGACGACGACGGCTCGTCAAGGGCGGTCGTCGACGGTCCGCAGCACCCCCGAAATTCCTCGGTTTCGGCCCCAATCGGCCGTTCGTCCGGGCACTGCCGATCAGCGAGATCCGACGACCAGCAGACTCATGTCGTAGCGAGGCGAGGGATCGCGATCGATCGCCATCCACTCGATCAGCCGCTCGACGATCGAATCGGCGCTGCGGAGCTGTTCGCGTCGGACTCGTCGAACCAGTTCCAGGTCGTCGAACGCGACTCCCGTCTCGGCCAACCGCATCCGGACCCCTTCGGACATCATCAGCAGCCAGTCGCCGACGGCGAGCGTCCGTTCGCGCTGATGGTAGAAGGTCCCCGGATCACCTCCCAAGGGAGGCAACTCGTCGATCAGAGGTTCGATCGATCGTTCGCCGAAGAGGATCGCGCCGACGCTCCCCGCACCGGCGATCTGCAGCTTCCGCGGCACCACATCGATCGTGGCGTAGGCGAGCGAGGCGAACAGATCTCCCGCACCGCCGGTCCAGAGCGATTCGCCGACGCGCGTCAGCAGCTGACCGGCGGACGGCAGGTACTCCGCATGCGTCTCGACGAGGGTCGCGAGCGTCGCCGCTCCGAGCCCCGACTCGATCATCGGCGCCTGGACGTCGCCGACACCGAGAGCCAATCGACCGTCCGACAGGACCGACCAGTGATGAAAGTCGCCGCCGATCGGTCCGGCCGAGCGGGTCCAGCCGGCGACGTCGAACTCGTCGATCATCGGCGGGATCTTCAGCAGACGCGACTGTTGCCAACTGGCTGCCTGCTCGACCTCGCGTTCGAGATTCCCCGAGCGGGCGCCGCGAGCGACGGCTGCTTCGCGCTCCAGTTCGGCCGCGATCCGCCCCGCGACGATCTCGACCAGATTCGTCTCCTGCGAACTGAAGTCGCGGGCGTGGTCGTCGAAGACCCAGAGCGTGCCGAGCGGAGTCGTCGCGCTCGAAACCGGAACGCAGACCGCCGCCGACGCCGATTCGGGCGCTTCCCATTGCGGCGTCAGGCTGGTGTCTTCGAGCACGATCGCATGCCCCAGCAGCGCCTCGAGATCGGCGAGCGCTCCCTGCAGCTGGCGCGGCGGAGCGAGGAGCCGATCGGCGGGAAGTCCCCAGCACGATCGGAGCTTCAGGTGTCGCGTCGCGTCGTCCAGCACGTAGAGCGCCGCGGCTCGCGCACCGACGCCGTCGCAAGCGGCTCGCAGACTCGCTTCCAGGCGACCGGCCAGATGCTGCGATTCGCTCGCATGCGCGACGACCGGAACGCCGGTCGCCAGCTCCGCTTCGCGCCGCCACAACGTCTCGCGTACCAGCGTCAGTTGCTCGAGCAATCGGTTGATGCCGGCGAGCATCTCGTCGCAGCGTTGCCGATGAGCGGCCGGCTTGCCGGCGGGCCAATCGGCCGACAGATCGTCGATCGCCAACACCCCTCGCGGCGGCGGCGGAGCGAGTCCCTTGGCGTCGCGGCGCGCGGCGACGCTCTCGGGCGTCTCGCGNNGGGCGAATCGATTTCACGTCGGGGACCTCGACCTCGGTCGGGAAAGGAACCCATCCCTAGACGAAGAGTGCGGCTGACCGACATCCGTGATCGGCAACTGCTCTATCGGAGTCGACCGCCTGGAGAATCAGCGACGGCTGAGGGCTTTCCGAACGCTTGGCAAGGATTTCGTTTCGCACCGATCGTTCGCCCCGCTCGAACGTCATCCTCCTTCGAGTCATCCCTCGTCGCGACGATGCGGAAACGCGACAGCGATCGGCCGGCGGTCCGACCTGTCGGAGAGATGCATCGATTCGTTCGGTTCTTCGGTCGATCGGCGCCGCGTTGTCGTCAAAGCGACCGTGCGGAATCGGGCGTCGAGACGATCGACCACATAGAGTTCCGTCGGAAAGCCTCTCTCGCCCATCGAGTCGCCGGACCCGCTACCGTGCCATCAACCCGATTCGTTTCGTCGATCGCTCGATGTCGAACGCGCGTCAGCAGCGCTCGTCGATCCGCGCGCCGCGGGTCGGCTGCGATCGAGGCGGCGGTGACGCTGCCGGTCCTGCTGCTGATCGCGTTCGGAACGATCGAGACGTGCGGCGCGGTCTTCGCGAAACAATCGCTCCAGAGCGCCGCTCAGGAATGCGCCCGAGAGGCAGCGCTGCCGTCGGCGACGCTCGCCAGCGTCCGCGCTCGGCTCGACGAGTTCTCGGCGCGGCGCGATCTGAGTTCGGTCGTGCTGACGATGACGCCGAGCGATCCGGCCGGACTCCCCGCCGGTACCACCCTGGTCGTCTCGCTCTCGCTTCCGGCCGAGGAAGTCGGACTGATCGCCGGACAGTTCCTGTCGGGCGAGGTCGAGGCGTCGTGCACCGTCGTGAAGAGCTTCTAGGAGGTGGCGATGTTCGGTTCGGCGGATCGGTCCCCTGAAGCGACGCCTCGAGCGCCTCGTCCGGCGGTGTTTCGCTCGACACGTCATGCCGTGCGCCGCGGAGTATCCGCGGTCGAGTTCGCGCTCGTCGCGCCGGTCGTCCTGTTTCTGGTCGTCGGGATGGTGGAGTACATCAACGCCGAGTTCATCCGCAACGGCATTGCCGAAGCGGCGTACGAGGGGGCGAGAAACGGGATCGTGCGAGGAGCGACCGAGGCCGAAGTGGTCGACGCGACGTCGCGCCGCCTGCGTCTGCTCGGCCTCGACGATTTCGACGTTACCGCCAGACTCGACGATCGGACCGTCGACGTTCAGGTCGTCNNCAACTCGTTCGGCTTGAGCATGTTCATCACCGTTCCGTCGCTTCAGGCTCGTTACGTCATCGATCGCGAGCGTTCCTGAGTCTCGATCCTTCGTCCTCTCGGGTGCTCCTCGCGTCGATCGCACTCGTCCGCTCTCGTCCGCAGCTAGAAGTCACGCGGAGTCGCGTTCATGAACCGGTCCGATCGATGCCTCGCTTCCGAACACCCCGGTTCGCGTTTGTCGGCGGGGAGCAAGCCCCGATTCGGGCGCCGCGGAGGTCGACGTGGCGGGGTGCTGATCCTGGTCGCCTTCCTGATGGTCATGCTCCTGATGTTCGGAGCGATGATCATCAACCTGTCGTACATCCAGCTCGTCGACACCGAGATGCGTTCGGCGACCGACGCCGCGGCGCGAGCGGCGGCCGAGTCGCTGGCGCGAGGCGATACGGTCGAACAGGCGAGACTGGAAGCGAAGCGAATTGCGGCCGCCAACCAGGTCGCCGGAACCGGCCTGCAGCTGTCCGACGACGATATCCTGTTCGGGTTCGCCGATTCGCCCGACACCGGTCGCGCGACGTTCGTCGTCGGTACCGACGAGATCAATGCGGTCCGGATCATCGGGCGACGGATGGACGGCTCCCAAGGCGGAAACGTCGGCGTCCTCTTCCGCGGCTTCCTGGACGACGAGGAGTTCACGTCGGCCCGCACCGCCACTGCCAGGATCCAGGAACGCGACTTTTGTCTGGTGCTCGACCGCTCGGGATCGATGGCCTCGATGGATGGCGGGATTCCGGTCGGCGGCACGCGTCACGTGTCGCGTCTGACCGCTCTGAAGATCGCCTGCGGCGACTTCGTCACCGTGCTTCGCGAGACGATCGGGCGCGAGAAACTCGCCGTCGCCTCGTATTCCACCCTATCGACGCGCGACGTCCCGCTCGATTTCGATTACGAACCGACCGAACGATTCGTTTCGCGACTGAATGCCGACGGCATGACGAACATCGGCCGCGGCATCGATGACGGCGTCGCGCTCCTGTTCGATCCGACTCGCCATCGCACCGTCGCTCGCCCGATCCTGGTGGTGATGACCGACGGAATCCACAATCAGAGTCGCGATCCGGAACTGGCGGCACGCGAAGCGATGGCCGCTCATCCGAACCTGCTGATCCACACCGTCACCTTCAGCAGCGCAGCGGAGCAGGGACGGATGCGACGCGTCGCGGCGATCGGCAACGGTCGACATCACCACGCCGCCGACCTGACTCAGCTGCGGCGAGTCTTCGAAGAGATCGCCCGCACGGCAGGGACGAGCCTGATCGAGTAGGCCGGATCGAATCGCTCAGGAACGCGAGGCATCTGCGTGGGCCCGCGTCGTC
>DMPQ01000077.1 GCA_003455945.1 Planctomycetaceae bacterium
ACGTTCGACATGAAGCCCGATGCACCGGCGGAGTACCGCGGGCCGTATCGGCAGGTCGAGAGCAATGTCCCGGGCATGCCGATCTCGGAGCGGATGCCGTATCACGCCAAGGTGATGGACAAGTGCTCGATCATCCGGAGCTTCACGCACGGTGACGGCGATCACTGGTCGGCCGCGCATTGGATGCTGACCGGCTACACCGGCGCCAACGGCGTCGATCGTCGTCCGCGCAATCCGTCGATGGGCGCGGTCGCGTCGCATCTGCTCGGTCCGCGTCGCAGNNGGCGTTCCGGCGTCGGTCAACATGAACGACGGCGGCTTCGGATTCCACGGAGCGGCATTCCTGGGGGTCGCGGCGAATCCGTTCTTCACCGGCAGCTTCAGCTACGGCAACGAAGCGGGACGACTGCCCACCTCCAGCGACGAGAGCTTCAAGCTGGTGGACGGGCTGAGTGCCGAGAGGGTCATGGACCGCGTCTCGCTCCTCGACCAGTTCGACGTGATGCGTCGCAAGCTCGATCGCGGCGCGAACTTCGAGCAGCTCGATCGGATGAACCAGCAGGCGCAGGAGATCGTCCTCAGCGGACGAGCGCGAGATGCGTTCGATCTTGAGCAGGAGGATCCGAAGCTTCGCGAGGAGTACGGTCCCGGCTGGGGCGAACAGGCGCTGCTTGCGCGGCGACTGGTCGAGGCAGGAGTCCGCTTCGTGACGCTCAACACNNGCTCAACACCGGCTACTGGGACGACCATGGCCAGATCGAGCGGGCGCTGGACGACAAGCTGGTCCGGCATGATCGAGCGGTCGGCATGCTGATTCGCGACCTGGCCGATCGCGGCCTGCTCGAGGACACTCTCGTCGTGACCGCGGGAGAGTTCGGCCGGACGCCGCGGATCAACAACGACGCGGGGCGGGACCACTGGCCTCAGGCGCAGAGCATCCTGATCGCCGGCGGCGGTTATCCCGGAGGGCAGGTCATCGGCTCGACCAACGCCAAGGCGGAGTATCCGACGAGTCGTCCGATCAGCCCGGCCGATCTGAACGCGATCATCTACCGTTCGCTCGGTCTGAGTCCGGACGACACGATCCTCGACCATTCGGGGCGCCCGACCAAGCTCGTCCCGGGGGGCGAGGTTCCTCCCGAGTTGGCCTAGTCGAAAGCGACGGCGCGAAGATTCCGATCCCCGCGCCTCGCTACGCCCACCCAGCCGGAAGTGCAGCGCCCGGATCCCCGTGACTTCGTGTCTCCGGATCTCCGTCTCCTCGCGCCTTCCTGTCCCCGCCCACACGCCCTCGGCTCGGGGACGAGCCGGGGCCACGCACCGCTCGACCTGCCGTCCCCCGATTCTCCGCTTTGGCATAGAATGCCCTCGGCGTCGGGGAGCCGTTCGGACGCGTCCGGCGCGCCCGCTCGTCTTTTCCGTATCCGGAGCGCTGCCGCGCCATGGGCAAGGTCAACGAGACCGTCTCGACGTTCAACAGCTTTCTCCGCACGATCCTGGCGACTGCCCTGATGGGCGGCGTCGGTTACGGATCGTTTCTCGGTTATGTGCATCTGATCAAGCCGCAGATCGATGCGCAGCGCGAAGCCGATCTGGCGCTGCAGGAAGCGAAGCAGAAACTCGAGGACACCGGTCGCGAATTGGCGGCGGTCAAGACCAAGGTGAACGAGCAACAGATGACGATCGACCGCCAGGTCAAGGAGATCTCGAAGCTCGCCGAAGAGAACGAGCGGCTCGAGATCGCCCGCCGCCTGCTGAAGGTCGATCATCGCCTGGCGCGAATCCGAGTCCTCGAGGTCGGCACCAACGAGGAAGACGGTTCGACCTTCTCGGAGGTCGAGTTCCAGGAGTTCGTCGACGGCGATCAGCCGCTCGGCGAACCGCGTCGATTCCGGCTGTCAGGGGACGAGATCCGAGTCGACTGCTGGATCGTCAAGTTCGACGACAAGTACATCGAAGAGGCGGATCTGATCCGCGGCACGAGTCTGTGCGTCTTCAAGAGCATCTACGGCAATCTCGACGGCCCGCAGAAGGCGCACGTGCTCGAGGAAGAGAACTCGCGCCCGGCCGCCTACGGAGCCGGCCGGAACGTGTCGGAGTTCGAACAGCGGATCTGGACCGACTTCTGGGAGATCTCGTCCGATCCCGATCGGGCGTTCGAGATGGGGATCCGCGCCAGTCACGGGCAGGTGAACTACGTCAAGGCGCGCCCCGGCATCACCTACCAGATCGATCTTCGGGCGTCGGACGGCATGACGATCCGGCCGCTCCGCGACGAGACCGCTTCGCCGAGCGACGAAACCGAATCGGAGTGATCGTGCGGCGTCAGCGCTGACCCTCTCCGTCGTCGTCCGACGGCTCCGCGGAGCCGCTCGGAGCGGTGCGCGGCGGCGGCGGATCGTCGCCGCTGAGTTTGGCCGGAACGCCGAGCAGCTTCGGCACCTGCACCAGCAGCTCTTCCGAACGGATGTCGACGTGCGTCACGTTGCCGCTACGGTCGACGAGAATCGTCGTCGGGAGCCCCTCGACGCCGTACTTCAGGGCGAGCGGATGGTCCCAGCCGACTCGATCGCGAAACAGGCAGGGCCACGGCAGCGGATCGGTCTCGAGATACTGCTCCAATCGTGAGCGGTCCGCGTCCAGGCTGACGGCGATCACCGCGAAACCGTCTTCGCCATAGGCGCGATGCAGATCGATCAGGCGGGGTTGTTCGCGCAGACACGGACCGCACCAGGTCGCCCAGAAGTCGATGAGCACGACCTTGCCGCGATAGGCTGACCAATCGATCGTCGAACCGTCGACCAGCTCCCCCTCGATCTCGAACGGCTGACCGATCAGATCGAGCCGTCGAGCGATCCCCTCGAGTCGCTTGCCGAGGTTCGCGACGTCGGGCTGATTCGTGGCGGCGATCTTGGCTCCGAAGATCCGATACGCGCGAATCGCCTCGTCTCGCTCCCCGAGCGCCAGCACGGCCGAGGCAAGTTGCGATGCGAGTCCCGCTTCCTCGCCGATCCGGATCGCTCCGTCCAGCCGCCCCGCCATCTCGTCGATCAGCCCGGATCGCCCTTCGGGAGTCAGCTTCGATGCGCCGAGGACCCGAGCGACCATGACCAGGAACTCCGCCTGTTCGTAGGCGTCGCTCTTCGGGTCGGTCTCGAGTTCCAGAATGCGTCGCGCGGCCGCTTCGAGCGCCGCCGGCAGACGATCCATGTGACGCTCGTACGACTCGACCCCATCGGGCCGGATCTGCGACAACTTGGCGATGTACTCCTGCAGCTCCTCGACCGAATCGCTTGCCGGCAGAGCGTACGGATCGACTTCCTGAGTCGCGGCCGGAGGGGTCTCCTGAGCGGCGACGAAGGTCGGAGACGGCAGCAGACTCGCCGAAAGCGAACTCGCCAACAACGAGCACGCCGCCCAGCGACCGAACCGTCGCGATCGGAGAAGCCGAACGAACCGAGAGAAGACCGACGAAGAAAGCGGGCGTGACATCTTTCATGTCTCCGAACGAAACGCGGCAAGGTCCGTCCGGATTGTAGAGGGAACCGCGCGCCGAGTGCGAGAGCAGCGTCGAACGGGGAGCGATCTCCAGGACCTCTCTGCTCCCCGCTCTTCTTCAGCGAGCTGCTGGATCAGCTGCCGTCGTCGACTCGATCGGCGCCGTCCCGTGGTCAGAGCCAGCGCGACAGCGGGCCCCCCCGCGCCGCGAGCGCGTCGACCTTCTTCGTCACTTCGGGGTCCTCGACCAGCGGCGGCGCGTGATGCGGCTTGATCCGAGCGTCGATCACCAGGGGGCCGCGACAGCCCCAGTGCTTCCGCTCGGTCCAGGCGTCGATGCCGTCGATGTCGTTCGCCGGGTTGCTCCGCGTGAAGACGACCCACAGGAAGTTCGCGAGCGATCGAGCCGTGAACTCGGCGTCGTCGACGAGCACGATCATCCGGAATCGCCGCGCGCCGCTGGTCGGTGACAGCTCAGCGCAGAAGCGTCGCAGCTGGCCGTCGTCCGCGCCGCCAGACGCCCCCTCGCGCGCCTTCGGACTCCGGATCGCCAGCACGCCGGGGATCGCGACGCGCGGGTCGTCGAAGCCGCTCGGCAGACTCGATTCCCCTTCCCACGCCGTCGCCGTCTCGAACCGCTGCGGACCTCGCGCCGCGAGAATCACCTTGGAGCCGGCGTTCAATCCGTCGCCGCTGTAGTCGAGCGTGTCGATCGTCGTCCGGGTCAGGAAGTGGACATCGCGCGTCCAATCGCAGCGCCGGAGCAGATGCACGAAGAACGGCTCGATGTCGTGCGCGTCGAGCGACGGATCGTCGTTGCCGTCGACGATCAGCAGGTACTTCGCGAGCGACATCTGCCCTTGGCCGAGGATCGCGCACGCCTGAGTCAATATTTCCATCGGTGCCGCTTGAGCCTCGAACGGGACATACCGTTCGCTGCCGACCGCCAGCAGCAGCGGATGGACTCCCGACGCGTCGACCGCATGCACGCCGCGCACGCCGGGGAGAACCGTCGGGATGATCGGTCCAGTCAG
>DMPQ01000170.1 GCA_003455945.1 Planctomycetaceae bacterium
CGGTCGAGCGGCTGCAGGTGAAGGTGAGCGGATTGACCGATCCGCGGCGGATCGTGACGTGCAACGGCCGACGTCTGCCGCTCGTACCGACCGGCGTCGAAGGGGAGGCGTTCGCGGGGGTGCGTTATCGGGCCTGGCANNCCGCCGCGCTGTCTGCATCCGACCATCCCGGTCCATACGCCGCTGACGTTCGATATCCTGGATACCCAGGCGAGTCGTTCGATCGGCGGCTGCACTTATCATGTGGCGCATCCGGCGGGGCGGAACTACGGGACCTTTCCGGTGAATGCGCTCGAGGCCGAGTCGCGTCGTGCGGCGAGGTTCTTCCGGATGGGGCATTCCCCCGGTGCGATGCCGATCCCGCCGATCGAGACGAATCCGACCTTTCCCTGCACGCTCGACCTCCGCCGCGATCCCCCTCGGCCGTAACGGCTTGCCGCCGACGGGACGCACGCCTCTTCCAACGGACTCCCGTGCCCAGCTCACCTGCCTCGGACGGCCCCCCCGATCCCGCTCGAAACGTTCCGGCCTCGGTGCCGTCGATCCTCGGCGACTATCGCCCTCCTTCGGGCGTCTTCGACGAGATGACGGAGCACGGACGGCTGCGCCCGCACTGGAAGTCGTTCGTCGAGCAGCTCGAACGGATCGGCTCGGACGAACTCGANNCCCCAACGGCAGATCGACAACGACGGCGTGACGTTCCATCCGCAAGGGGAATCGGGCGGGGTCTCGCGCCCCTGGCTGCTCGACGCGATCCCGATGGTCGTCACCGAGCGGGAGTGGGACGAACTCGGTCAGGGGCTGGCTCAGCGAGCCGGTCTGCTCGAGCT
Source organism: Planctomycetaceae bacterium (assembly GCA_003455945.1). Taxonomy (GTDB): domain Bacteria; phylum Planctomycetota; class Planctomycetia; order Pirellulales; family Pirellulaceae; genus UBA11682. The sequence continues at coordinate 831 of DMPQ01000170.1, forward strand.
GATCGTGCGCGATCTGTTCGGCGCGCGACGTCTGTTGCACGAGAAGTTGCTTCCGCCCGAGTTCCTGTACGCTCATCCGTCGTTCCATCCGGCACTGCACGGATTGAATCCGCCCGAGCGGCATTACCTGCAGCTGTATGCGGCCGATGTCGCNNCCCGGCGTGTTTCGTCATTGCCGCGTCGAGCGCCTGGCGAAGTTCTATCGCCGACTGCGCGACACGCTCCGCGGACTCGCTCCGCAAGCGGCCGATAATCCGCGCATCGTCCTTTGGACGCGCGGGCCGACGAGTCCGTCGTACTTCGAGGATTCCTATCTGGCGCGCTACCTCGGCTACACGCTGGCCGAAGGGGGCGATCTGGCGGTTCGCGAGAACCGGGTGATGCTCAAGACGCTCGGCGCGCTGCTGCCGGTCGATGTCCTCTTCCGTCGCCTGGACGATGACGACTGTGATCCGGTCGAACTCGATCCGTCGTCGACGGGAGGACTGTCGGGGCTGGTCGAGGTGCTGCGCGAAGGGACCGTCGCGACCGCCAACGCCCTCGGTTCGCGACTGCTCGAATCGCCGATGCTGATGCCCTTCCTGCCGCGCATCGCTCAGGTGCTGCTCGGCGAGGAACTCCGGACGCCGGCGATCGCGTCATGGTGGTGCGGCGACGGCGTCTCGCTGCCGATGATCGAAGCGCGACTGGACGATCTGCTGCTGCGTCCCGCCTTTCGCCCGGGAGACGAGGGGCCGATCCATCCGGCGACGCTGACGTCGCGGCAACGCAAGGAATTGCTGGAGCGGATTCGGCGTCAGCCGAGTCATTGGGTCGCTCAGGAACGGATCGTCCGTTCGACGGCGCCGGTCCGAGTCGACGGACGCTGCCTGTCGTGGCCGCTGGCGATCCGCGCCTTTCTGGTCGCGGCGAACGACGGCTACGAGACGATGCCCGGCGGACTCGTCCGCGTCTCGCCCGACGGCGAGAGTCTCGATCGGACGATGACGTCGGGGGAGCGGAGTCAGGATCTGTGGATCCTGGCCGATGGGCCGGTCGAGGAGATCTCGCTTCTCGCTCCCGCCGGCCAGCAACTGGAACTGCGACGCAGCGGTGCCGAACTCCCGAGTCGTGTCGCCGACAATCTCTTCTGGCTCGGACGGAACGTCGAGCGAGCCGAGGCGATCTGTCGCCTGCTCCGATCGGTCCTTTCGATGCTGACCGGCGAGCGCGATCAGGGGGCCGAGTCGTCGTATCTGCTGCGCGCCGTCGCGGAACTCGGACAACTCGAACCGGACTACGTCGTCGAAGGGCTCCGACAGCAACTTCCCGATGTGGTCGAAGTGCTCCCCGAGGCGGTCTTCGATCGACGGCTGTCCCGTTCGCTCAGAGCGACGATCGACGAGGTGGTGCGACTGGGAGGGATCGTGCGCGATCGCGTCGCGCTCGACATGTGGCGAATCATCCATCGCCTGGACGAGACGTGTCGGCGTCCGGGCGATTCGCGTCGGATCGATCCGGTCGAGGTGCTGTCGATGCTCGACGTGATGGTGACCGAACTGGTCGCCTTCGCCGGTCTGGCAGCCGAGAGCATGACGCGGACTCAAGGGTGGCGATTCCACGATCTGGGGCGGCGGATCGAACGGAGCTGGCAGACGGCGATGCTGATCCGCGCGACGCTCTCGACGCCGCACAAGGACGAGGCGGTGACGCTCGAAGCGGTGCTCCGGACCGTCGACAGCGTGATGACGTATCGAACGCGTTACCTGGCGACGCTGCAGCCGGCGCCGGTCTTCGATCTGCTGATGACCGACGAGACGAATCCGCGGAGTCTGCGGTTCCAGCTCGATCGGATCGTGCAGCATGTCGAGCTGTTGCCGCGCGACGGCAACGCGGCGGTGATGGCCGACGAGCAGCGACTGGCGTCCGACATGCAGCACGCGGTCCGGATGGCCGACGTCTTCGATCTGGCCAAGTCGGAAGGGGGCGAGCGAGTCGCGCTCGTCCGGTTGCTGAATCGCCTGCTCGAACGACTCCCCAAACTTTCGGATGCCGTGTCGGGGCGATTTCTGATCCACGCCGGACTGCAGCGGCACTTCGCGTCGGGAGGAACCGCGCGACGCGATGCCGAGGAGAGTCGCGACCGATGACGGAATATCGAATCACCCACGTCACGACCTACCAGTACTCGGAACCGGTCCGAGTCTGCCACAATCTGCTCCTTCTGTCGCCGCGAAGCCACGAGCGGCTGAACTGCCTGACGCATCGGATCACCATCCGGCCGACGCCGACGGTCGAGACCGATCGGATCGACTTCTTCGGCAATCCGATGCGCGCCTTCTCGATCGAGGAGAGTCATCGGCAGCTGGTGGTGACGGCAGCCAGTCACGTGCGAGTCAGTCCGCCGGAGATCGGCGATCTGAACGTCGGCGGAGCGTGGGAACAGGTGGTGCGAGCCGGAGCGGATCGGAGCGGAGCGGGGTGGCTCGACGCGGCGCCGTTCCGCTGGGACTCGCGGCGCGTGCGGCGGAGCGACGAGTATGCGGCCTACGCGCGGCCGAGTTTTCCCGCCGGTCGGTCGCTGCTGGAAGGGGTGCGCGATCTGACGCGGCGGATCCACGCCGACTTTCGATACGACACGACGACGACGCATGTCGACACGCCGGTCGAGACGGCGTTTCGTCAACGGAGCGGGGTCTGTCAGGATTTTGCGCAGATCGGTATCGCCTGTCTTCGCTCGCTCGGCATCGCGGCTCGCTACGTCAGCGGTTACCTGCGGACCTTTCCGCCCCCGGGCAAGCCGCGCCTGATCGGTGCGGACCAATCGCACGCCTGGCTCGGCGTTCATGCCGGAGAGCTCGGCTGGATCGACTTCGATCCGACGAACGATTGTCTCTGTTCGACCGATCACGTCCCGGTCGCCTACGGCCGCGACTTTCACGACGTGGTGCCGATGCGCGGGGTCTTTCTCGGCGGCGGAACCCACGCGCTCGCCGTCAGCGTCGACGTGGCGCCGATCGAAACGTCGAGTTGACCGAGTTCGGATCGTGGGCCCGGCCACTCCG
>DMPQ01000158.1:0-193 GCA_003455945.1 Planctomycetaceae bacterium
CCCCTACGCGGACTCGAAGCGTTCGAACTGCGAGTCGGTAATCGTCGCTGGAGCATTTCGGTCGACTCGGGGGACGGCACCGTCCGTTCGACCTATCGGAGCGAGCGGGATGCGGCGGGGAGGTACGGCGACGAAATGCCGCTCGACGAACAGGATCCCGAGCGGTTGACGGTCCGCTTCGAACCGTCGCGCC
>DMPQ01000158.1:203-11777 GCA_003455945.1 Planctomycetaceae bacterium
CCCGGGCCAGGCCGTGCGCAGCGATGCCGCGATGCCTGCCGACCTCCCACCTCCTTCCGATTCGGGAATCACGACCATGTCGACAACGACTCGGTCGTCGCGGCACGGCTGCTGCGCACCTCAACGGGACAACCGCCGCATCGTGGCGATCGTCCGATCCGTACTCGTCGCGAGTCTGACTTTCGTGTTGTCGGTCGGAGATTCGGCGGCCGACGAGCCGTTCGATTTCGCCGGCAAGGTCGCGCCGATCTTCGCGACTCACTGCATCGACTGCCACGGACCCGATGAAGCCGAAGAGGGACTGCGACTCGATCGCCCGTCGGCGCTGGCCGGAGGGGATTCGGGGGAGCCGTTGGTGGTGCCGGGGGATCCTCGCGTCGGTCGACTGATGCAGGTGTTGTCCGATCCGGACAGCGATGTCGTGATGCCTCCGGACGGCGAGCGACTGGACGACGAGCAGCTCGACGTGCTGCGCGAATGGATTCGCCAAGGGGCGATCTGGCCGAGCGACGGGAGCGACGAGGAAGAGCCGCTCCCTTGGTCGTTTCGCCCGCTGGCCGACGCGACCCTGCCGGCGGTCGGAGCCGACGAGGATCGCGGGCCGATCGATCGCTGGCTCGGCGAAGGGCGTCGGGCGCGCGGGATCGTCGCCGTGGAACCGGCCGATCGGACCGACCTGCTCCAGCGCGTCTGGCTTGTGCTCGCCGGCCTGCGCCCCGATCGCGATGAGGTGGCCCGATTCCTGACCGACGATCGACCTGATGCGTTCGAACGTCAGGTCGACCGATTGCTCGCCAGTCCGGCGTTCGGCGAACGGTGGGGACGGCACTGGCTGGATGTCGTCCGGTTCGCCGAGACGAGCGGCTTCGAGACGAACGTTCCTCGCAACGATGCATGGCCGTATCGTGACTGGGTCATCGCCTCGTTCAACGAGGATCGCCCGGTCGACCGATTCATCCGCGATCAGATCGCCGGCGATCGTTTCGGCGTCGACGAGGCGACCGGATTTCTGGTCGGCGGCGCCTGGGATCAGGTGAAGAGCAGCGATCCGGTCCTGACGGCGATGCAGCGCCAGGACGAACTGGCGGACATGATCAACACGACCGGGACGTCGTTTCTCGGTCTGACGCTCGGTTGTGCCCGCTGCCACAATCACAAGTTCGATCCGGTTTCGCAGCGCGACTACTACGCCCTGCAGGCGGTCTTCGCGGGAGTCAACCATGGTTCGCGACCGGTCGTGCTCGACGAGGACCCGAACCTGCGACTCGCTCGGACCGAGCGACGTCGCCGCATCGCGGAGCTCGAAGCTCAGCTCGCGTCGCTCGAGTCCCCTCGCGTTCCCGTCGTTCCTTTCGGCACGGTGCTGATCGACGATCGACCGTCCGAAGACGGAGCGTTTCGGTTGGTCGAGCCGCGAGGCGAAGGAATCCTGACCGATGGGAACTCGCGCGGCGCCTCGGCCGATCCCGGTTCGCCGCGCCGTCTGCCGTCGCTCGGTTCGCCGTACTCGTGGTGGGACAACGTTCCCGACCTTCCGATCCTCGGCTATCGCTTGCCCGACGCGGCGCAGGTTCGGATCTGGTGCTCTTGGGGATGCGGTTGGCAGACGCACTCGCAACAGGCGCGCTACGAACTCGATCTCGATGGCGATCTTGCGACGCGCGACGATCGCCGCCTGTTGGCGACCGTCGATCAGCAGGCATTCGCCGACGGAACGGAAGCGCCGTTCGGAGCGACTCGCTGGAGCGGCTGGTTCGATCTCGGATCGCATCCGATCGGGGCCGGTTCGGTCCTGTTGGTGGTCGGAGGAGGCGTTCAGTCGGCGATCACCGCCGACGCGATCGTCGTGGCGCCGCTGGGGTCGGACGATTCGCGCGTGTCGACGAGCCCGCCGCTGCGGGCACCGATCGCGACGACTCTCAACGAGCTTCGTTTCCCGCCGGTGATCGCCGATGCGGTCCGCATGACGATCGATGCGACGAACTCCAGCGAGCCGTGTCTGGACGAGCTCGAGGTCTGGTCGAGCGACGGATCACGCAATGTGGCGCTTGCGTCGGCGGGTGGCATCGCGACCTCCTCGGGCGACCTCGAAGGGTACGCGATCCATCGACTGGAACACGTCAACGACGGTCGTTACGGCAACGATCACAGTTGGATCTCGAATCGAGCCGGCTCCGGGGTGATCGAGATCGCGTGGCCCGAGGGGGAGTCGATCGATCGCATCGTCTGGGGGCGGGACCGCGAGGGAAAGTTCCTCGATCGGACCGCAACGCGCTGGTCGATCGAGGTTCGTTCGATCGACGGCACCTGGATTCCGGTCGCTGACCATCGGAGTCATGCTCCAGCGACGGCAGTCCCTTCGCCGTGGCGCTCCGAACGTTTCGGCGGCGCGACGGCGGAAGCGGCTGATCGAGCCGAGCGGATCGCGGACGAACTCGATCGCCTCCTCGACATCGAGCGGAGCGACACGTCGACCGCGATGACCGCTTATGCCGGTACGTTCGCCGAACCGCCGACGATCCATCGACTGTATCGAGGGGATCCGATGGCGCCGCGCGAGGTGGTCGAGCCGGGAGCGCCCGAGACCCTCGTTTCGACCGTACCGATGCGCGATCTGACCGGCTCGAGCGAAACGGAGCGGCGGACCGAACTCGCTCTCTGGCTCTCGTCGACCGACCAGGCGCTTCCGTGGCGCGTGATGGCGAATCGTCTTTGGCAGTTCGCCTTCGGTCGCGGCATCGTGTCGACTCCCAGCGACTTCGGCAAGAACGGCGATCCTCCCGCTCATCCCGAACTGCTCGAACGCCTGGCGATCGAGCTGCGTCGCGATCGTTCGTTCAAGCTCGCGATCCGGCGGATGGTGACGAGCGCGGCCTTCAGGCGGTCGGGACGCCCCGATCCGGTTGCCGCCGATCGGGATGCCGAGGCGGTGACGCTGTGGCGATATCCGCCGCGACGTCTGGAAGCGGAGGCGATTCGCGACACGCTTCTGGATTCGGCCGGGCTGCTCGACCGCCGCGCCGGAGGCCCCGGCTATTCGGCGTTCGAGCCGAACGACAACTACGTGCGGAACTACGTCCCGAAGGAGCGGTTCGGTCCCGAAACATGGCGACGAATGGTCTACATGACCAAGGTCCGCATGGAGCAGGATCCGGTCTTCGGTCTGTTCGATGTTCCGGACGCCGGGCAGGTCTGTCCGCGCCGAACCGATTCGACCAGTCCGCTGCAGGCGCTCAACCTGCTCAATTCGAACTTCGTGCTCGATCAGTGCGAGCTGCTGGCGGAGCGTCTGGCCGACGTGGGAGCGACCGATCCGCGGGCCGGAGTCCGATTGGCGTTCGAACTGATCCTGCGACGGACACCGAGCGACGACGAGACGGCGGATTGTCTGGAACTGGTCGAGTCGATCGGCTGGCCGGCGCTGCCGCGAGCGCTCTGGAACACCAACGAATTCCTGACGATCCCGTGACTCGCGGCAGATCGCCTCAGCGACGGCCGGTCGGCAGCGCGGTGTGGACGGTCAGATCGTCGAGCAGGACTTCGCCGTAGCCTTGGATGTCGATCGTCACGGTTAGCGGCGAGGTGTCGAAGGCGCCGCGATACGAAGTGAACTCCTGCCACTCGCCGGGGCGAATCGTCAGCCAGCGCCCCAGTCGGGATCCGCCGAGCGAATCCTCGATCCAGATCTTGAGCGGGCGTTGCGAGTCGCCGGGAACGGCGCGGATCCAACCATGGATGCGGGCGACGTGCGACGCTTCGACGCGCACTTCGGGACTCGTCAGTCGAACGGTCGCGGCATCGATGCCGGGGACCGGCGGAGTCGCGGGCCCTGACGTTCTGACTCGCAGCGCCATGTTGCCGCCGTGAGCCGCCTCGGTCGTGAGTTCGATCGATACCTCTTCACCGGTCGCGGCCCAGCGGTCGTTCCGCCAACCGGATCGGACCATGTGACCGAGGTCCTCGAAGTCGCCACCGGGGAGCGTGCTGCCGAGCCACGGTGTCCCTCGCAGTCGCAGCGCGAGATCCCAGTGCGCCGGCAGGCTGCCGATGTCCAGACAGAGCGGACTGGCGCCCGGAGTCGCGAAGGGACCGGCAGCCGAGTCGACGAGCAGGCGACGCGAGCGATCGAGTTCGCTTCGGGCCGCAACGAGCGAGGCGTACGCGGCGTCGAGATTGCGCCCCAGCAGCATCCGCTCGCCGTTGGCCGTCGTCTCGATCGAGCGGCGAAAGACGGCATACGCCTCGGCACTCCCGGCTCGATAAGGTTCCAGCTCTCCCTGCACGTTCGATTGCTTGCCGGTCCAGCTGGCGAGCAGCTCCTGCTGCAGCGCGAGCTGATCGATCGCCTCGTCCGGCGCTTCGGCTCGATCCAGATGCGCGACGGCCAACGGGTCTTGAGTCAGCACGACCGCCTCGACCACATCGCGCTCCGGAAGCAGGATGGAGGAACCGGTCGGCGTGCGGCGTTGCACGAGCGGGCGGACGCCGGTCTCGGTCACCCGCAGGGCGCGAGCCGAAACGAAGGCTCCCGAGTCGAGCAGCGCGAGTTCGGGCGGCGTGCCGACGACCGAGCCGTCGGCCGGCAATGCGATGAGCAGGCGTGCGCGAGGCGTCTCGATCGAAGCGGCTCGCCAATCGGGGCGCGAAGTGCCGACGACCGAGCCGACCTGCCCTCCGGCTGCCCAGGGTTCCAGGCGATCGATCCAACCGTTGATCCAGCGCGCCGTCGCCGCTCGGCGGCGCGAAGCGGAGTCGAGGCCGTCCAGACGACCGGTGGTGCGGATCGCGATCCCTCGTGCGCCCGCCGCGATCGCCGCGAAGACGGCGCGCTTCGCGGCCTCCGGAGTCGTTTCGAGATCGGGGACGTTGCCGCCGCCGAGTGCGGCGACCTGACGGACGAGTGCCGGACTCGCTTCCAGCGGAATCGCTCCGATCAGCAGCGTCCCGCCGCGACATCGGGTCCGAAAGTCGACGAGCAGATCGTACGGATCGATGCCGGCCGGCCAACCGAGTTCGCCGGTCAACGGCGTCTCGACGAGATCCAGTGTCCGACTGTGGCGCGCCGCCAGCGGCCGGACGTCGGCATGCAACAGTCGCGACCGAGTCGCCGGCGAGGTGCGAAGGCTTCCGGCCAATTCGCCGAGCGCCTGTTCGCTGCGGGCATCGAGCTGAGTGCCGACGCTCCAGGCGAGCACGCGCGTGAACTCGCGATCGTCGGCAAGCGCCCGATAGCCGGCAGGAGGCGGTGCGATGATCCAGAGCCCCAGGCGCGCCGCTTCCTGATTGACCGCGCTGGTCGGCGCGGCGGTCAGGCGGACCGCATTGAAACCCATCGCCGCCAACTGCTCCAGCGGCTCCCCCTGATGATCGACCAGCTTCAGGAAGAAGGGGCGTTCGTCGACGATCAGATGCGTCTCGTCGCGGCGCGGAATGCTCGTCCGACCGGTCGACTGCCACGGACGAGAACCGTCCGGCAGAACGATCTCCTGTTGCCAGGCGACGTTGCGGACGTCGAACGCCCGTGACGAACGATCGACGACCTCGGCCGCATCGATCACTTCGTCGGTCGCCGACTCGAGCGGCACGAACCCCTCGATCGCCAAGTCGTCGGTCCAGACCACCGTCTCGCCCGGCCCGCCGTAGATGTCGAGCACGATCCCCGACACGAACGCATCGCGCGCATCGAAGTCGGGACGGCCGGTGTTCAGTCGGACCGCATGCACGGCACGCTGGAACAGGAGCTTGAAGTCGATCGGCAGCCGGGCGAAGTCGAGCTGTTGCCACTCGCCGACCTTGTCGTACGACGGGCCGCGAATCAGACGCTTGACGAAGCCCTCGCCGTCGGGAGCCGGCTCGTGAGGGAACTCGACGACCGCCATCAGTCTCAGGCCGGGGCGATTCGACTTGATCCAAAGCGATGGAGCGAAGGAGGGGAGGAGTCGACAGGGAGGGACCGGGTGCAACAGATAGGCGCGAGTCCCCTGCCCGGCCCGAATCCGGATCGTCTCGCTCAGGTCGCCCGAGAAGCGATCGGCCCCGGTTCGCTGATGGAGCACGATCTGCGCGGCACAGTCCTCTTCGACCAGTTTCCAGCTGACATGCGGACTCTCGAACCGATCGAGCTGCACCTGGGCAGCGAGCGGCGTCGTCGAGGGGAGGAGAACGAGCAGGACCAGGGGGGCAAGCAGCGGCGTGACGACCTGAGAGCGAAACATCGACCGGCGGCTCGATCCGAGCGACGTGACGACAGGGCCGCGTCGGTCGACGAGCGACCGGGAAATCGTCTCGGGCGGCAAGGTTTCGCGTTTCGGGCCGTCCATGGCCTTCCTTTTTCGCGAATCGCTGCGGAATCGACTCGTTTCGGGTGCAGCCGCTCGGTCTAATCGGGTCATCGGCGTTTCGGAAACGCCGCGTGCGGTCGCCTTCGGGAAGCATGTCGCATTTCGGCGACAGGACGACGCAAGTCGAGCTTCTATCAGGGTTTGGAGAGCGACTCCAGGCCAAAGCGTGGCGATCGTGCAACATGAGGCGTGGGGACCACGCCGGACGCAGAATGACGCAAGTCGTTGATGTGTAGGGAGTTGTCGAACACGGATCGTTCGCTCGCCAGGGAACGGCACACCGCCTGCTTTTCATGGGTGTCAGACGCGACACCCCCGGAGATCAACCCTGATGAACAGCGATCCTCGCCTCGCCTCGGCCCCCGTCGAAGAGATCCCGAAGGACATGCAGGAACTGGTCCGCGAGATCGAGGCGATGCCGATGCAGTATCGCGCCCGACTCGAACCGCTGATGCAGCGAGTCGTCGACAGCACGAAGCGTCGTCGCCGGATCCTCTCGCTCGTTCAGGAAGCGCTCAGCCAGCTCCGGCTGGACATGAAGTACCTGGTCTTCGATCTCGAAGCGACGCGTCGCGAACGAGATGCCTACAAGCAGAGCCTGGATGGCGGAAACGCGGACTGAGTCCCCCTTGGTGGCGACTCGGCGACCGCGTCGATCGGATCTCGCCGGAAACTCTCCTCCTGACCCGCTTCCCAGCCCGGCGCCCGATCGGAACGGCTCCTCCATCCTGACTTTGCCCTCGGAGCGAGCGGCGGACCTTTCCCAGGGGTCCGCCGCTCTTTCGTTTCTTGGCTCCGATTCGCTTCGTCGAACGTGCGCTGACGATCCATCGCGGCTCGGTTCGCCGACGCTTTGCGGCGGTCGAGACGGAAGATTCGGTTCGGGACGAGTCTCTTCCCTTGAACCGGTCGGGGTGGCGGAACGGTGAAGGTTGCGAGTGGCGGGGGGCTCGAATACGATCGAACTTCGGGTGCGCTCTTCCCGTCGGCCGATGAGGCCCGATCGGAGGGGGCGTGCGTCGAGTCCGCACTCTTCTCGGTCCGCTTCGTCCCCCTCGTCGACCGGTTGGGCATGTCCAACGTCACCACGGATCAGTTCGCGCAGCGTCTGTTGGACACCAACTTGCTCGAGCCTCGACAGCTCGACGTGGTGTTCGGCGAACTCGGATCGCGGCACGTCGAACTCGCGGCTCTGCAGCAGCAGCTGCTCCGTCGCGAGCTGATGACCAACTGGCAGATCGACCGAGTCCTGGAAGGGCATGTCGCGGGCTACTTCTACGGCCCGTACAAGGTGCTGTATCTGGTCGGTGCCGGTACGTTCGCGCGCGTCTATCGCGCGGTCCATCGCGACTCGGGCGAGGTGCGTGCGGTCAAGGTGCTCCGGCAGCGCTACACCCAGGATTCGGGGACGCGCGATCGGTTCCTGAGCGAAGCCAAGATGGTGATGACGCTCCGGCATCCGAACATCGTGCCGATCTACGACGTCGCCGACGAGCGCGGTCGCTTCTACATGGTGATGGATTTCGTCGAAGGGCAGAACCTTCGCGACTTCGTCAAGGTGCACGGCAAGCTGAAGCTGACCACCGCGTTGTCGATCACCAAGGACATCGCGGCCGGTCTCGATCATGCCTATCAGAAGGGGATCACGCACCGCGATCTGAAGCTCTCGAACGTCCTGCTTTCGAGTCGCGGTCGAGCGATGCTCGTCGACTTCGGTCTCGCGGCGGCGGCGGCCGCCGCGGACGACAAGTCGGAAGCGGGGAACAATCCCCGTTCGATCGATTACGCGGGACTCGAACGAGCGACCGGAGTGCGCCGCGACGACAAGCGGAGCGACATCTTCTTCCTCGGCTGCATGCTCTATCACATGCTCACGGGGAAGCCGCCGCTGGTCGAAACCAAGGAGCGGATCCAGCGACTGAGCGTGCAGCGCTACCGCGACATCAAGCCGATCGCGATCATCGAGCCGTCGCTGCCGCATCGGACGGTGATGCTCGTCAATCAGTGCCTGGAGCTCGACCCCGAGAAGCGAGTCCAGACGCCGGGCGATGCGGTTTCGATGCTGCAGGATGCGCTCGCCGCCGCCGAAGCGGGCGACAATCGGACCTACGACGCCGAACTGGCGAAGAAGGATCTCGAAGAGTACCGCAAGCGCGAACTGAAGGAACACGAAGGGCGCAATCGGACGATCATGCTGATCGAATCGCATGCCGGCATGCAGGATCGGCTACGCGACAAGCTCAAGTCGGTCGGTTACCGCGTGCTGATCTTCAGCGATCCGACGCGCGGTCTCGCTCGCTTCCGCAACTTCTTCGACGACTCGGCATCCGATCGCCCGGCCGACTGCGTCATCTTCGGTTGTTCGGCCCTCGGCTTCGACGCGCTCGACGCCTTCAACGAGTTCGGCAGTCACGAGAACACGAAGAACCTTCCGGCGATTCTGGTGACGAGCGAAAAGCAGGGGCACTTCGCGAACGAAGCGAAGCTGACGTCGACGCACGTCCACCTTGCCATGCCGATCAAGTTCCGCGAGCTGCGTCGGATCCTGCGGAAGCTTCTGGGACTCGATGCGGTCGCCGACGCCGACGACGACGAGGACTGAACGGCTCGGGCTCGGGAACGCTGCCGGAGTCTTCAGGGAAGTCGCCGTCATCGCGACCATCGCATCGGCGAGGCCCGCAGCAGACCCGACGCGGCGTGCGTTGTCTCAGCTTCGCGAGCCGCGGACCTGCACGCTCGCATGCGCCTCGACCTGTTCCAACCGCTCGACCAGACCCGCGCTCGGCGGACCGTCCAGTCGGAGCGAACAGCAGGCGGCGATGCCGTGCTTGAAGATCACGTTCTCCATCTCCAGAACGTTGATCCCTTCTTCGCGCAGCGCATCGAGAATGCCGGCGAGCACGCCGACCTTGTTCAGATGCCGCACGACCAGCGTGCAACCGTCGGCCGATCGCTGCTGCAGGTTGACCGTTCCCGGCGGTCGGCCGGTCGCGAGGAACTCGTCGACGATCCGCACCACCTCGTCGGCGATCGCTTCGCTCGCCTGATCGGTCGATGCGCCGATATGCGGAGTCGCGGTGACTCGCCCGGCGAACTCGGTCTTGTCGAACGCTCCGTCATTCCCGGCCGGCTCGTCGCGAAAGACGTCGGTGGCGTAGCGAATCCCTCGCAACGCGATCGCCTCGGCCATCGCCGCTTCATCCACCGTCTCGCCGCGCGACGTGTTGACGACGATGGCGCCGTCGGGGAGCAGCGCCAGCAGTTCGGCGTCGATCAGCTTGTCGGTTTCGGGGGCCGCCGCGACGTGAATCGAGAGGACGTCGGCGATCTTCGCGACTTCGGCGGGCGACGCGCACCAGCCGATGTTCAGCGACTCCGCCAGGTCGGTCGTCAGGCTCCGGGACCAAGCGACGACCTGCATCCCCATTGACTGAGCGATGGCGGCGACGCGCTTGCCGATCGAACCGAGACCGAGAATGCCGAGTGTTCGGCCGCGCAGTCCGCGAGCCTTGCCGTACTCCCCCTTGCGCCACTTGCCGCTGCGCAGATCGATCGTCGCGTCGGCGATCCGTCGATCGGCGGCGACGATCAGTCCGATCGTCAGTTCCGCGACCGCATCGGTGTTCTTGCCGGGGCAGTTGGCGACATAGATCCCGCGACGGCTCGCTTCGGCCACGTCGATCGTGTTGGTGCCGGCGCCGGCTCGAATCACCAGCGACAGCTTCGATCCGGCGGCGAGCGTCGCGGCGGTCACCTTGGTCGACCGGACGACGAGGATGTCGGCCGCTCCGATCGCGCCGGGGAGCGTGTCGCCGGTCAGCTGCGCTTCCTGCCGCACCCGATGCCCGGCTGTTTCCAGACGCTGGACGGTGCGGGGCGAGAGCTTGTCGGCGATCAGGATTTCCATCGCGAGAACTCCGAGGCGGCGGTCAGTGGTTCGGCGAGCGGTGTCGACTCGATCGCATCGTGGATGCGGGGGAGTATGACGAGCCGCAAGGGGCTGGTACAACGATCGAGGAATGACGAACGGGATGTCGGCGCTCCGATTGCCCCGCGCCTCGAGGCGCCCGGATCGTCGGCCGAACGCTGATTGTTCAGCGCCGGCCGCCGCGAACAAGAAGGGGCGCGTTCGGTTTCGCGCCGACGACTCGGGTCGAGTCGTCGATGAAGCGTCTCGCTGCCGAACGGTACTTCGCTCGATCGCCACGCTCCGCAGAGCGGGCGAGTGCGGAACGAGCGACCGGCGGCGCGTGATCCGGCTCGTCCCTCGGTCGTTCCCCTGGCCCAAGCTCCGACCTCTCCTGACGGTTGACTGACGCGCATGAGACCGATCCGACGACTGCTGGTGGCGAATCGCGGCGAGATCGCGATTCGCGTCTTTCGGACCGCTTCCGAACTCGGGATCCGCACGGTCGCGATCTACTCGCACGAGGATCGCTACGCGCTGCATCGGTTCAAGGCGGACGAGGCGTATCGGATCGGCAAGACGGGCGAGCCGATTCGGGCGTACCTGGACATCCCGGGGATCGTCGCGCTGGCGGTCGAGCATCAGGTCGACGCGATCCATCCGGGCTACGGCTTTCTGAGCGAGAACGCGCAGTTCGCCGAGGCGTGCCAGCAGGCGGGGATCATCTTCATCGGTCCGACTCCCGACATGCTGCGGGCGCTCGGCGACAAGACGACCGCGCGAACGATCGCCGCCAAGGCGGGCGTTCCGGTCCTCGGCGGGAGCGAGCGGCCGCTGTCCGATCTGGCGGAAGCGAAGCAACTGGCCGAACGACTCGGCTATCCCGTGATGATGAAGGCGGCGATGGGGGGAGGAGGCCGCGGCATGCGCGTCGTTCGCAGCGCCGCCGAGCTGCCGAACGCCTTCGAGACCGCTCAGCGCGAGGCGCTTTCGGCCTTCGGCTGCGGCGACGTCTTTCTGGAACGCTTCGTCGAGCGGGCACGGCACATCGAAGTGCAGCTGCTCGGCGACACGCACGGCAACCTGGTTCATCTCTGGGAACGGGATTGTTCGGTGCAGCGCCGCCACCAGAAGGTGGTCGAGATCGCTCCGGCCCCGAACCTCGACCCGAAGGTCCGGCAGGGGCTCTGCGATGCGGCGCTGAAGATCGGCCGCGCCGTCGGCTACGCCAATGCCGGCACCGTCGAGTTCCTGGTCGACGCCGATCGCGGCGAGTTCTACTTCATCGAGGTGAACCCCCGCGTCCAGGTCGAGCACACCGTCACC
>DMPQ01000258.1 GCA_003455945.1 Planctomycetaceae bacterium
GACGCCGCGACCGAGGCGAACCGATCGGCTCGCGCAACGTCGAACCGCGGAGACTCCCTCCTCCGGCGGCCGCGGCGCGCGGAGTATAGAAGTCTCAGCCGCCGGGCCGCAAGACCGATTTGGCGATCGCCAGCAGATGGTCGGGGGTCCGTTGGTCCTCACCCAATCGCAGGTAGGCCGACTGCTGGTCGACGACTCGCAACGGCCAGCGATTCGCCCGCTTGAGCTGCTCGAGACGCGGGGCATGGGCCGAGCGGAAGACCAGGTACGGCTCCTCGATGAAGATCGCGTCGATCTGCCAGACGGCCGCATCCAACCGCAGCTCGGCGACCTCCAACAATCGTTCGGCGGCCGGCGGCAACGGTCCGAACCGGTCGACCAGCTCTTCGCGGAGCGGCGGCAGCTGGTCGTAACTCTCGACGCGCGTCAGGCGCCGGTACAGGTCGATCCGATGTCGCGGATCGGCGACGTACTCGGTCGGCAGGTATGCGTCGTGAGGGAGATCGACGTCGACGTGGAGCGTCAGCTTCGGCGGCATCTGCCGCAGCGTCCGGACCGCGTTCTCGAGGAGCTGGCAATACAGTTCGTAACCGACCGTCGCGATATGGCCGCTCTGTTCGGTTCCGAGCAGGTTGCCGGCGCCGCGGATCTCGAGATCGCGCATCGCGATCGAGAACCCGGCTCCCATCTGGCTGTATTCCTCGATCGCTCTCAGACGCTTGGCGGCGATCGGATTGACGTGCTTGCGCGTGTCGACCAGCAGATAGGCGTACGCCTGATGCTTGTACCGACCGACTCGTCCGCGGAGCTGATGCAGGTCGGCCAGTCCGTATCGCTCCGCCTCGTCGATGAAGATCGTGTTCGCGTTGGGAATGTCCAGGCCGCTCTCGATGATCGTCGTCGCCAGCAGCAGGTCGAAGCGATGCGCGATGAAGTCGCGCATGACGCGCTCCAGTCGCTGTTCGGACATCTGCGCGTGACCGATCCCGATCCGCAGCTCGGGGACGATCTGCTTCAGGCGATGCTCGACCAGACCGATGTCCTGCACCCGGTTGTGGACGAAGTAGATCTGCCCGTCCCGGTTCAGCTCGCGCAGGATCGCGTGGCGGATCTGTTCGTCGTTCCAACGAGTCACGCGCGTCTCGACCGCCATCCGCTCTTCGGGAGGCGTTTCGAGATTCGAGATGTCCCGCACGCCGACGAGCGACATGTGCAGTGTCCGCGGGATCGGCGTGGCGCTCAGCGTCAGCACGTCGACATCGGGGCGATTCGCCTTGAGCCGCTCCTTCACTTCGACACCGAACCGCTGCTCCTCGTCGATCACCACCAGGCCCAGATTGGCGAACTGCACATCCTTCGAGGCCAGTCGATGAGTGCCGACGACGATGTCGACCTTGCCGTCGCGCAGGCCGACGAGATTCCGCTTCCGCTCTTCGGGCGTGCAGAAGCGGCTGAGCTTGGCGATCTCGAGCGGGAACTCCGCCATCCGCTCGCGAAACGTCTCGAAGTGCTGTTCGGCCAGCACGGTGGTCGGAACGAGGACGGCGACCTGATAGCCGTTCTCGACCGCCTTGAATGCGGCTCGCATCGCCACTTCGGTCTTGCCGAACCCGACGTCGCCGCAGATCAGGCGATCCATCGGGCGAGCGGTCTGCATGTCGGACTTCACGGCGCGGATCGCATCGTTCTGATCGGGCGTCTCGCGATAGGGAAAGGCGTTCTCGAACTCGAGCTGCCAGGTCGTATCGGAGCGCATCGCGATGCCGGGGCGACTGCGGCGCTGCGCCTGCAGCACCAGCATCTCGGCCGCCATGTCGGTGACCGCCTGTTCGGCCGCCTTCTTCTGGCGGACCCACATCTTGCCGCCGATCTGCGCCAGTCGCGGGCGAGTCTTGCTCCCGCCGACATACTTCTGCACCAGATCGATCCGCGTCGCCGGGACGAACAGACGCGTCCCCTTGTCGAACTCGAGCTCCAGATGCTCTTCGGCGCAGCCCCCCTTGGCGATCACCTGCAGACCGCGGTAGCGACCGATGCCGTGCGCCAGATGGACGACCAGATCCCCTTCGCGCAGATCGAGGAAGCTGTCGATCGCCTTGCCCAGACGGCGCTTCGGGAGTCGCCTGAGTTCGCCGCGCCGAAAGAGCTGATCGCAACCGACGACCAGCACGCGATGCGACAACAGACGGAAGCCGGCATGGATGCAGCCGACCGACAGTGCCAGTCGTCCGGTCGCGGCAACCCGAGTCGCCTGGAGGATCTCCGCGACTCGTTCGATCTCTCCTTCGGTCCGCGTCACGACTCGAACGTCGAACTCCCCCGCGACTCGATCGAGCGTCGCCCGCAGCGCATCGAGATCGCCGTCGAACCGCTCCAGCGATTCGATCGGCAGACGGCACTCGACCCCCAGACTCCCCGCCGCCAGCGCCGCGATCGTCGCGACCGGCAGCGGCGCGAGCGAGCGACGGACATCGGCCCAGTCGTGACGGACTCCCGGAATCTCGACGAGCGAGGCGAGGTGTGCCGCCTGTTCCTCGATCCGAGTCGGTTCGAGCCAGATCGCGCAGGTGTCGGGCGGGAGTGCCGCTGCGACATGCGCATCGCCGCTGCGAGCGGTCGAAAGCACCGTCAGCTCGATCGAGTCGACCGACGCGACGGTGCGCTGAGTCGCCACGTCGAACTGGCGGAGCGATTCGATCTCGTCGTCGAACAGTTCGATCCGGACGGGGCGAGGCCAGTCGTGCGCGAAGAGATCGACGATGCCGCCGCGGACCGAGAACTCGCCCGGCAGCTCGACCGCCGTCATCGCCTGGTAACCGTTCTCGACGAGCCATCGCCGAAACGAATCGACGTCGAGCTTGTCGCCGGTCCGGAGCACGCGCGATGATCCGAGCAGTTCGGTCGCTTCCGGGACCTTCTGCAGCAGCGCGTGCGGACAGGTGACGACGACCCGCGCGGCGTTGCCGCGGAGCCAGCACTTGAGCAGCCGAATGCGCGTCCCGTACGCCTCGTCCCGAGCTCGCGACGCTCCGTCGTCGTCCAGCCCCGGCGGAAACCGCTCGATCCGTTCGTCCGAAAAGGTGGCGAAGTCGTCGGCCAGATCATCCATCGCTTCGGCGGTCGGAGCGATGATCAGCAGCGGCCGATCGACTCGCTTGCGGATCGCGGCGACGACCGCGGCGACCGAAGAACCCCAGACGTTGTCGAAGGTCGCCGGACTCCCGGCGCGCAGCGCCTCGCACGCCGCAGCGAAGCGGTCGGACTCGAAGAGCAGATCGGGGAGTTCCCGCAGGCGACTTGCCGCCTTCCCATGCGGCGCGACGCTGGTCATGATCGATCTCGCGGAAGTGGCCGTCGCGAGGGGCCGGTGCGATCGCGAGCCGCTCACTGTAGGGCTTCGGCCGATCGTCGCCCAGAGCGGCGGGGGCTCACGGGACCCTGCCGAACCCTCCGCGACATCGGCTCGGGCGACCTGCCGCGGAGGCCGCCGAACCTTGGCCGCTCTCCGATCGATGACCCGCAGCCGGCTCGCGGAGCCGCTTCCGCGTCGAGTCGACCTTGCGATGGAGGTCCGATGATCCGCCTCGTTCCCGAACAGCCTCAGGCGCGCGCCGCCCTCCGCAAGACGCTGCTGTTTCTGGTCGTCGTGATGCTGCTGACCTTCGTCTATCAGGCGTTCGCGGTCCGCTACATCGTTCCCAACATGGCCATCTCGTTTCGGCGA
This sequence comes from Planctomycetaceae bacterium, assembly GCA_003455945.1. Lineage (GTDB taxonomy): Bacteria > Planctomycetota > Planctomycetia > Pirellulales > Pirellulaceae > UBA11682. The sequence continues at coordinate 3,725 of DMPQ01000258.1, forward strand.
GCCGATCCGGAGGTGCTCGCCGGGTTCGAGAAGTCGAAGCGGAAGATGAAGGTGCTGGTGATGCTCGAGGCGGATGCCGATCCGCAGATCCCTCATCAGCTGCCGATCTTCGACGATCCTCAGGTGCGCGAGGCGATGAATCGCCTGGGCGGAGTCAACGTGCTGATGGCTCTCGATCCGAAGAAGGACGAGGATCGGGAGTGGATGGCGGAGAAGGGCTACGAGCGGTTGCCGGTCCTCGTCCTGTATGCCTCGGGCTATGACGCGCCGGTCCGCCTGTCCCTCGATCGCGCCCCGGCCGAACTGGCTCGCGCGATCGACGACGTGAGGTTCGAGCGTCATGTCCCTTGATCCGACGGTGACGGAGCGATTCGACGAGCGAGCGGTCGCGGCGGCGATCGGGGCCGAGCGCGCCGACCGACTCGCTCGGTCGCTCGATCGTCTGGGACGCGGTGTCGTCGCCTTCTCGGGCGGAGTGGACAGCGCGGTGGTCGCGGCGGCGGCGGCGCGACGACTGGGACGGGAACAGGTTCGAGTCGTGATGGCGATCGGACCGGCGGTGGCGGAAGGGGAGCGGCAGACGGCCGAACGAGTCGCTCGTGCGATCGGCCTCGATCTGCAGATCGTCGAGGCCGGCGAGATCGACGACCCGGCGTACGTCCGCAACGATGTGCGTCGCTGCTTCTACTGCAAGNNGTGCGGCGCTGCTTCTACTGCAAGACGAACCTCTACCGGGCGTTGGCCGAAACGCCTGAGGCCCGAGCCGGCTGGCCGATCGTCAACGGAACCAATGCGGACGATCTGGGGGATTACCGCCCGGGACTCGAAGCCGCTTCTCAGCACGACGTCGTCTCGCCGCTGGTCGAAGCGGGGATCGGCAAGGATCAGGTCCGCGAGCTGGCTCGCTTGTGGCAGCTCGAAGTCCACGACAAGCCGGCGACTCCGTGTCTGGCGAGTCGAATCGTCTACGGGATCTCGGTGACTCCCGAGCGACTGTCGAAGATCGACGCGGCGGAGCGGTTCCTGAAGGGACTCGGGTTCGCCACCGTCCGCGTCCGACTGCACGGCGACGATCTGGCACGAATCGAGTTGGATCCTGAAGATCTGACGAAACTTCTGGATTATCCCCTCCGCAGTGGTGTTGTGGACGAGCTGGTCCGTTTAGGATTTCGGTACATAACGCTTGACCTGTTCGGATTCCGGTCGGGGAGTCTGAACCCTGGGTTCAAGCCGTAGCGATCTCCTTGGGGCAAGCTCGGAGAGCACGCATGGCAATGGGAACGAAGCGTCGGATCCGTAGTCACGAGTGGCCGGAATACGAGCGGCTCGGGCCTCCGAAGGAGTGGCCCGGATTCCTGATCGGCGCCGCGATCCCACCGCTGGCGATCGTTGCCGCGATGTTCGCGACCGCCGGGGTGGCCGGGATCGAAAAGGGGCTGACTCGGTTCATCCAGCCCGATGCCCTTCTCTGGTCGCTGCTGACCGGCATCGTGGTGGTCGTCTGGCGCCGCCGCGACCGAGTGATGATGGCCGCGACCATCGGCTGTTGGCTCTTCTACACTCTGGTCGGCTCGGGCTGGTTCGTCGGAATGGTCTATCGAAGCCTCGAAGGACCGTATCTGGCTCATCGTCCGCTCGAGATCGAACAGCCGCTCCCGCGCGTCGTGGTTCTCGGTGGCGGAACCAATACCGGAGCCAACGGTGCGGCACAGCTCGGTACGGGCGGTGATCGAGTCATGCTTGCGGCCCGGATGCTCGAGACCGGCAAGGCGGAGTCGATCGTCTGCACCGGATCGCTGATCGACGGGATGGCGACCGACGGCCAATTGACTCCCGCCGACGCGACGGTGGCGATCCTGCATGATCTCGGCATCTCGGACGAACGGATCGAACGGATCGACGGGCGAACGACCAGCGAAGAGATGCGTTCGCTCGCTGAGTTGCTGGAGAAAGAGGAGGCGTCGGACAAACGCGTCGGAGTCATCACGTCGGCCTGGCACATGAATCGAGCGCTCCGCTTGGCTCACGCCGCAGGACTCGACCCGGTCCCGCTTCCGGCTGATTTCGTCACCGAGTCCGAGCCGATCACGCCGCTCGATTTCGTGCCGGATGGCGAAGAGACGTGGCGGTTGGGGTGCGCCGTCAAGGAACTGGTCGCCGGTTGGGTCGGGCGGTAGTCTGGACTCGATCCGAACCGTTCCTCCTTGGCCCCCGGACCCGAGACCGATGCTTCATCTGCAGAGTGCTTCGAGCGAGCGTTGGCTCGCGATGGTCGACGAGCATCTGGACGAGATCCTGATCGACCACGCCCACTGCGAGAAGAAGGCCGCCGGCTGCGCGATGAACCTGATGTTCCAGTACGTCGAACATCAGCCACTCTGCCGCGAACTCTCGGAGATCGTTGAGGAGGAGCTGGAGCACTTTGGCATGGTTCTCGACCTGCTGCAGAAGCGAGGGATCCCGTTCCGGCGCCTGAAGCCGAGTCGCTACGGGAGAGCGCTCAACGATCTGGTCCGGAAGTTCGAGCCGCACAAGGGGGTCGATCGCCTGCTGATCGCCGGGATCATCGAGGCGCGGTCGTGCGAGCGGTTCGATCTGCTCAGTCGCCACGTCAAGGATCGCGAACTCGCGGAATTCTACGCGGGGCTGTTCGAGTCGGAAGCGCGACACCATTCGACCTACGTCCGCATGGCGAAGCTCTTCCGCCCCGAAGCCGAGGTCCGCTCGCGTCTGGACGAACTGATGGCCGAGGAAGCGAAGATCCTCGCCGAAACCGACCCCCTCCCGCGCATGCACTCGTAGCCGATCCCGTCGCTCCGCCCGACCGGCGGCGCGCGGCGGGCTGCNNTGCTGACGCTGCGGGCTGGCGGCAATCGACCCGCTGACGGTCACGCCTTGCGAGTCGCGACCGGTTTGCGGCGGTTGGGATAGCAGGTGCGGCAGATCCGGCAGGTCGTGCCGTCGCAGCCGCGGGCCGTGCAGAACTCGCGGCCGTAGAGAATGATCTGCAGGTGGAGCAGGTTCCAGCTCGATTCGGGAAACAGCCGCTTCAGGTCCCGCTCGGTGCGCTCCACGCTCGAACCGTCCGACAATCCCCAGCCCGGTGCCAGTCGGTGGATGTGCGTGTCGACCGGGAACGCAGGAATGCCGAACGCCTGAGCCATCACGACGCTCGCCGTCTTGTGGCCGACTCCCGGTAACGCCTCGAGCGCCTGCCAATCGGCCGGCACGCGCCCGTCGTGCTTCTCGATCAGGTCACGCGACAGACCGACGAGCGCCTTGGCCTTCTGCGGCGCAAGTCCCAGCTGCCGAATGTGACTCTCGACGCGTTCCACCGACAGCCGAGCCATTCGCGCCGCATCCGGCGCCTCGGCGAAGAGCGCCGGAGTCACCTCGTTCACCTTCTTGTCGGTGCACTGCGCGCTGAGCACGACGGCGACCAGAAGCGTGAACGGATCGCGATGGTCGAGCGGGATCGGTGGGTCCGGATAGAGTTCGTTCAGGATGCCGCGGATCGTCTCCGCTCGTTCCTGTTTCAGCATCGGGGGTTCCTGATCGCGTTCGTCGTAGCGCGACCGCCCTCGGTCGCAGTGTTCGTCGTCGTGCGACCGCCCTCGNNGTGGCCCCTGCGCTTGGCGCTACGGGCTGGGAGGCACGGCAGGGTTGCGCGAGAGGCTTCGCCTTCTGACCGACCCAACCAGCCCGAAGCGCAGCGCCGGGATCAGCCCCGTCGCGCCCCGGAGCGTTTGCGCCAGATCGCCGAGGCGGGAGGCACGGGGACCCCTTGCTGACGCGGCGGGCTGGGAGGCACGGCGGGCTGGCGTTGCGGCGAGGCTGGCGTTGCAGCGAGCTCTACTCGTTCTATCGGCCGATCGCTTCGGTCCGTTCGAGCCAACGGAACTGGTCTTCGCGCAGAGCGCGTCCCTGGCCGTCGACTCCTTCAAGCAGCTCGATCGGCCTCGTCCAGCAGTTCTTCTCGTCGGCCGCCAACCGTTCGAGCGTCGGCGCGCGGTACACCTCGACCGCATACAGTTCCAGTCGACCGTAGTTCGCCGTCTCGGGCTCGAACGTCTTGGCCGGGTGGACGCGACCGCACGGCGTCAGTTCGAAATGCAGTCGCGGAACCGACGACATCAGGTAGTCCTTCTTCCGATCCAGGCCGAGCTGCCAGTCGATCTCGCGATAAAGCGCTTCGCGATACGTCTCGCCCGACAGCCGATCCGCTTCGATCAGTTCGGAGCATTCCCGAGTCGGGTTCCAGCGCAACAGCCACTCGGGCCCTTGGTCGGTCATGCGGCGGATCAGCGCGACTCCGCGGTCGTAGATCAGCATCGTTCGGACTCCGGTGGATCGGCGACGACAACCGTGCGATTATTGTCGTCCCACCCGCGATCGGGAACGACCGACCGCTCCTGCCCCCTCCGGAGGCCCCCGCTCATGCCCGTTGACGTCGTCTCGTTCGCAAGCGGCAGGGGAACCGGACCATCTCGGAGCGTCCGTCACGCCGTCGACTCATCCCGTCCTCGTCACGGAACTCGCCCAGAGTCCGAGAGGTTTCGCCTCGGATCGCGCATCGCTCCGGCTCTCGCGACGCCGCTGCGCCTCGCCATGCTTCTCGTTCTCGCGCCGTTCGCCGCCGCTCAGGAACCTCACGATACCGTCGACAAGGACTACTCCGACGAGTTGCCGCGCATCGCTCCGGTCGAGCCGTCTGACGCCGCGGCGACCTTTCGCGTCGCCGACGGGTTCCGGATCGAGCTGGTGGCGGCCGAGCCGCTGGTGACCGATCCGATCGCGGTCGACTTCGACGGGGACGGACGGCTGTACGTCGTCGAGATGCGCGATTACTCGGAACACCCCGACGAATCGCTCGGACGGATTCGGCGCCTGGTCGACGAGAACGGGGATGGTCGATTCGATTCGAGCACGATCTTCGCCGAGGGACTCTCGTGGCCGACCGCGATTCTCTGCGCTCGCGGTGGCGTGCTCGTCGGCGCTCCGCCCGATCTGTTGCTGCTGACCGACGCCGACGGTGACGGGATCGCGGAGCGGCGGGAGCGGGTCGCGACCGGTTTCTCGCGCAGCAACGTCCAGGGAATGATGAACTCGCTCCGCTGGGGTCTCGATCATCGGATCCATGGCTCGGCGAGCACGACCGGTGCATCGCTGATCACCGATGCGAACCCCGATGCGCCGCCGCTCGAACTGCGCGGTCGCGACTTCGCGTGGGACCCGATCGCCGGAACGATCGAGCCGACGGCCGGAGGCGGTCAGCACGGCATGGACTTCGACCGCTGGGGCGAGAAGTTCGTCTGTTCCAACAGCGATCATCTCCGCTTTGCGCGTTACGAGGATCGGTACCTGGGGCGCAATCCCTGGTTCGCCGCTCCGGCTCCCACCATCTCGATCGCCGCCGACGGCCCCCAAGCCGACGTCTATCGGTCGAGTCCGATCGAGCCGTGGCGGATCGTTCGGACTCGGCTGCGCGCGACCGGTGTCGTTCCGGGGTTGGTCGAAGGGGGAGGGCGACCGGCCGGCTACTTCACCGGTGCCACCGGCGTCACGCTGTACGAGCCGGATCCGACGAGCGACGAACTTCCTTGGGCGATCGTCGCCGATGTCGGCAGCAATCTCGTCCACCGCAAGCGACTGACCCGAGTCGGCAATTCGTATGTCGGCGAGCGGATCGACGTGCAGAGCGAGTTCATCGCGTCGACCGACATCTGGTTCCGTCCGGTCCAGTTCGCGATCGGTCCCGACGCGGCTCTCTACGTCATCGATATGTATCGCGAGGTGATCGAGCATCCGGCGAGTCTCCCCGAGCCGATCAAGAAGCACCTGGATCTCGACTCGGGGCGCGACCGAGGTCGGATCTGGCGAGTCGTGCCGGAGAGGTTCGAGCAGCCGCCGCCTCCGCGTTTGGAATCGGCCGCGAACGAACAGTTGGTCGAGGCGCTGGCGGATCGGAGGATCTGGTGGCGACGCACCGCGACTCGGCTGCTGATCGAACGCCGCGATCCGCGAGCGGTTCCGCTGCTGGTCGCCCGATGGCAGGCAGCCGATCGAACGCCGCTCGAGTCACTGCATCTCCTCTCGGCTCTCGATGCCTACGGAGCGCTTGACGAGACGATCGTGATCGACGGACTGTCGGATCCGGACTCGCAGGTGCGCCGCTGGAGTCTGATCTGGAGCGAGCGAATCGCGAGTCCTTCGGCCGCGCTGGTGCGAGCGATCGCCGCGACGGCCGACGATCCGGCGCTCGAGGTCCGAACTCAGGCGGCCTTCACGTTGGGAGCGATTCGGTCTCCGGCGGCCGACGCCGCGCTCGCTCGCATCGCACGTCGCGATCATGCCGACGAGGTCGCTCGGACCGCCGTCACGTCGTCGCTCGGCGCCGGATCGACGACGGTGATCGAATCGCTGCTGACCTCCGAAACGGTTCGCGATACCGACACGGGTAAGGCATGGATTGCGGAGTTGCTCGGTCAGGTTGCCGCTCGCGGAGCGGCGACGGAACGGGCCGAGTTGCTGGCTTGGCTCGAACGATGGAGCGAGAGTGATCTCGAATCGCACCGGGCCTTGATCGAACAGCTCGAACGTTGGCCGACCGATCATGCCTGGCGCACGGAGATCGATGCGGCCCTCGGCCCCGACGCCGCGGTTCGCCGGGCCGAGACGATCGCCGGTGCGCGCGAGCGGGCGGTCGATCGGACCGAGTCGATCGAGCGGCGCATCGAGGCGATCGCGGAACTGCGGCGAGCGGACGAGGCGACGCTGCTGTCGCTGCTCGCCGGTCTGATCGTGCCGACCGAGGCGATCGAGGTGCAGCAGAGCGCGATCGATGCGCTGTTGGCCCGAGGGGGAACGCCGACGATCGGCCGACTGCTGATCGAAAAGCTCCCCGAGCTGTCGCCGGCGCTGCGGCGCCGTGCGATGGAGGGGCTGCTCGAGCGCACGCTCTGGACCGTCGCGGTGCTCGAAGCGCTCGAAGCCGGAACGCTGCAGGCGACCGATCTCGATCCGTCGCAGCTGCGCCGGCTGAGCGATCATTCGGACGCGACGGTGCGCGAGCTGGCGGCGCGCCTGATCGCCGCTCCCGGCCCGCGCGATGAATTGATCGCGACCTACCGCGCGGCGCTCGACCGGGAAGGGGATCGCGAGCGAGGCCGCGCGACGTTCGTGCGCGTCTGTGCGAACTGCCATCGAGTCGACGGAGTCGGCCATGAGGTCGGGCCGAGTCTGGCGAGCTTCCGGAATCGCGGCGCCGAAGCGTTGATGACGAACGTGATCGACCCGAACCGGGAGATCAATCCGCAGTTCGTCGCCTATGCCGCTTCGATGGTCGACGGACGACAGGTGGTCGGCATGATCGACGGCGAGACGGCGGCGAGCGTGACGCTGCGCCAGGCGGAAGGAAAGACCGAAACGCTCCGCCGCGGCGACCTCGACGACCTGCGGAGCACCGGCGTCTCGCTGATGCCGGAAGGGCTCGAACGGGAAATCACCGTCGACCAGATGGCCGATCTGATCGCCTATCTGATGAGCGACGAGTAAACGAGCCGCCAAGCGTTGCCCCGGATTCCGCCCCGCGAACGACAACGGTTCCCGCCACGCCCAACCAGCCCGAAGCGC
>DMPQ01000048.1:0-24043 GCA_003455945.1 Planctomycetaceae bacterium
GCCTCTCGCCTGGTTCTATGCGATCCCCTACGAACGAATGGTCGAGCCGCTTGATGCGATTCGACTCAATCTGGCGACGTTGGCGATCGTCGCCTTCTGGCGAGTCGCGTTGATGACGCGCATCATCTCGGTCCTCTACGGACTGCGCTGGCAAGCGGTGCTGCCGCTGGTGCTGCTCGTCTCGTCCGTCATCGTCTTCGCGGCGATGTCCTTCGCTCCGGCACCGATCATCGACGTGATGGGAGGGTTGCGACAGACCGAGCGGGAGCAGCTGGTCGCGCGAACGACCTTCATGGTGATGTTGGTCACCGTCCTGTCGTTTCCGATCGTTCTGATCGGGTCGCTCGTCGCCGTTTGGTTCTGGCGTCCGCAGGGGGGCGATTGGATNNGTGGCGCGGACTCACGGCGATCGGCGTCGGCGCGGGGGTCGTCACGATCATCCTGCTTGGGCTCGGACAGCCCGAGCAGATGCGCCGGACTGAAGCGGAACGACTGATCGCGGCCGGACGGCTGCGCGAGGCACTGCGACGGATGGATTCGCTCGGCGCCGACGCCTACCCGCCCCTCTGGATCCCGCCCCTTCCGACCTCCCAGACGACCGCCGAACCGCTGCGGATGATCGCCGTCTCGCTGGACGAGGTTCCCGAGACGAGTTGGATCCGTCGGCATTACGTCCCTCAACTGCGCCGCGCCCTGCTGATCGACCTCTTCCCGTACCACGGACGGGACGATCTGGTCCAAGCGATCGGCAGGAGCTTCGAGTATTCGCAATTGGCGGATACGTTGGCCGAGGCGCTGCTGCGTCTCGATCCGTCGCTGACCGCCGACGAACGACTCGCGCTCGAATCGCTGAGGTCGACTTTCGCGAAGCAGCGCGAGTCGGCCGAGTCGGAATCATCTTCGACTGACGAGCCGAGTGCACCTGGAGAGCCGTCGACGGCCGACGGTGCTTCCGAAACCGACGCCACGGATCGGACGCCTCGGGAGAGCGACTAGCACGTGATGTGCCGGTCGAAGCGCACGAGACGTCCGGGTCGATTCGAACGCCGTCGAACGCTCCCCCTCACGTCCGAATCTCGAGCACGTCCCCTTCCTGCAGTTCGTGCTCTCGACCGACGACGACCGATTCCGTCGAGCCACGACGAGAGAGTCGAGCCGACCGAAATCGCTCGGCAAGCTGCCGGTGAATGCTCGCCGCCAGGTCGACGGCCGTCGCACCTTGCCGTAGGACGATCGGCTGAGGGTCGGGCTCGGCCGCGTCGGGGGACCGCGTGTAGACCCGAATCAGATCGAGCCGGCGATAGATCTCGCGAGGCAGAGAGTCGATCACGAGTGTCGGCGGATCGCTGCCGGAGTTCGAAGGCATCATCGGGACTTCGAGCGATTCNNCCCCGAGGTCGAAGGAATCATCGGGACTTCGAGCCATTCGAATCGCTCGCCGAACCGTCGCCGTGCCTCGTCCAGCCGCGGGCGATCGAGCTCGAGATCGCCGAAGACCGTGATGAGCGTTCTCGTTTCGGTCACGCCGAGATCGCGCGGCGAGAACCCGGTCGTGCGGCCGAACCGGGACTTGCTGCGGCGCACCAGATCGAGCAGACGGTCGAACTCGTCGAGACCTGCCGGCGACCGGGCATCACAAGTCGCCAGGACCAGATCCGACCCGCGCACCAGTTCCTGAAGCTCGCTGTCGTAACGATCGCCGCTGGCCGGAGGCGTATCGATCAGCTGAATCGCGATCTCCTCGAACGGCATCAGGACCGGTTGAGGGACCTGAGTGGCGTAGGGATACGGTGCGACGGTCGTCGCGACACCGGAGAGTGACTCGGCAAGCAGACTCTTGCACGACTCGGGAGGGCCGACGAGCGTGACGCGAGCCGCTCCCTGCCGCGGGATGGTGCGCGAGCGACCGGATGACTTGGCGTCGCGGCGTTCCCGCTCGGCCGCCAAACGCGCTTCGCGCAGCCGGCTCTTGATGTCCGCCTGAAGGCGATCGGTCCCCTTGTGCTTCGGCACCTCGCGCAGCATCGCCTGCAGCGCCTCGATCTGCTCGTCGATCGATCCGGCGCGACGGTATTCGGCTTCGGCGCGGCGGTAGCCGGGAGTCAGATTGGCGGCCACGAACGACGCTCGGAAAGAAAGGGGGAACTGATCGGGCGATCCGTTTCGGACCGCTTGCGGCGAGAGTTCCGAGACGATCGAGCACGGATCTTCGCCGTCGCGACGGACGACGGGCAAGTGGGGTGACGCCAAGGTCGATCGGTCGCACTGCCGATCCGGCGAGCCTACGCGAAGGCCGATCGTCACGCGATGCGGATCTGCTAGAGTGATTTCCGGCCGTTCCCCTTTCGACGCCCGAACGCAAGGGATCGCTCGGCCCGGATCGTCGCCGTATCGTTTCGGGCTCCGGATTCGACTTCATGCAGGAATCGCTTCGGTATCAGGGGGACCGCTTTCGGGTCGTCCATGTCGTTCCCGATCCGTCCACCGGCTTGCCGTCGCGCGACGTCATCCGGCACCCCGGCGCGGTCGTGATCCTGCCGATGATCGACGATCGGACCCTCTGCCTGATCCGCAATCGGCGCTTGAGCGTCGGTGCCGAACTGATCGAACTTCCGGCCGGCACCCGCAATCTCGACGAGGCTCCCGAGACGACCGCGATTCGGGAACTCGAGGAAGAGACCGGCTGGTCGACCGATTCGGTCGAGTCGCTCGGCGTCCTCCTGATGAGTCCCGGGATTCTCGACGAACGGATGCACGTCTTCGTCGCACGGAACCTGACGCAGCGCGAGCAGAAGTTGGAACCGGACGAGCGGATCACGACGCTCGCCGTCGGCATCGACGAGGCGTTCGATTGGGTGCGCGACGGAAAGATCGTCGACGCCAAGACGGTCGCCGCGCTGCTCCTGTTCCGCCTGAAGACCGGCCACTGAGCGATCGGGGTCGATCGTCGACGGGGTGCCTACGCATTCCGATTTCGCTACGATCGATCGCACTCCGCCGCGGGCCGGTTGCGGAGTCGGATCATGGACCTCACCGCCCGTGCCGGTCGTTCCCGAATCGATCGGCTCCTGTTTCGTCCCTCGCCATTCGATCGTCGCGAGTCGCTCGGACTGATCGCTTCGCGCTGGGAGTCGATTCCCGGACGAGCGGCGGCGCTCGGAGCTTGGCTCCGCACTCTCGACGTTCGCTTCCGATCGGCCAGCTGGTCGGCCGGAGTCGGTTCGGCAGCGGCGCCGGTGCTGATCGCCCTCTCTCAGAGGCAACATCCGTCGGATCGCATTCCGGGGACCTCGTGTCTGTGTCACCGAGCCGCCGAGCGATCCGATGATCCGGACGGGGATCGCCGCATCCTGTCGGCCGGCGGTCGAGCGATCGCCCTCTGGTTACGCCCGCGCGGAACGACGGTCGAGCGATTGGCCGAGGGATTGCGCCGCGCGCATCGTCCGTTGCGACTCGTTCTGCCTGCCGATGATCGACTCGTACCGTCGAGCGTCCGCCGGCAACTGATCGATCTCGGCGCCGTCGAACACGCCGTCACCGATCGGTCCCTTGTCGATGCGCTCGCCCTGTCGACGGTCGACGCTGATCCGATCGCCCGACCGGCTCCGATCATCGATGCGATCGACTTCGCTCTCCCGTCGTTCGACGACACTTGGCTCGTTCATCGGACGCGCCCCGCCGATCGACGACGACCGGCCGAGTCGCGCATCGACTTCTTTCGGCGACTGATCGACGCCCGTGCGGACGAACTCGACGGAGCGATCGGATCGCTCCGGAGCATTCTTCGCCAAGGACGACTGCTCGCCTCGGCCGGACCGATTCGAGGGGACCTGCCGATGGTCTGTTGGTCGAGTCCGGCGGCACTGTCGATGCCGACCAAGGTCTTTCGTCCGGCGCGCCGGCAGTGGGACGAGTCGCGTTACGGCCTCGCGGTGCGACGGTCGCTGCTCGAACGCCTGGGAGCTCGCCCGGTGATCTACGGAGCNNTACGGAGATGCTGCGCTCGGCCGCCGGCTGGATGCCGAAACGCGAAGTTGGTTTCAGCCGGCCGTCACCACGCGCCGCGACGGCACTCGGGTCGATTGGCGTGCCGAACGGGAATGGCGGTCTCCTGGTGATTTCAGCCTGAACGAATGCGGGTTCGACGACCTGATCCTTTTCGTACCGACTCGGGCCGAGGCGGAAGCGCTGCGCGAACGCTCGCGCTGGCCGATCGGCGTGCTGCGGTCCTGACCGACCTCGGTTCACGTCGAACGCGAACGTTGCTTGCGGTCGCGCGCTCCCTCTACAATCGCGGCTCCCACCTGACGACCGCCTGGAGCGCGGTGCGACGACGTGCGGCAATTCTCTCGCCGCGTCGCTCGCCCGAGATCGAACGCACGGGCGCTCTCCCCTCCTCCGCCCCCGCCACCCGGAGTTCCGACGATGCCGCTCTCCTCTCGCGTGAACGGCCGCTCGGCAAGTCGCCGGGTCGCCGGGCCGACTCTCTGCTTCGGCCTCGCTCTCGCGCTCTTATCGATCCTTGCTCCAATCGCGGCACGAGGACAGGAAGCGACGATCGTCGAGGTGCCGGGTGATTGGCGATCGGGGATCGGGAGCGGGACGACGCTCTACCGGACGCGCGTGCGGATTCCGGCGGCGTGGAGCGAGCGGCGAGTCGACTTCTTTCTCGAAGGAGCCGACGATGCGCGCGAAGCGTCGATCAACGGATCGCGCATCGTTCGCCTCGGCGAGTTCCCTCCCGACTATCGCAGCGGCCTGGGAGGAACCGGGCGCTACGAGCTCCCTCGCGACGCCGTGCGCTTCGACGACTGGAACGAGATCGAAATCAGGATCCATCATCGAGGTGGCCGCGGGTCGTTCAATCTCGCCGCGCCGGCGCTCTTCACCGAGTTCGAAGCGATCCATCTGGCCGGCTCTTGGGAGAAACGCGCCGAGGGGAGCGCGCCTGGGGAAGCGGACGAACGAACGGGCTTCGATCGAGTCGAACCGTCAGCCGACGTGCTCGAGCGCCTGCAGCGTCTGGAAGGAGATCGCGGGGCTCAGCCGTCCGAGGCTGCACTGGCGCTGCTGACCGCGGGAGAAGGGTTGACGGTCGAGGGAGTGCTGACCGATCCGATCATCGGCCAACCGCTGTCGATGAAGTGGGACGATCGCGGGCGTCTGTGGGTCGCGGAGTATCTGCAGTATCCGAATCCGGCCGGGCTGCGACCGGTCAGTCGCGACACGTTTCTGAGAACGGTCTACGACGGCGTCCCCGCGGCGCCGCCGCATCATGTTCGCGGCCGCGACCGGATCTCGATCCATGAGGATACGGATGGGGATGGGAAACTCGATCGGCATTCGGTCTTCGTCGACGGCCTGAGTCTGGCGACCAGTTTCGCGCTCGGTCGCGGCGGCGTCTTCGTGCTCAATCCGCCGTACCTGCTCTTCTACCCCGATGCCGATCGAGACGACGTTCCGGACGGCGATCCCCAGGTGTTGCTCGAAGGATTCGGCATCGAGGATTCGCATTCGATCGCGAACAGTCTGCGTTGGGGCCCCGACGGCTGGCTCTACGCGGCTCAAGGGAGCACCGTCAGCGGAGCGATCGTCCGTCCCGGAAGCGATGCGCCACCGGTCCGTTCGGTCGGCCAGCTCATCTGGCGCTACCATCCTCCCACGGCTCGTTTCGAGATCTTCGCCGAAGGGGGCGGCAACGCGTTCGGAGTCGAAATCGACTCGGCCGGCCGGATCTTCTCCGGGCACAACGGCGGCGACACGCGAGGATTTCATTACGTGCAGGGAGGCTATCTGCAGAAGGGATTCAGCAAGCACGGCGAGCTCTCGAATCCCTATGCCTTCGGCTATTTCTCGTGGATGACTCACCACTCGGTCCCGCGATTCACGCACACCTTCGTCATCGAGGAAGGGGGGCGTTTCCCGCCGCCGCTGGCGGGACGCCTGTTCGGCGTCGAACCGTTGCAGGGACGAGTGGTGATGAGCGATGTCGCGCGTGACGGCTCGACCTATCGGACCACCGACGTCGGTTACGCGCTCGTCTCGAACGACTCCTGGTTCCGTCCGGTCGACATCCAGATCGGTCCCGACGGAGCGATCTACGTCGCCGACTTCTACGAACAACGGATCGATCACGGCAGCCACTATCAGGGACGAGTCGATCCGGGGACCGGACGGATCTATCGCATCGCACCGAACGACCGAGCGGCGCTTGCACCGGTCCGGATGGAGACGGCCGACGAACGGATCGCCGCGCTGGAGCATCCGAATCGGACCGTCCGTCAGATAGCCTTGGCGCGACTGTTCGACGAACCCGATTCGGTCGATCCCCAGCGGTTGCGCCGATTCGTCTCGGCGGAAGTCGGCGCGCGCGCAATCGATCTCTACTGGGGACTCGAAGCGATCGGCGACGCGACGCGCGACGATCGACTCGCGGCGCTGTCGCATCCCGATCCGATCGTCAGAACCTGGGCCGTCAGGCTCGCGGCCGATGCGCCCGATCAGGTCGATCCGATCCTGCTCGCGGCGATCGTCGAACGAGCCTCGATCGAGGAGGAGGTGCAGGTCCGGAGTCAGATCGCGAGTTCCGCCCGACGACTTGCGGTTCCGGTTCGCCTGGAACTGATCGATCGTCTCGTCCGTCGCGATCTGGATGCCGACGACAAGCACCTGCCGCTCCTTCTCTGGTGGGCGATCGAGAAGTCGTGCGGCGAGGCCCCCCGTGAGGTCGTCGAGCTCGCGACCCGTTCGGCCTTCGCCGAAACCGAGACGGCTCGCACCACCCTGCTGCCGCGCATCATGCGTCGGTTCGTGACGACCGGACGCCGCCACGATCTGCTCGTCGCCGCCGACTTGCTGGCCGGAACGAGCGATCCCGACATCGCCGCTCGGCTGCTCGAAGGGTTCGATGCGGCAGTCGCCGGACGTCCGCCGCTGGCACTCCCCGAGTCACTGGCGCGACAGCTGCTTCGTTTTCGTGGCGACTCGCTGGAGCTGAAGGTGCTGCTCGGCGACGTCGCGGCGATCGATGAAGCGCGGCGGATCATTCGCGACGAATCGGCCGAGTCCGCGTTGCGACTGAGATTGATCGAGGGGCTCGCGGCGCGCCGTTCGGACGACGACCGGCCGCTCTGGCTGGCGCTGCTCGGCTCGAGCGAATCGGGAGCGATCCGATCGGCGGCGATCGGCGCTCTTGCGTCTCTCACCGCGGACGAGATCGGTCCGCGACTGATCGAGGCATGGCGGGGTCTGGGCGATGACGAACGATTGGTCGCTCAGACGGCGCTGGCGAGTCGAGCGAATTGGGCCGCGCAGCTGATCGACGCGGTCGAACAGGGGACGATCGGTCGCGACGAAATCGTGCCCGATACCGTCCGGCGGATCGGCTATCACGACGACTCGCGTTTCGGCGAGCGGCTGACGGTGCTTTGGCCCGAGGTGCGTCGCGCGACGACGATGGCCGATGAGGCGGGAATCGCACGCGCTTCGGCTCGCATTCTGGCGGGGAACGGCAATCCGTACGACGGTCGCGATCTCTACGCAGCAAAGTGCGGCAAGTGCCATCGTCTGTTCGGCGCCGGAGGGGATCTCGGCCCGGAGCTGACCGGTTTCCAGCGAACCGACCTCGAGCGTCTGCTCGCCAACCTGCTGACGCCGAGTCTCGAGATTCGTGAGGGGTACGAGACGACGGTGATCGAAACGGACGATGGTCTGATCCTGACCGGATTCGTCGAATCGCAGGACGAGACGCAGGTGGTGATCCGACAGGCGGACGGGCGAGCGGTACCGATTCCGGTCGAAGCGATCGTCGAACGATTCGTCTCACCCGATTCGCTGATGCCGACCGGCCTGCTCGATGACCTGGACGATCAGCAGCTGCGCGACCTTTTCGCCTACCTTCGATCGGCTCAACCGCTCCCTTGAGCGTCGAGCGTCGCTGCTCGGCATTCGCCGCTCGCCGGATCGAGCTTGCCCGATTTGCCGGAATCGGCTATCCAACGCTCCTGAGTCTCGGGAGACCAGGCGCCGAACGCTTCGCTCCCCGATGCTCGACCGTCGAGGGAACGACGCGTGGAGTCGGCGAAAGGCATCGCCCCGATCAGCCCGAGCGGCCGTCTTCGGCCTGCGGGATCGGTCCGCGCGCAGCGACTGGCGCTGCTGATCGGCTTGGCGGCGATCCCGTGGTTGGCCGGTTGCCTGTCGATCGATCGATCGTCGTTGCAGAAGGCGGCCTATCTGGCGCGACTGAGCGGCGGTTCGGCGCTCAGCGTTCGTCGCACGCCGAGCAACCCGCTCGAGGACGAGCTGAATCTGCTCGGCTGGAAAGGGCCCAAGCCGTCGGATCGGACGATCCAGACGCTGCGTCGTTTCGGGCTCGAGGGGGCGTATCGGAACGACCCGAAGGAGGCTTTCGACGGGCTGCGACAGGCCGCGCTGCGCGAGCCTCGCTTGGAAACGACCTACGCGCTCGCCGAGGTCGCCTACGTGCTGGGGAAGCGAGCGGCATCGGCGAAACGGACCGAGGACGCGATGCGCTACTACGGCGAATCGCTGGTAACGAGCTACGAGTATCTGTTCGACCCGAAGTTCGAACCGTACCGCAACGCCTACGACCCTCAGTTCCGCGGCATCTGCGATCTGTACAACGTCTCGCTCGAAGAGATCCTGCGTCTGATGAGCGACGACGGGATGCTGCAGCCGGGGCAACTCGGTTCGATCCGTCTGGCAGAGCGCGATCTGACCTTCACGGTGCGGCTGGAAGGGCGCTGGGCCGACTACGAGGTGGAGCGATTCCAGTTCGTGTCGGACTTCGAGGTCGAAGGGCTCGCGAATCGCTATCGCGGCTACGGCCTGGGCGTACCGCTGATCGCGGTCCGCAAACGGAGCGAACGCCCCGAGCCGGATGAGAAGTACTTTCCTGAGGGGCTCACCTTTCCGGTCACCGCCTTCTTCCGTCGCGTCGACGATCCGAACGTCGCGGGGAGCGGCGAGTGCCGCTGCGTGCTCGAGCTGTTCGATCCGCTCGACCGAAGCGATGTGCAGATCGGCATGCGTCGGGCACCGCTCGAGAGCGACATCACGACGCCTCTGGCCTACTACCTGAACGACCCGGTCGTCGGCACGAGCACGCTCGCCACCTTCGCGCTGCTCGATGCGAACTTCGCCCAGGACTTCGAAGGACTCTACATGCTGGAGCCGTTCGATCCGACCAAGATCCCGGTCGTGATGGTCCACGGTCTCTGGTCGAGTCCGGTGACCTGGATGGAGATGTTCAACGATCTGAGGTCGATGCCCGAGATCCGTCGCAACTACCAGTTCTGGTTCTACATGTATCCGTCGGGGCAGCCGTTCTGGAAGAGCGCCGAAGAGATGCGAGCCGACTTGGCGGAGGCGATCGACACGCTCGATCCGCGCGGCGAGTCGGCACCGCTGGAGCGGATGGTCCTGGTCGGCCACAGCATGGGCGGACTCGTCTCGCGACTGCAGACGATCGACAGTCAGGATCGCTTCTGGCAGCTCGTATCGGATCGCCCGATCGACGAGCTCGAGGGGAATCCGGTCGAGCGACAGGAGCTGCGTCAGGTCCTCTATTTCCATCCGAATCCGGCGGTTGCCCGAGTCATCACGATCGGCACGCCGCATCACGGCAGCAACTTCGCCAACGGCGCGACCCGATGGCTGAGTCGACGATTCTTCACGCTGCCGACCGAGTCGACCGAACTCGGTCGCCGGATGATCGACAACAATCCCGACTTCTTTCGCGACACCGATCTGCTGACGATCACGACGAGCGTCGACAGCCTCTCGCCCGAGTCGCCGTTCCTGCCGGTGATGCTCGAGGCGCCTGCCGCTCCCTGGGTCAAGTATCACAACATCATCGGCGTCGTCGAGGATCGATCGCTTCTGGCCAAGGCGGGACTCGATTTCCGGCAACCGGGAGACGGTCTCGTCTCGCTTGCCAGCGCCCGGGTCGAAGATGTCGAGTCGGAGTTGGTGGTCCCGGCGGAGCACATGTCGGTGCATCAGCATCCGCTCGCGATCCTCGAGGTGCGCCGCATTCTGCTGCAGCACTTGGCCGAAGGAGCGATGGACGTCCGAGTCGATCGCTCGATCATGCCGGCCGAGCATCAGATGCCGGCGCAGATCGACGAGCGTTGGGATCGCCCCGCCGGATCGATCGTTCGAGAAGATCGTGGCACAGGCGACACGTTCCCCGACTTTTCGCTCTCGTTCCCGACCATTCCGATCGGCGACGGGACGCCGTCGTTGTCGTCCGGCGGCGCAGAAGCCTCTCCAGGGCGGATTCGCTTTTCGCTCTCGGATCGGAGTCCGTCGATTTCGGAACTCCCTTATCCCGACGCGTCGGCCTCCGCGCCTACTCCGCTCGATCCGTTCGTCCGTCCGGCCGGATGGCAGAGCGACGATGCCGAGGGAACCGCGGAGGCGTCGACCGTTCCGCTCCCGCCGAGCGCCGGCCCGAACTGGTTGCGAGTCGATGACGGCATCAGCCGGCCGGTCAATCCCCGCTCGCTCGATGCGATCCGCGCAGCGGGAAACGCACCGAGCGCACCGCGCTGATCGACTTTCATTCGCGACTTCGCCCGCTTCTCGGCCCCGGCCCGCCCTTTCGCCTCGGTGACCTCGGTGACCTCGNNCAGAGGTCACGAAGGACACCGAGTTTCGCTGCGTGGGTTCCCGCGGGGAGTCTCGGGAGTGCCTCGAGTCGTCGATTCACGACTCGCTCGGTCGACTTCGGGGCTCGCTCGGCTCATGCTGAAGCTTCGACCGGTGCGGACGGCCTCAGCAGAGACGGCAGCGATGAGCAAGGGAACGAAACGCAAGAAGTCCGACAAACGGCGTTCCGACGATGCGTCGACCGAAGAGGCATCGTCGAGCGAGCNNAGATCGAACTGGTGAAGCTGCAGCGGTGGATCATCGAATCGAACGAGAAGATCCTCGTGTTGTTCGAGGGGCGCGATGCGGGAGGGAAGGACGGAACGATCAAGCGGATCGTCCAGCATCTGAGTCCGCGCGAGACGCGCGTCGTCGCGCTCGGCAAGCCGTCCGATCGCGATCGGACCGCCTGGTACTTCCAGCGCTACATCCCGCATCTGCCGTGCGGCCAGGAACTCGTCCTCTTCAACCGGTCGTGGTACAACCGCGCCGGCGTCGAACGAGTCATGGGCTTCTGCGACGAACGGGAGTACCAGGAGTTTCTCGATACGGTACCGGACTTCGAGCAGATGCTCGTCCGCTCCGGCATCCGGCTCTTCAAGTACTACCTGGACATCAGTCGCGAGGAGCAGAAGACTCGACTCGCCGAGCGGCGGAAGGATCCGCTCAAGCAGTGGAAGATCAGCCCGATCGACAAGGCGGCTCAGAAGCATTGGCGCGACTACAGTCGGGCCCGGGACGCGATGTTCCTGAGAACGCACCATCCGTCGGGAGCGTGGCATGTGGTCCGCGCGGACGACAAATACTCGGCGCGGCTGAACGTCATTCGAGATCTCCTTTCGCGTCTGGACTACAGCGACAAGGATCGCCGGCTGACCGTTCCCGATCCGACCTGCGTCTTTCCGTTCGAGCCGCATCATCTGACGAACGGAATGATCGCTCCCTGACCGCTCGACGATCAGGTCGGATCGGCAGCCGAAGCGGGCGGCTCACGAGGCTCCGATCGCTCGGGCGATCGACTTCAGCGGCGTGTGCGCGACACGATCGACGATCTCGCGCAGTCGAGTCATCTCGTGATTCGCACGGCGCCGCTCGCTCGGATCGACCGGGCGGTCCGATTCGATGCGTCCTCGCTCGCGCGATCGCCACGTGGTCGGGACGAGCGGCAGGCGATTCGGATCCGGCTCGCGCTCCTCGATCGGCATCACCAGCGTGATCTCGGTCACCTCCGGCTTGGCCGGCAGCTCGCCGCGCTTCACGCGGACATGCGACGGCGCCTCGATCCCGATCCGGACGGTGTTCCCCTTGATCTTCAGAACCGTCAGGCGGACATCATCACCCACCTGAATCGTCTCGCCGAGCTTTCTGGTCAGCACCAACATCGCGACACTCCTTTGCGTGAGATCGGTCTCTCGGCGACCGTCCGGCCGCCCCGCCCGAAGAAATGCACCTGTCGTACCAATCGCCCCGGGATGCCGCTCCGTTCGACGCAAGCGACGCGTCGACAACGACTTGCAAAAAACGCTCGGCCGGGCTGCGGCGGTTCGGCCGCGGAAGAAACTACAACCGCTCGGACGAAGCGCGATCACCCGGACCACGGCAAGGTCATCGCCATTTGCCGGCCTGCCCCAGTCGCTCAGGTTCGCTTCGAGTAGCGATCGAGGAACTGGAGCCAGCGTCGGTAGAGGACCGACGCGAGCGGGCGAGTCACCGAACGGAAGCTGACGTCGACACGCGTTCCCGATCGCAGCAGCTCTTCGGGGAGTCCGTCGACGGCAAAGACGAGTTCGAAGTAGGGCTGCTCCGGAATCATCGTCTGAGGATCGACGACGATCTCTCCTCCTCCCAGATGCGACAGCTCGACCAGATCCAGCGGCGTGCCGCCGAACGGCGCGATCGACACCAGCGCTCCGTCGACCGTGCGTCCCGTCGCGGGAAGGGCGATCGATGCCCGATCGCCGATGCGCGGCGCCACATCCTCCAGCTGCTCGGCGGTCAGCAAGGTTCGGATTCGCCATCCCCCTCCGCCGACCTCGAGCAACGGCTCGCCGACCCGGCAGAAACTCCCCAAGCGTTCGGCGGCGGGGACTCGCGTGATCGTCCCGTCGATCGGCGCCCGCAAGGTCAGTCGCTCGACCTGCTCGCTCGCCTGCCGACTGCGTCCGAGCGCGATCGATCGACGCAGCACCGCCTCGGTCGCACCGAGCGCGGCTCGGTCGTCGCTCCGCAAGCGAATTCCCTCGATCGTCAACTCCGATTCCGCTTTGGCGGCGACCAGGCGGACTTCGGAATTGTCGAGCGTTCCGAGCGGCTGGTCGGCCAGCACGCTCTCACCGGCGACGACATCGATCGATTCGAGAAAGCCTTCGGACTCGGCTCGCACGATGCGGGACCGTTCGGGACGAAGGACGCCGGCAACTACCGTTGCGCGACTGAGCGGCAGGATCAGCACGGCGAACGGGAGCGCGATCATCGCGAACCAGCACGTGACGGCTCGCACGCGGTGCGGCTCCGTCTCGGGACTGGTCCACAGATAGGTCGACGTGCGGATCATCCACGGAAGGACCGAAGCGACGACATAGCCGACTCCGGCAANNCCAGTCCGACGATCGGCAGACGATAGGCGATGACGGCGAACAGACCGGCGATCACCGTCACCTTGTAGAGCGCCGAGGCGATGCCGAACGCGACGAGCCCGCGCTGTTCCCAGTAGGTGCGACCGATCGGCTTCGACGCGACCGAGAACGCCGCTCGCTTCAGTTCCCGAATCGCTGCCCGATCGGCCGATTGCTTCAGATTGGGCATGCCGAGCCAGTCGCTCAGCACGTAGTACCCGTCGAACTTCATCAACGGGTTCAGGTTGAAGAAGAGCGTGATGACGGTCGAGACGATCATCGTCTGATGCGCGGCGGCATGCAGCAGTCCGGTATCGGTCGAGATCCAGACGACCGTCGCGACGAGCGCGACGAGCGATTCGAAGTACATCCCGGCCAGGTTGACGACGATCCGATGCCAGGCGCGGTGAAAGCCCCACGCGGCGCTGGTGTCGACATAGGCGCAAGGGGTTCCGACGATCAGGATCGCGCCCCACTCGGGGACCTCGCCGCCGAAATGACGACAGGCGACCGCATGCCCGATCTCGTGCCAGACCTTCAGCACGACGACCAGGACCAGCACGAACAGGACGTTGCGGACCGCGAGGAGCGATGCCCAAGGCTGCTGGAATCGCTCCCAATCGGCGACCACCGTCAGCAGCGCCATCAGCACGGCGCAGGCCCAGAGCACGGCGAACCAGCGCGTGAACAGAAAGCGGAAGTACGGCGCGACCTCGACCAGCCAGCGATCGGGATTACCGAGCGGCAGCTTCAGACTGGCGAGCTGCATGAGCGACCGGGCCAGCGACTTGGTGCGAGTCCGCTGCAGTCGGGCATACAGTCGGTCGGGATCTTCGGTCGGCAGCTGCAGCAACCCTCGCTGATGCAGGTCGACGACGAACTGGTAGAACTCGTCTTCCCGTTCGCGCTTCAGCCGCTCCTGCTGCACCAGCTCCTCGAATGCTTCACCGACCGTTCGTCCGGACCGAAGCGCGAGGATGATCTGATAGTCGCGAGCCGACAGCGAGTGCGACTGGAACGAGATCCCGTCGCGCAGCACGTAACACGGCTTCCCCTGCAGCACCTGACGCGAGATCTCGAGATCGCGGCGCAGCCCGACCTTGACGTTCCGAAGCTGATCGGCCAGGCGCGGCGGAGCGGATGCCTGGCTCATAGCTGGTTCACCTGATGCCTCAGGTAGCGAAGCGGAGCGTGCCAGAGCAGCCAGGCGCCGGTCCGCTGACCGAGTTCGATGCGGGCGGTTCCCGAGTTGCCGAGTCGTCCGGCCGAGTCGGCGTCGACCGCGGCATCGGCGACGTAGATCGTCCGCCCCTCGACCACCTTGGCGGCCCGTTCGACCCGTTCGATGCGGAACGGAATCCGTTCGCCCGGTCGAGCGGCCGAGGCGAACGAGCCCGACGCACCGACGGTCACCTCGTGCACCATCGTTTCGGGAATCTCGAGCTTGAGGACCGTCTGGCCGTCGGCCGCCGTTTCGACCAGCGGATCGCCGATCGCGATCTCCTCTCCGTGTCGCGGCAGCAGATCTTCGCCGACGACGAAGCCGGCTCGACGCGCCCGACCGATCGACGCATCGATCCGTTCGTCGATCGTGGCGGCTTCGGCCGAGAGCGCCAGCAGTTCGGCGTGCGCTTCGCCGGCCGCTCCCGAATCCTGACTCATCAGCGCCGCGGCGCGTCGGATCGACGCGAGTTCGATTCCGGCGCGAAGCTGATCGCGGCGAAGCTCGAGCGGACGGGTATCGAGTCGATAGAGCGGCGTTCCCGGTTCGACTCGGTCCCCAGGTCGGACCAGCACTTCGGCCAGCAGGGCCGCGAATGGCGCGGCATGGACTTCGCGAGCGCGATTGTCGACTCGCGCCTCGACGGCGACGACATACGGATGTTCGGTCGCGCCCCAGACCAGCAGCGCGATCGCAGCGGCGACGGCGATGATCGCTCCGACTCGCTGCCGTCGTTCGGCTCCGCCGAAGCGTCGGGCGAAATCGTCCAAGGCGCTCCGCCACCAAGGACGGAACAGTCGATCGGCCAGCGCCAGAGCGCCTCCCAGCGGCGCGAGCTTCTGCCGGAGTTCGGCCAGCGATATCGGCATCGGCGAGTCGGGAGACTCGAGCCGCATACCGACGATCGCGACGACTCGTTCGCCGTCGAGCAGCGGGACCGACAGGACCGGACAGCCTCCCGTCTCGAGACTCCAGCGCTCGTGCAGAGCGTAGCGGCGCCGTGCCTCGAATCCCTCGTCCAGATCGGCGTTCGACGCCAGCGGACGCCCCGCATCGAGCGTCTCGTCGAGCGCCTGCTGGATCCGCACGACCCCCGGGGCCCCGCGATGGAACTTGGCTCGCCCCGAGATCGTCGTCACGCGGACTCGTCCGCCGCGAACGATTCCCAGCTGGACTTCCGCGAAGCCGTACTTGTTCTTCAGGCCGTTGACGATCGCCATCGACATCCGGTCGAGCGAGTCGTAGCGCGAAGCGATCCCTTCGGCGGAGAGCGCCGCCGACTCGGCCGGCGTCTCGACCTTCGTCGGTCCCTCGGGGACCGCCAACAGCGTCATCAGCGCCAGGAGCCGATCGGCCGTCAATGCGGCGAGCTTCGAGTCGTCGCAGGCGACGATCGCCACGAGGCTGCCGATCGCCTCGTCCTGCCAATTCCGGATCGGGATGCCGCAGACCGCAGCACGAAGCCCCGACTCGCGATCCTCCAGGCGATCGATGACCGCGGCGTTGGCCGCCAGCGCCTCGACCTGAACCGAATCGGCGAACGACTTCCAGGTCGTGGCCGGAATCGATCCGGCGACCACCTCGTGACCGAGCGCGCGATCGGCCGCCTGGACGTTAAAGGCGACATAAGGGGCGCGATACGCCTCGGCGATCGCTTCGACCGCTCGCCGACATCGTTCGGCGTGCGAGCGAGTCTCGGCGGCGATCCGCCGGAAGCGTACGGCCAGATCACCATCGGCCGCGGGAACGGTCGGTTCCCCGGTGCGGCGTTCGGTGTTTCCGGCGGGAGCGCTCATCGGTTCGGATCACGGGTCCAAACGAAGTCGGACAATCAAGGTCCGAAACGATAGGTCGTCGTAATCTCGATCCGACCGCTGCGGCGAGAACCGAGCCGAAGAAGTACGGGGAAGTCCCGGTTGCGCCCCCGAACCCGGATGATGGCGCGCGCGAGATTCGCTCGACCGAAGGGTTCAGCCGATGCCGAAGTAGCGCAACTCGGCCTCGAACCGCTCTCCCTCGCGCAGTCGACAGGCGGTGCAGCGGACCAATCGACATTCGTCCCGATCGCTCGAGTGACGTTCGATCCGATAGACGTCGCCGACGATCATCGTCCGATCGAAAAGGGCTCGGACCCCCGAGGGGATCGCCTCCAGGACCTCTCCCGACCAACCGATCGAATCCCCCGATCCGCCGCCACCGGTCCTCACCCGCAAGGTTTCGCCGATCCGCGAGGAGGACTCCAAGGCGTGACCGGTCGCCAGAACGCATGCCAACAGATCGTCCAGCGACTCCTGCGAATCGGACTCCGGCGTAACCAGGGGGATGACCATCGGTCGGCTCCTTTCGACGATGCGGCAACGGCGGACGGGCTGTCATTCCGGAGGGATCTCCGGCGACGAACGGGAGCAGACGTTCGTCGCGAAGTCGTCGAGATCGCTCGCGGACCGATCGATCTCGAACTTCCTTCCGGTCGAGGTCGGGGCGCTCGGAGCCGAAACTCCGTTCCCTTCCTGCTGCACAAGACTAAGCCGATCGAATCGCTCGGCCTGACGAGTTCGGAACTCCGCAGGCCGAGGTAGGAGCGGCGATCCCCGAACGCTACGACATGATCGAGGCGCGCGACTCGCTCTCTCGAGCGACGCTCGGCGGAGCGGGTCGCGATCGAATGACTTCACCACGGCATGGAACCGCCACTCGCAGATCTCGCGCCGCCGTGCGTCACGAAATCCGCGCGGCATTCCGACGCACTCCGTTGGTTGCGGGAGAGCGATGCCGCAGGAGCGTCAGCGCTTGCCTCGGGCGCACGATCGGATCGACCCGCACTCATGTCGCATCGCGTTCCATCGACACCGGGTTCCGACCGTTGCGATCGCAGGACGTCGGGAGGGTGAAGGGGTTGGCGCTGCCGAGTCGATTCACGGTGCGACGGCGGTGCGACCTGTCGCATCGTCGTTGCAGGTCTCGGGTTCGCATGGCCGTGAACCGCTCCTGCTCGACCTTGCGGATCGTTCCGATCCTGCAGGTCTTCGACGATCGAGTCACTCGTCGCGAACGGCACGGATGTCGCGCTTCCCTCTTCAACCCCGATCCCGAATCGCCGAGGCGCCTTCGTGCGTCGACCGCGGCGTTCGAGCGCGCGTCCTGACGGCCGCGTTGCTGCTGATGATCGCCGGTTGCAAGGTCGGCCCCGACTTCGTCAGGCCCAAGGCGCCGACCCCCGCGACCTGGCAAGGGACCGAAGGAAACGTCAGCTTCGTCTCGACCGTGGGTGGGCGCGAGACGGCTTGGTGGCAGGGGCTCGGCGAACCGGCCCTCGACCGGATCATCGCGCAGCTCGAGACACAGAACCTGACGCTCGCCGAGGCGACGGCGCGGATCGAAGAGGCGCGAGCCCAACGTCGCGCGACGATGACGCAGCGGTTTCCGACGCTCGCCGTCGATTCGTCCTACACCTACCGCCGCTTCAGTTCGAACGGCAACGCGTTCGTGCCGCGAGCCAACTCGACCGGCGGCTTCGACCTGATCGGCGAAGGGATCGACCTGTCGTGGGAAGTCGATCTGTGGGGACGAGTCAAGCGTCTGGAAGAAGCGGCGGCAGCCGATATCGATCGCTCGCACGAGCTGTTCCGCGATCTGCGGATCGTCCTGATCGCCGAAGCGTGCCGGACCTTTCTCGAAGCGCGCGTGCTGCAGCACCGATTGCTGATCGCGGAGGCGAATCGGGACCTTCAGCGCGAGACGCTCAAGTTGACTCGCATGCGCGAAGAAGCGGGGCTGACTCGGGCCCTCGACGTCCATCAGGCCGCGACTCAACTGGCGCTGACCGAGTCGACGATTCCGGCGCTCGAGGCGGACCTGCGAGCGGCGGTGCATCGGCTGTGCGTGCTGCAGGGATTCCCGCCGGTTCGCGATCCGCTCGAGATCGTCTCGATCGGCGACATTCCGAGCGTCCCGTCGATGCTGACCGTCGGCATTCCGTGCGATCTGCTCCGTCAGCGTCCCGACGTTCGAGCGGCCGAGGATCAGGTCCGAGCCGATTCGGCGCGGATCGGAGTCGCCACGGCCGACCTCTATCCCCAACTTCGCGTCAACGGTTCGATCTCGGTCGATTCGCGCACCGGATCGCAGCTCTTCACGACCGGCAGCATCACGCACGACATCGGCCCGTCGGTCCGCTGGAACATCTTCCAGTTCGGTCGCGTGCGAGCGTCGATCGCGGCGGCACATCATCGCTTCGATCAGAGTCTGGCGAGGTATCGTCAGACGGTGCTCGAAGGGTACGAAGAGGTCGAGAACGCGCTTGTCCGACTCGAAACCGCGCAACGTTCCGCAGCGTTCCTCGATACCGCCGTCCGTGAGGCGCGAACGGCCTACGAAGCGGCGGTCATCGCCTACAAGCACGACAACCTCGCGTTTCAGTCGGTGCTCGATACCGAGCGGCAGCTCCTCGCGGCGCAGGACGAGTGGGCTCGCGCCCGAGGCAACGTCGCTCAGGCCTTCGTCGAACTCTACCGAGCGATGGGAGGAGCGTGGGAGCCGAGTGGAGTCGTTGCCGAGCGACCGACTCCCGTTCAAGACGATTCGCTCGTCGACGACTCGATCGGTGAGACCTTGCTCGAGGAAGCACCGCTCGACGAAGCGCCGCTCACGCTCCCCGAGGGCTACGAATCGGAAGCCGCTCCGATCGAGCCGGCGCCGGATCTCATTCCGCTCGAACCGATCGAGAATCCGCTCCGACAGGATCTGACGACGTCGATCTTCGAGCGACTCCCGCCGATCTCCGATGACGCGACCGAGGCGGCGGCAGACGAGGCGTCCCCTCTCTGGTCGACTCCGGTCGATACGGTGCCGATCGCACTCCCTCATGCCCGCACGATCGAACGCTTCCCTGCCGTGACGCCGCAGGATGTCATCGCACCGGAAACCGGCGAACGGACTCTGTCGAACGGTACTCCTTGGCCTCCGGCGGGAGGATATCGCTTCGCCCCGGCAATCCGAGCCGAAGAGCCGGCGCCGAACGAGCTGCCGAGCCTTCCGCAAGCGGATCGATACTCGGCAAGGCATGATGCGACCGCGATCGAGTCCGAGAGGATCGACGCCGGCGCCGAACGCCATCCGCGCGAGACGAACGGTGATTCGAGCGGCTCATTCGCCCCCGCGATCATCGCGCCGCTCCCGCCGATCGATGCGCCCGGCCCGAAGGACTCTCCTGCGCCACCGTCACTCGATGATCTCGCTCCTCGCGAACCGTTCCATGCTCTTTCGCCGATTCGGATCGCCCCGCTGCCGCTCGAGACCGGCCACGTTCCTGCCGATTGCTACCGCGTCCCGATCGGTTCCGGCCTCCGCTCCGCTGATCGCCCCGCCGAAGAGAACAGCGAATCGACGTCGGCCACGTCGGAGACCATCGAANNCGGCGGCGCGGCGGCCGATCGCGGCCTCGACGACGAGATGCCGGCGTTGACGGCGCCGAGCCCCCTCGAAGCGCCCGGCGTCAACGAAGCAGCCGAGGCTATCGACCGCGCGGTTCCGATTGCCGGGTCGGCTGATCGGTCGCTCGACCTCGGGAATCCGGCGATGGCATCCGGCCCGGGCAACGCAACTCCGCAGCGGATCGAGGTCCTCGACGCCAAGCCGCTTCCGGCGAGCGGGGCCGGCTCGGCGGTCGACGGGACGCTTTCCGGCGACCGCTCGTCGGCCGTCATTCGTCTCGCCCCTGCCCCCGCCTCACCCGGTCGCGCCTCGCCGCGACCGCGAGTCGGACGCTGAGACGGCGNNCCCGTTGTTCGGCGAGGTCTACCGCGGCCCGAAATTGCGACGAGCCAGTTCGTCGCGAAGCTTGGCAGCGAGTTCGTACTGCTCGTCGGCCACGGCCGCTTCGAGTCGCTCGCGAAGCGTCTTGCCGATGCCGTACCGTTCGCGGATATCTTCGCGAATCTCGGTCAGGCGCCGAACGATGTCGTCATCCTCGAACGCTTCGGTCGATTCGTAGCTGGCGAAGAGTTTGGCGAGTCGTTCGAGACCGAGGCTGATCACCTCGACCGCCGCCTCGGCCCCCTCCCCTTCCTCGAGCGCCACGAGCGCTTCGGCCTGGATCCGATGAAAGAGGACGAACGGGCGGTACTGCTCGTGAGCGAGCATCCACGCCTCGTCCGGACTATGGTCGCGACAGAGGTCCATCAGGCCGAGCGTATGGTCGGCATCCTGGATTGCCTGCTCGAACCGTCGCAGCTGGAGCCAGCAGATGCGACGGTGATAGTACTGCACGAACTCCCGGTCGATGTCGAAACACTCTTCCTCGGTCAGCTCGTACTCCGTCCCCTTTTCGGCGACGCGGGCCCGCAGTCGCTCGAGAACGCTTTCGAATCCTTCGGGGCGCGTGCCGTCAGGACGACCCGACGTCTCCATCTGCAGCACGCCGAGATCGACCCGCATCTGGATCACGTCTCGCCCGTCATCCCCTTGGACAAGGCGAGCGTTGACCGTCGTCGGCTCGTATTCCCAGCCTTCGAGGATGAAGTCGATGTTGTCGTGGTCGGACATTGAGATCCCGTTCGACTCGTCGCGTTCCTTCGTCGGATGTCGATGTCGTCGAGCGGAGCGCAGGCTCCGATCTCGATTCGCGTGGGGGGACCGACACCTCCTTCGGCCGGCCCCTTCTCGACGCGTTCGACGTCGCGGCAGTATAGGGTTCGCGGGCGATTACCGGAACCTGAGCCAGGGGAACGGGACCGGCATGAAAGTCCGTGGGTCCTTGCGTATCGGCGCGTCGGGCCGCCGCGCGACACGACAAACGACACTCGGCAAGACAAGTCGGGGGTGGCGCCATGAACGTCGGCCGCTATCCTGACTCGACTTCGGTCCGCGGCTCGGCGTCGATCCTCGACGCAGCGGCACCGGAGCCGACCGTCCATCGGTCGTCTCGCGCCTCGGCTCGGTTTCGAACATGCCCGGACGGACCATCGCCATCGGAGACATACACGGCTGTCATGTCGCGCTCGATGCCTTGATCGAGGCGATCGCACCACGCTCCGACGACACTCTGGTCGTCCTGGGGGACATGATCGATCGAGGCCCCGGCTCGGCCGAGGTGATCGAGCGACTGGTCGAACTGGTCGGACGCTGCCGGCTGATTCCGCTGATGGGGAACCACGAGCGGATGATGCTCGACGCGGCGACTCGCCCGTCGACGACCCGCTTCTGGCTACAGAACGGCGGTCAGGCGACCCTCGCGTCGTACGGCGGTTCGCTCTCGAGCGTGCCGCATCACCACCGGACCTTCTTCCGCTACCTGCAGCTGACCTTCGAGACGCCGACGCATCTGTTCGTCCACGCCTGTTACGACCCGTACTCGGAACCGGGGGAATTCGACGAGGACATCGCACTCTGGCGACACGTCGATCGAGAGATTCCCGAGCCTCACCAGAGCGGCAAGATCGCGGTCGTCGGCCACACGCCGCAAGCCGACGGGTTGCCGCGCGACCACGGGCACATCAGACTCCTGGACACCTTCTGCTACGGCGGACGAGCGTTGACGGCCTGGGACGTCGCGACCGACGAGGTGCTGCAGGCGGACAATCGGGGGAACGTCAGCACGGCTCCCTTCGTTCGCGAATGAACGAGCGTGATCGGTGCGAGGCTGGTGGTCGACCGACCTTGCGGCAGTCCGGCGAGAGGTTCGCGAGTCCCCTTCCGTTCCCGACGACTCGTCCCCTTTTTCCTGTTCCCCCTTTCCCGTCTCGGATGCTCCGCCGTCCGATCTCCCACCGAAAGGAACTCCGATGCTCCGTCATCCGCTCGTCCGATCTGCCTGGCTGGCGCTCGGTCTGCTGATCGCCGTCGTCTCGCTCGCCCCCGCCGACGAACCTCGGTTCTTCGAGCAGCGGATCTACACGGCTCACGAAGGGAAGTTCGACGCGCTGCAGTCCCGGTTTCGCGATCACACCTGCCGCCTCTTCGAGAAGCACGGCATGGAGCTGATCGGCTTTTGGGTGCCGACCGACGAGGAGCGGTCGAAGGACACGCTGATCTACATCCTGGCGTACCCGAGTCGCGAGGCGCGCGAGGCGTCGTGGAAGGCGTTTCTGGATGATCCCGAGTGGAAGCAGGTCTACGAAGCGTCGCATGCGGACGGACCGCTGGTGAAGAAGGTCGAGAGCGTCTACATGCTCGGTACCGACTATTCCGCGATTCGTTGACGAACGGTCCGGATGATGGCCGCGGTGCTGTTCGAATCGGCCGTCGAATCGGCTCAAGCCGCACCGCGGCCGGATGCCCGAGTCTTTCCGATCCGCCCGGAACCGAAGAGCGCATGAACTCCTCCGCCGATGACCCGACGTTTCCGCTCGAGCCGAGCGGGCAGGAGTTCCTGGCGTCGCTCGATCTGATCGGCCGACGTCTGGCTGCCTTTCTCGACGGTCGCGATTCCGCTCCGGCATCGATCGGCCGCGAACGACTCGAGGCCTCGGAGCATGCCGAGGCGTTGCGGCTGCTCTACGACTCGCGTTGGCCCGACCGCCCGACCTCTCTCGACCGTCTGATCGAGGTGCTCTTCGACGTCGCGATTCCCCCCGGGTTCGATGCAGCCGCTCCGGGCTACTTGGCGTTCGTTCCGGGAGGCGGGCTCCCCGATACGGCGCTGGCGGACCTGATCGCCGACATCGTCAATCGCTATGTCGGCATTCGCCGAGCTTCCCCCGGTCTGGCGCGGATCGACGAGACGGTCCTCGCCTGGTTCCGTTCGCTCGTCGGTTATGGCGAGGGGTCCGGAGGCTATTTGGCTCCGGGAGGTTCGATCGCGAATCTGACGGCGATCGTCAACGCCAGACACCATCGTCTCGGCGATCGGATATCGCTCGGAACGCTCTACGTTTCGGACCAGACGCATCACTCGATCGCCAAAGCGGCGATTCACGCCGGCCTGTGCCCCGAGCATGTCCGCTCGATTCCGTCCGATTCGGCCGGCCGGATGATCGAAGCGGCGCTGCTCGATGCGATCGCGTCGGATCGAGCGGCGGGGCGGATTCCGTTTCTGCTCGTCTCGAACGCCGGTACGACCAACACCGGCGCGTTCGACGATCTGACCGCCGCGGCCGAGGTGGCTCGTCGCGAACGGCTCGACTGGCATGTCGATGCGGCCTACGGCGGTTTCTTTCTGCTGACCGACCGCGGTCGCGTTCGGATGGCGGGAATCGAACGAGCCGATTCGATCACCATCGACCCGCACAAGAGTCTGTTTCTGCCGTACGGGACCGGATGCCTGCTCGTTCGCGACGTGCAGCGACTGAAGCGTGCCTTCGATCTGCGCGGCAGCTACATGCCGGCCGAATCGAACGACGACGGTATCGACGCCTGCGACCTTTCCCCTGAACAGACGCGAGCGTTTCGCGGTCTGAGAATCTGGCTGCCGCTGAAGCGACACGGCGTCGAAGCGTTCCGCCGCCAGCTCGACGAGAAGCTCGACTTGGCGGTCGATGCCCATGAACGACTGACATCGACCGCAGCGCAGGAAGGCTTGCCGCTGGAACTGCAT
>DMPQ01000048.1:24084-24270 GCA_003455945.1 Planctomycetaceae bacterium
TCGACGGCGCGCGTCGCTGGTCATCGCTCTGACCCCCGCTTCGACGATGCCGGATCTTGCTTTCCGGATTCGATCAACGCTGGCGGCGCTGACGTTCCTCCTGCAGATCCGATCGCTCGCGCGGCGTACCGAGCGAGCGGACCAATCCCCAGAGGATTCCGAAGCGGGTCGTCCAGGTCGAAGTCG
>DMPQ01000309.1 GCA_003455945.1 Planctomycetaceae bacterium
GGCGATCGCCGCGACCGGCGTCTCGCTCACCGCGCGACCGGCGCGAGCGACGAATCCCGCCGGCTCGTCGAGAAACCAGTCGTCCCAGCCGCTCGACGCCGCCGCACCGAGCCGATGTGCCTCGAAGAAGACTCGCTGGAACATCGCCGTCGCGCTGCGGACCGCATGATGCCAATACACCTCGGAGAACATCACGTACCGGGCGAAGACCATCAGTTCGGCCGCGGTCTTCGCCTTGTCGTCGATCGCGATCCTCGTTCCCGCCTCGTCCAGACAGAGGCCCGAGATCAGGCGCCGGCGATCGAAGTGGCGTCCGTACGGCACGCCGGCGTGCAGGCTGTCGCGATACAGGTAGTCGAGCTTGTCGACATCGATCGGACCGCTCAGGATGCTCGCCGCGATCCGCTCGCCCGGCGTCTCGCACGGCCCGTCGAGCAGCCGCAGCACGGCGGCCGGTTCGAGTCCCCAATCGCGTCGCAGCAGACCGGCGAGTTCGTCGTCGTGCAGCCAGCGTTCGGCGAACCGTTCGTGAGACGGAACGCCGTCGAGCGACAGATCCTCGATCGGATGACAGAAGGGCCAATGCCCGACGTCATGCAGCAGCGCCGCGACGAACAGCGTCGACACCAGCGGCTCNNTTGTCGTCGCGCGCCAGCCGATCGACGAACGCCAACGCATTGGCGTAGACGCCGAGCGAATGCTCGAAGCGCGAATGAGTCGCCCCGGGGTAGACGAGCGAGACGAGTCCGAGCTGCGGGATCGACGCGAGACGCCGGAAGGCTCGGGAGTCGATCAGCCTCCGGACCCGCGGCGTTACCGGTACATCGGTCTCGTCAGGGATCCGGATCGGATTCGACCGGTCGGCGAGCGCCGCGAGTTCGGGACTGCCGAGCATCACCGGTCATCCGAGCGGAATGAAGTCGAGACCGGCCGCAAGCCGCANNAGCCGCAGCAACAGACAGGCGAGGATGTACAGTCCGTAGTGGACGCACCCCATCAGGTAGTCCAGATCGTACGCCACCATCGAGACGGCTCCGCCGGCGAGCAGGATTCCTGCCAGCGTGCCTCCCGAGATGCCGGTCGTGTAGGCGTCCCCGTTGATCGCGTAGAGCACCGCAGGAAAGACGATCCAGAGCAGCGCAAAGACCGCGCTCGTTCCGGCGACCCGTCCCCACAGTTCCAGACCGTGGTACGAGTCGAGATCCTGGTTGCGGAGAAAGGCGTAGCCGGCCCACGAGAGCGGCGGCGCGAGGGCGACGGCACCGACGATCAGCAACGGGAGCGGCACCGTCTCGGTCGCGAAGCGGACGGCGATCGCCGCTCCCAGCGACGCGACGATCGAAGCGACGAGGATCGCGATCTGAACGCCGGTGACCTTCGTCTCTTCGCGAAAGATCGGCTTCAGCACCGATCGTCCGGTCGAGTCCTTCGGTCCGAAACCGTCGGGCCCGTGAACGACGACCTGCTCCGAGGCGTCGGGGATCTTGATCTGAGCCTTGCACTTGGGGCAGGGCCCGGTCTTGCCGGCGAACTGGTCGCTGACGTTGAAGCGGGCCTTGCAGCCGGGGCAAATGACTCGAATCGACATCGACGACCTCTCGTCAGGCGTTGCGGCTCGGTCCCTCTCCGCTCTCGCGCCGGGCGCCGGGAACGGCGGACGACACGAGCGAAGCGACGGAGCGTCTCGAGAGCGGGCGACAGCGAGCAGCGTGGGGAGCGAGCGGCGCGAGAAGCGGACTCAGCTCTCCGACGCGAGATCGGCTTCGGTAATCAGCCGGAAGCCCTTGGCCACCAGCGTCTCGGTCGCCAGGTCGGTGTTGTCGACCATCAGCGCGACTGCCGGCCGGCCGTGGGGGCGGACGATGAGCGGGTACGTTTGTACCAGATTGACTTCGGCCTGCAACAAGGCGGTGCAGACCCGCACCAGCGGCTGAGGATCCTCCATCAGCTCGACGCCGATCAGGTCGCTTTCGATCATCGCGAGCCCCGCTCGTTCGAGCACTTCGCGTCCCTGTTCCGGATGACTGAGCAGCATCCGGACGACGCAGCAGTCGGACGAGTCGGTGATGCTGAGCGCCACGATCCGAACACGACTCCCGTCGAACCGCCGGACCACCTCGAGCAACTGTCCGACCCGGTTCTCCATGAAGATGGTGAACTGGCGAATCGTCGGATAGTCGCGACCTCTCATCGTCGAGAAGCCGGTCGGCCCCAGGCCTCCGTAGCTCATCGGATGCGTCTTTCGTCAGGAAGGAGAGCCGAGAGCGCGTACCGAACTCGTCGTCCGCCTCGAGGGGCGAGAGGTTCCGTTCGCGTCTTCGACAGAGGTCGTTCCGGCAGGCCCCGCGCTCCCTGCGCTGCCGCTGGACCGGATCGGCCTTGACCCTTAGTTTTAGGGCAAGCCGTCAACCAGGGTCAATCCGCTCGAATCCACTGCCGAGTCGCTCGATGCTCCGCTGTCACGAACTCGAGATCCGCGTCCGCTATCACGACACCGACGCCCAGAAGCGAGTCCATCACGGAGCGTACGTCAACTACTTCGAGACGGGACGCGTCGAACTGCTCAGGGCCGCCGGGCACAGCTATCGCGATATCGAAGCGTCAGGGATCTTTCTGGTCGTGAAGACGATCGAGGTGCACTACCACCTGCCGGCCGACTACGACGACCTGCTGACGCTCACGACCGAGACGGTCAAGGCCAAGGGGGCTCGGATCGAACACCGCTACGTCCTGCGACGCGGCGACGATCTGATCGCCGAGGGGCGAACGGTCGTCGCCTGTATCGACTCGACCGGCAAGGTGCGACGCTTGCCGGAATGGCTGGCGGATCGAGGGGAGTGACCGAGTTTTCCACGGCTTGCGCCGAACGCGATTGATCAGCCGAAAGTCGGTCTTCGACGACTCCCTATCGTGAGGCTCGCGACGACACGGCAATCCACCTGNNTCGCAACGACACGGCAATCCACCTGACTCGCGGTCGATCAGGGGCGGTCGATGACCACCAGCTTGTCGATGCCGTCGACCGGATGAGTCGTCGTTTCGCCGTCGGGCCACCGAACTTCGATCGACTCGACCTCCGTCCCCTTGCCGAGGCCGAAGGTCGCGGTCGGATCGCTCTGCGACTGGTAACCGCGCGCCGCGATGACCGTGCGGATCTGCCGCTTGCCGCCGGCGGTCAGGCGGATCTCGGCGCCGAGCCCCTGGCGATTCGGCGCTCGGTTCCTCAGCCGGACCTGCAGCCAATGGTGCCCGAGCTGCTGGTCGTTCCGCAATAGGCGCGGAGCCTGGCCGCTGCCGGTCAGGATCACGTCCTCGTCACCGTCCCCGTCGATGTCGGCGACCGCCAGACCACGGCCGACCATCGGCCGGCAGAGTTCGTCGCCGCAACATTCCGCAGGGACCGAAACGAACTCGTTCTCCGCGTCGCGCCCGGCATTCCAGAACAGATGCGGGGGTTGCTCGTACCGCTGACTCCGCCGGATCTTCGCGATCTCGTCCTCGAGATGCCCGTTGGCGGCGAGAAAGTCGAGACGTCCGTCGAGATCGACATCCAACCAGGCGACCCCGAACGTCAGCTCCTCGCGAGTCGCGGGGCCGAGACCGGTCGAGATCGCATCGTCGGTAAACGCTTCGAACCGCGGGTTCCAGACGAACAGACTCGTCGGTTCGTCGGCGAAGTTGCCGACCGCCACCATCAGCGCCTGGTCATCCCGCGGGAAGCCGGCGTCGATTCCCATCGCTCCGGTCGCTCGTCCCTGAGGGTCGAACGCCATGCCGATCGACTGACCGATCTCGTCGAAGCGACCGTCGCCCCGATTGCGGAAGACCTGATTGGGAACGGTATCGCTCGCCAACAGCACGTCGCTTCGACCATCCCGATCGAAGTCGACGATGGCGATGCCGAGCCCCTTGGGGACCGGAACCCCGGTCGCCGGATTGCGCACGTGAAGTCCCGCCTGTTCGCCGATCTCGGTGAACGTGCCGTCCCCTTCGTTGCGGAACAGGTAGGGGAAGCGGCCTTGGAACTGCGTCGGCGGCGCGTAGGCTCGCGTCTTGCCGTCGAGGGTCGGTTTCAGACGGATGTTGATCTCGGCGGTCCATTCGATGTAGTTCGCGACGAAGAGATCGAGGTCTCCGTCGGCGTCGTGATCGAAGAAGCCGGCGCTCGTGCTCCATTCGCCGTCGCCGCCGGCGACTCCCGCCGCGTCGGTCGTCTCTTCGAACTTTCCGTCGCCGAGATTTCGGAACAGGCGATTGCGACCGACCGCCGTCAGATAGACGTCGATTCGACCGTCGCCGTCGTAGTCTCCGACCGCGACGCCGGTCCCGTAGCAGGTGACATCCAGCCCCGATCCGGCCGACACGTCGGTGAACTTGCCGTCGCCATCGTTGCGATACAACACCGTCGTCGGCTTCGACGTCGCCGCCTGCGGCGAATCGGGCCAGTACTCCGAGTTGACCAGAAGCAGGTCGGGGTCGCCGTCGTCGTCATAGTCGAAGAACGCGACGCCCCCTCCCATCGTCTCGGGCAACAGCTTCATCTCGCTGTGTCCGTTGACGTGGACGAACGTGATCCCCGCTTCGTCCGTGATGTCGGCGAAGGGGGTCATCGGAATCCTGTCGGTCAGCACCTCGCGGCGCGACGGGCCGACCACCTCAGGCTTGGCCTCCTCGATCTTCGGAGCGGGGCGGAAGTACCAGACCGCCGCTCCGATCCCGACCGCAAGCCCCAGCACGACCAGAACGGCCAGCGAAGCGCGAAACGCCCGAGCGATCCTCGCCGCATCCTCGGCGACCTCGCGTTCGTCGTCGTCGTTCATCGCTTCGGGCTGGCGTGCCATCATTCACCTCACAGGTCGGAACTTCGGTGGAGCCATGCAGAGCCGTTCGGCTCCGTTCGTTCACTCGGTCGATCGCGCGAGGCGTCTTCGGGTCGATCGATCGCCTCTTCCGTCGCCGTTTCCCGTCCCCGCCTGCCGCGGCCGACGGGGAACGGATCGGACTAGGGAGCGATCTCCGTCCGGGACGATGCCGCCGAGACCGATTCGGCCGTTGCCGATTCGGTCGACGGAGTTTCGTTCGTCGGGGTTTCGTTCGTCGATGAAGCCGGCGCTGCGGGAGCGATCTCCGCAGCGGCCGATGCCGGGGTCCCCGGAGCGGCCGACTCGGGAGCGACATCGCCGCCGGACGGCGCCTCGGTCGAGCCGTCATCGGCCAACCACGCCTCTTCCGGCAACTGGAACGCTCCGGGGCGTCGCAGCCGGTAGATCACGACCGCTTCGGAGGCGGCATTCGCGGCGGGGTAGCGGGCACGAGCGAGCGCGACCGCTCGATCGCGAGCGTTTTCGTCCGGCTTGTACCGAGCATGCAGCTTGCGCGCCTCTTCGGCCTTGGCGCTCCACAACTCCGCTTCGCGCGATCCGACCGGATACTCGGTCGAGAGCTGATCATAGATCTGCGAGGCGAGGTAATGGGCCGTCATGTGCTCCGAGTCGATCGCGAGCGTCGCCTCGATCGTTCGGATCGCTTCGTCGAGCAGCGCCAATCGTCGTTCGGTCCGATCGGTCCCCGTCTCCTTCTTCGATCGTTCGAACAAGGTGAACGCGAGTTCGTTCAGCACTTCGTAGTCCTGCGTGAAGTCGAACCCGCGGGCGACGGTCGCGGCGGTCCGATAGTTCAGCGCACCGCGGAAGTTCTCGATCGCATCGTCCAAGTGGTTCTGCTGCCGATTGACCAATCCGGTCAGCCAGAGCACGGTCCAGGCCGGGTAGTTCTCGTCGTCCTGGTACTCCGCCGCCCGAGTCAGCGCCTCGACCGCCAGGTCGAGCCGACCGTCGGCGTTGTAGACGCGAGCCAAGTTGATCGGGCCGTGGAACTGGCCGAGTTCCTCGACCTTGCGGAACGCTTCTTCGGCGCCGATCAGTTCCCCTTGTCCCGCTCCGCCACCGGTGCTCTCGAGCAGCAGGCCGATGCCGTAGTCGTTCCACCGCTGCCACTCGGGAATCTCGCGCGGCGGGTTCTCGACCGCCGCGTCGACTCCCGCGACCGGGAAGGTGACTCGATCCGACGCGAGCGTCAGGATCGGAAGATCGGGTCGATACGGCTCGCCTTCGACCAGGCCGTTCAGCGGTCGCTGTCGTTCGCGATGGAACTCGCCGACGATCCGCATGTACTCGGCGTCGAACTTGCGGTACTTCAGCTTCACCTCGACCGTTACCGGCGCGGTCAGGTCGTTCGGGAGCGGCATCAGGAAATGCGCCGCCTGGCCCGCTCCGGGCGGGATCTGGTGGTTGTAGAGGGGCACGAAGATGTGCTGCGCGTTGCGCCGGTTGATCCGGTTCCCGTCCCGGTCGAGCATGAAGACGTTGACGAAATGGGACCACGGATCGACGTTCCCTTGGTCATCGATCCCGCCGCTGCGACCGATGACTCGGCCGGCCGTTCGCTGCCCCTGGTCGTCGTACTCGGCCCCTTCGACCACTTCGACATCGAGCCAGATCTCGTTCGAATCGACCGTTCCCTGCGTGAAGTGGTGCCCCATCTTCAGCGTCCGGATCACCGTCTCGAACAGGTACGACTCTCCCGGCTCGAGCGTCGGCACTTCGGGGCGTAGCGGCGCGACGAGCGGCGCCGAAACGTCCTCTCCCCGCTTCACGCCGAACAGATCGACGCGCATCACCCCTTCGTTGAAGGCGCGATGCCGCCCGACCGCGTCGTAATCCTCGTCGGGAAACCAGGCCGAAAGCGCGGTGTTGGCCGACGGGAAGAGGTGGTCGTGCACCTTCAGCTCCCCTTCGACCATGCTGGCGCCGAAGTCGTCCGACGGACGGCGAGGCATGTGGCATTCGCTGCAGTTCTGCTGCGCCTTCGGCGGGTAGTAGAAGCTGCGGATTCCGTGCCCCGAAACGCCGCTCAGGTGATACGAGTCGAAGTGGTTCTGGCCGCGGAGCCAATCCTTGTAGTTGTTCAGTTCACCCGGCAGGCTCACCTTGTGACAGGCGGCACAGAAGTCGGGCTCCTTGTGCAGCGGCTTCAGGAAGACCTGCTTGTGGAAGCTCGGCTTGGACTTGACCAGCTGGCGATTGACCCACGCGAGGATCGGGTTCTCGCTCGTCGCGAACGGATAGTGGATCGGCGCTTCGATCGTGTAGTCCGCGTTCCCTTCGAGCGAGTTGACGTGACTGATGACGTGACAGACGGTGCAGGTGATGCCGGCGTGAGCCGTCTTGTCGGTGAAGACGTCGTACTGGGGATCGTCGAACTGGCCGCTGAAGAACGGGACCGGATCGTGACAGCCGGCGCACCAACGCGAGGCCTTGACGTTTCCGTCACGCTCCATCAGCTCGTCGCGCAGCTGCACGACGCTGGTCAGATAGGCCGGATTGTTGAAGCTGCTGAAGCGATGGGCGCTGTGAGCCCAATCGTCGTAGATGTCCTGATGACACTCCATGCAGTAGTCGTCATCCATCAGGACCGACGCCGAGATGAACTTGCCGTCGCGCGTCCGAGCCAGTGACGGCTCGAAATAGTTCGCGCTCTTGGGAGAGCCGGCGATCGCCCACTCCTGCGGGTTCTGAGCCTTGACGACCAGCAGCACCGCGACGACTCCCGCCACGACCGCCGCATACGTCAGACCGGCTCGCCACTTGATCGGCGGACCGGCGACGCGATGCAGCCAGTACAGCCAGATCGCGGCGAACGGCGTGATCACGTGCGCCCAGTAGACCGCCTGGCGCACCAGCGGCTGCTTCAGCTCCAGGATGCCGGCGATCCGAGTCAGCAG
This sequence comes from Planctomycetaceae bacterium, assembly GCA_003455945.1. Lineage (GTDB taxonomy): Bacteria > Planctomycetota > Planctomycetia > Pirellulales > Pirellulaceae > UBA11682. The sequence continues at coordinate 7,784 of DMPQ01000309.1, forward strand.
GATGCCGCTGATCAGCAGCGTCAGACAGACCGCCAGCAAGGCGTACCCCATCCGCACCGCCATTCGGTTCCGGCGATGACGCGTCGCGATCAGGTGGTACCACGCGAAGATCGTGAAGGGGACCAGCAGCAGAAAGCCGAGGACCAGATGGAGCAGGAACATCAGCAGATAGAAGTAGTCCTGATAGGTCAGCCCGGTCACCGCCTCGAGCAACGTGATGCTCGCCAGGTAGACCGAGTTGGCCAGCAGGGTCGCGAACAGCACGAAGACCGCGATCAGCGCGATCTTCAGCTTGGGCGTCACCGCCGGCACGTACTTCTTCTTGACGCGAGTCGGCGCGGGAGCGGCCGGAACGGGGCGAGGATCGGCAGCGTCGGACATGATCGGGACCTTCATGATCGACCGGTCGTCGCCCGGACGGCGACAGGACGGATCGTGGGGCGATGAGAGAGGGGAGCCGGACGAGTCGCGAGTCGATCGCATCGGATGCTGCGTCCTGCTCGCGCGACGGACGATCAGGTCGCGTCGGACGAGAATCGGCAGCCTCCGCCGTCGACTCGATCGGTCGACCGGCGATCGGCACAGGCGTTTCGCTTGACCGATCGGTCGCCATCACGGCCGATCGGGAGCGGAACGACGAAGAACGACGGACGTTCGGCTACGGGGCCTCGAGACCGCCGAACCGAGAGCGAAGGACCGAACGATCGATCCGACGCGCGACCGAGACACGTCAGATTCTCGGAGGCCGTTCGATCGACTGCCGGAATCCCGGCATCGAGTCTCCGTCGTTCGTCGGAGGTCCGAACGCCACCCCATCGCGTTCGGTGGCTCGCCGGTGGTCGTCGAACGACGACTCGCCTGCATCCCGTTCGCTCCGCGCGATCGGCGCCGGAGGGAACGCATTGACGGCCGGAGCGCCGCCGCAAGAAGGTCCCTGACAAGGTCCGCGCCGCGACGGTTGATCGTCGGGGATCGGAAACCGGAGCGAACGACCGTCGATTCGCGACGCGTCGGTTCGCGGATCGAACGTGCGATGGGCCGACCGGAGCGACGAGCCATGACCGTCGAGGTCGCCGAGAACGATGACGTGGTCGCCGCACTCGCCGCGAGCCGATCGCTCCGTCGGAAGCCCGACTCCCAGGAACAACGCCCCGCCGAAGACGAACGCCAAGCCGATCACGAGCCCCCTGGGGGGCCGCTGCGGCGGCGATCCTCGGTCTGACGGGCAAGTGGCGACCACGACGTCCCTGGTCTGAGGCGGAAGAAAACGAGGGCTTCGAGCGCGAACCCCCTCACTGCGCATTCTGGCTCTACGGCTCCGACTTCTCAAGGGTTCGGAACGGCTCGGACCAGAACTCGAACCACCGGGCCTGTCGGCGCTGATGCTCCTGCAGGTACTCCCGCATCGGTTCGGTCGACCAGTCCTTGTCCTCCGGTGCATACGGATACGACCGCATGCCGCCGAAAGGGAGCGGTTCGGTCGATTGGCCGAAGATCGTATTCAGGTCGGCATCCTTGTCCCATCCGACGCTGTGCAGCACGAAATCCCGCTTCCATCCCTCGGGCAACGGCGGGGCACTCGACACGTCGAAGACCAGATCGATCTCGTCACCGGCCGCCATCACCACCATCCGATCGTCCGCCTTGGCCAGCAGCTTCAGCACGTCGCCGTAGCCGGTCATTCGGCCGCGCATCGGAGGCCAGGCCGGTTCGGTCGAGACTCGGTCGTAGCGAAACCGCTCGGGAGAATTCGGTGCGATCGGTTCGCGCTCCGAGAACCCTCGATACCGCAGATCGGCGGCGAGCATCACGAGGTCGGTCGAAACGACCTCGGCCGGCGGCTCGTCGACCGTGAAGAACGCTTCGTCTTGNNTGAAGAACGCTTCGTCCCAGTACAGCTCGGCCGTCGTGACGATCCTCAGTCGCCCATCCGCCGTCGGCAACAACGGCGCCAGATCGACGGCGATCGTCTTGGTCTTGCCGCCGGGGAAACCCATCGGCGTTTCGATGGCACGCCAGCCTCCGTTGCCGTCCGGCACCTGCAGCTCGGGGGCCCGAGGGGCGTCGCGAGTCGGATGGTCGGTGAAGCTGACGTTCAGCGACGAGTCGGTCGGATGGAGCCAGCCGGTCAGGAAGAGGGTCACCTGTTTCGCGTCGGACAGGTCTCCCAGATCGAGTTCCAGGAAATGCTCGTCGGTCAGCCCCTGAACGATCGTCCGGTCGAAGCCGCGATAGAAGTCGCCGTCGGCGGTCGCGACCAGAGCGGAGACATCCGACCCATCGGTGCCGCGCGCCGCCGACGGGCTCCGCCGCTGCGACACGGTGTGGATCTTCTGCAAGGCAATGAAATCGGGACCGACCTTCTCGTTGGTGTAGATCTCGACCTCGGCCGGGTGATCGACCGCGGTCAGTTGCACGCGATCGAAGTACGCCGACTCCCACAGCTCCTCGGTCAGCCGGATCCGATAACGACCGTCGTCCGACGCGCGAAGCATTTCGCCGGGGACCTTCAGGTACTCCCATTCGCGGCTGGGCATCAGCTGGCCGCGAGCCGACTGAAGGCCGATCGGTGCGGCCCACAGACAGTCGGTGACGAAGACGAACTTCTCGCCGTCCCAGGTGTAGAGAAAGGGGCAGGAGCCCTTCAGGTAGATCGGTTCGACATGCGCCGTGTTCCGCTTCGGATCGATGATCCCCTGAGGGCTTCCGTTGGGCCACAACAGCCGCGCGACCGGCACCCGTTCGGCGTCTCCCAGACCGAAGTGCGTCCGATGACCTCGGACCACCTTGGCCTGATACCGTCCGTCCGCCACCAACTCGACCAGCGTTCCGATGCCGTCCCGATTGACGCGACCGCTGTTGTCCTTGCTGCCGATCGCCATCAGCTGCCACCAACCGGCATCGGTCGACGTCGTGTTCCGGACCCGACGAATGCCGTTCGGTCCGGCGACGATCGCGTCCAGTCGCCCGTCATCATCGAAGTCGATCATCCGATAGCCGGCGACGCCGTCGATCAGATCGACCGGCGCCTCGAAACCTCCGGCTGGGCGGCCGATCGCAAGGCGGAGCACGTCATCGCTCAGGCCGATCAGATCCTGGACGCCGTCGTCGTCCAGATCGTCGGTCGTCGCCATCGCGAGCGCCGCTCCGTCCGACGCAAGTTCCTTGTGCAGCGTCACTCCTTGGGGACTCGTCCGAGTCAGTCCGATCTTCGCCGCGTCCCCTTCGACGAACGCGACATCCCACGACGGAATGCCGTCCGCCTCGAGCACGACCAGCCCCGAAACCGACTCGCGGGGACCGAGTTCCTCGAGCGGGCGCGGCCGAAAGCGACCGTACAGGACGTTCTCGATCAGCCAGGGGCGGCCGTCGACGGTCGCCACGACATCGATATCGAGATCGCGATCCCAGTCGAACGCCTGCAATCCCGGGGCGACCGCACCGTCGATCGTCGGCGAGAACGACGCGACATCGATCATCCGACCGGTCCCCGGGTTCATCAGCAGACCGATCCCGTCCGATCCGGCGACGAGCAGATCGATATCGGCATCGTGATCGAAGTCGAACGGAACGGCATCGGAGAACGTCGCTCCCGACGGCGCGTCGATCTGCTGCAGCAGTTCCAGGCGCCGGTTCGTCCCCAGATCGTCGGCGTTGAGCACGATCGCGATTCCCCCTTCGCCGAGCACGACGAAATCGGGATCCGCCTCGAAGTAGCGATTCGCCCGCTCCGCTGCCAGCGCCTCGGGATCGACCTCCCCCGACTCCTCGGGCATCGGCATCGCGTCCATTCCCGACATGTCGGCCGAGTCGTCGTCGTTCTTCTTGGCGAGATCGTCCTGATCGAGATCGACCGCCATCAGTCGCCGCGCCTTCAGCGACGCCGGGATCGGCAGTTCCAGACGCGATCGCTCGGCGCCGTCGCGACGCAACGAGACGACGATACGTCCGGCGGTCAACGCGACCAGATCGAGCTCCCGATCGAGATCGACGTCGATCGCCTCGACGTCCAGAATCGGTTCCCCCAAGTCCAGCAGCGTCTCGGCCGGAGCCCAGGTCGGAGCGATCTTCGTTTCCGCAGCATCGGCCGGAGCCGCGAATCGCTTGCGGAGCGATTCGGAAGGTTCGAGTGCCACGAAGTCGAGCGGATGCCCCTCGGCGCGGTTCGAGTCGTCGAAGTAGATCGTCCCGAACGTCTCGGCCTTGATCAGGTTGACCGCACGAAAGGCGGGAGCCAGCGCGCGAGTCGGATCGTTTTCGCGAGCGATCCGTTCGAGCCAGACGGTCGGGTCGCTGAGCTCACCGACGTTGCCGACCGAAACCAGCGGCTCGCGCATCGGCCCGAGCATCTCGCGCAGCGTCGCTGCCGTCTCGATCACGCCGGCATCCTCGCGCTCGGCCCGATCGATCAGCTGCTGCCCCTGCAGAAAGACGTTGGCCGAATCGAGTTCGAGCGCGCCGTCGATCGCCTCGGTCCGGACCGTCCGCCACGTTTCGGGAGCGTCGGGCATCGACGAGACCTGTTCGAGCGCGACGGCCAATTGGCCTCGGAACGCGAGCTCGTCCGGCCTCAGCCGGATCGCTTCCTGCAGCAGCGTGACGATCGACTCGGTCGCCACCTCGCCGCTTTCCTTCAGCTCGACGCGCGCCTTCAGATAAGACGCGATCGCCTGCTCCTCGGGGAAGGCAGCGAGCGCCGTCAGTCGTGCGTTCATCCGCTCGCGATACGCCGACAGCTCGTCGGCCGACCACTTGTCGAGCCCCGAGCGCGAGTCCTCGTAGCGGAGGACCGACAGGATCGCCGCGTTTCGCGCGATGGCGGGATCGTTCGGGAAGCGAGTCGAGAGATCGGCCAGCAGCTCCTCGGCCAGCTCGTAACCGGTCGTCAGCCGCTCGCCGACTCGCAGCACGAGATCCTGATCCTCGAGCGCCGCGACCGCTCGCGAGAACTGCGCACTGACCGCCTGGCCGTCGATCGCTCCGCCGCGAGGGAGGAATCGGATCGCTGCGGCAATCGCCACGATCAGGAGCACGAAGAGGATCAGCGAGCGACGTCGTTTCGGATCCGAGGTTTGCGTCATGCGTGACTCCCGGCTGCGGCGGAGCCGGTCGCGTCGCGTTCCGCCCCACCGCGTTCCGCTCGCGCCCTTCGCTCCGAGCGGCCGATTAGAGAAGGAACCGGTGCGTTCCGAAACGGGGGCACGCTCGCGTTCCCTACGCCGATCGCTGGGCAGCGGTTCGCCCCTCGGTCGAAGCGCTTCGCGAAAACCGAGTCGACGGAGGTCGTTTCTTCGCGTCACCCGGCGCGGGGTGTCCGCGATCGTCACTCGTCGGCGTCGGTGGCCGTCGAGTCGTCATGAGCCGACAGGAGTTGTCGGGCGATCTCGACCAGACGCTTGCGGGAGGCCTTGGGAGCGAGCAGCGTCGCTTCTCCGCCGAGCTGCAGCAGCTTCGGCAGCACTTCCATCTCGTGCACCGCCGGCACCGTCAGCAGCAACGATCCGTCCGCCTGAGGTTCGACCTGCTGCTCGGGATGCCACGGATCCTCGAGCACGAACGGCGCCGCGTACGCGCTGACTCGGATGCGGAACTTCGAGGTCTTGCCGGCGAAGATCCCCATCCCTCGCGCCAGATGACTCCGGACATCGAAGTCGTCGGGGGGGCGAAACCACTCGTCGAGCGCTGTCGCCTTGTGGAACCGATCGAGCTTCCAGTGGCGGATCCGCTGCTGCGGGTCGGTCACCTCGCGCGCCGCCGCGACGATGTAGACGCTCGACTGGTAGATCACCACCGCCAGCGGCTCGATCTGCCGCTTCGAGATCGGCTTGCCGAGCGAACGGTATTCGATCTCGACGATCCGGTGCTCGTGGATCGCGCGATTGAGGGTCGCGAGAATCCCCTGATGCTTCTCGTACGACTTGGCCGGAACGCCGAGCACATGCAGGACCTGGCGATACTTCTCGTAATGGCCGACGACCGTCTCGGGCAACTCCTCGCGGATCTTGTTCCAGAACGATTCGATCCCGATCCAGAACGGAGTGCCGGCGAGCGGATACATCAGATCGCGCCCGAGCGACAGCGCGATCAGCTCGGTGGCGCTCGCGGTGATCCGGTACGTCCCCTTGGCTCGCGGCCCGAGCTTCCAGACCTTGCCTCGCCCCGAATCGTGCGGAGCGACATCGAGTCCGGCCGCCTGAAGCGCTTCGAGATCGCGCCTCACGCTTCGGACATGCAGCGACGGGAGGCCGAGCTCCTCGACCAGATCGTCCCGCAACTCTTCGAGCGTCTTGCCGTAGCGGACCCGCTCGAGCACCTGCAGGATCTTGTGCTGACGAATGAGCTGTTCGTTGCGAGCCATGATGNNACGTGTCGAGCCGTGAAGAGCCGCGGTCCCCGCGCGGCCGTCGAACGTCGTCATCCTAGCCGATCGGTCGTCCGATCGAGGCGTGGGGGAGAGCGGAGTGCTGTCGAACGGCGACAGGAAGGGGCCGAAGGTCGCGATCGGCAGGGGGAGGGGGCGTGTCCGGTGAAGGGGTCGCGGGACTTGGATTTCCCTTGGCCGGCGGTACGCTGAACCGGTCGTGTGGCGTCGCCGCGTTTCTCTCGAAACGCGATTCGTCGAGCGCGCACCGCGTGATGGGGAGCCGACCGTGACGACTCGATCCGAAACCTCGCCGGATGTCGGAGGANNGCGTCCTGGGATCCGTCGTTTCGCGGCGGCGTGCTCTGCCTGAGCGGCGGGATGGACTCCACGAGCCTGCTGCTGCATCTGCTGGCCAAAGGGGTCACGGTCCGGGCACTCAGTTACGACTACGGCCAGAAGCATCGATTCGAGCTGCAGCGGGTCGAGGCGCAGCTGGCGTACCTGGCGGAGTGCGGCTACCGCGTCGAGCATCGGATCGTCGATCTCGCCGTACTCGGACCGCTGTTCGATTCGGCGCTGACCGATCCCGATCGGCCGATCCCCGAGGGGCACTATGAAAACGCCTCGATGCGTCAGACGGTGGTCCCGAATCGGAATGCGATCTTCGCGTCGATCGCCTACGGCTATGCCCTTTCGACCGCTCAGAAGTCCGGCGATCGAGTCGCTCTCGGACTGGGCGTGCACGCCGGGGATCACGCGATCTATCCCGATTGTCGCCCCGAGTTCTACGCCGCGCTGCATCGGGCCTTCGAAGTCGGCAACTGGGACGCCGATCGAGTCCGGCTGTACCTCCCCTTTCTGCAAGGGGACAAGGAGACGATCCTGCGCGATGCGGAACGGTCGATCGAACAGCTCGGTCTGGATTTCGAACGGGTCTTCCGCAACACGCTGACCAGCTACGACCCCGATCCGCTGGGGCGATCGAGCGGTCGGACCGGAGCGGACGTCGAACGGATCCTCGCCTTTCACGCGATCGGCCGTCCCGATCCGGTCGACTACGTCGCCTCGTGGCCCGAAGTCCTCGCCTGGGCCCTCGAATGCCGCCGCGAGTTCGAATCGGAACGAGGCGGCTGAACACGTAATGCGACCGACGACGAGCTGGGGCCACGCCGAGTGCGGNNGGCCCACGTGAACCGCTCGGCCTTTGCGTGGGCCCGCGTCGTCCCCGACGCGCGGCCGTGCGACGCCGGGGCCACGCAAGGTGCGAACTCGTCATCGACCCAACCAGCCCGCAGCGTCAGCAAGGGGCCCCGTGCACTCGATCGAACGTGGCCCCGGGCTCTCCGAGCCCGAGGTCGGGTGGACGCCGACACAATTCACGCTTCGAAGCTCGATCG
>DMPQ01000169.1 GCA_003455945.1 Planctomycetaceae bacterium
ACCCGAGCGTTTCCTGAATCCGGATCGCCCGCTCCGGGCCCAGCTCCACCGAGCTCCCGTCGATATGCGACCGAAACTTCGCGCCTGCTTCGGTCACCTTGACGAGCTTGGCGAGGCTGAAGACCTGAAAGCCGCCGCTGTCGGTCAGGATCGGCCCGTCCCAGTCCATGAAGCGATGCAGACCGCCGAGCGCCTCGACCGTCGCTTCCCCCGGCCGCAGCGCCAGATGATAGGTATTCGCGAGCACGATCCGCGAACCGGTCTCGCGCACCATGTCGGTCGTCAGCCCCTTGACCGCGCCGACGGTACCGACCGGCATGAAGGTCGGCAGATCGATGGTTCCCCGGAGCGTCAGCAACTCGCCGCGGCGCGCTGCCGAATGTCGATCGCGGCAGATCGCCCGATAGCGGACCGGTGGATCGACGGTCATCGACAGGCGACTCGCGGAACGAGACGGAACGGATCAGGGGGCGCATGAAACGAGCCGGTCGGCAGGGCCTGCACGACCGGCTCGAATCGCTGACGGTTACCGACGCTCACTCGCCGCGGAGCTTGAGTCCGAGCTGAGTGAGCTTCTCGCGCACTTCGTTCAGGCTGGTGACGCCGAAGTTCTTGCACTCGAGCAGGTCGTCCGCCGTCTTGCGGACCAGCTCGGAAAGGACCGACAGGCCGAGACGGTTCATGCACTTGCGGGCTCGGACGCTGAGGTTCAGCTCCGACAGCGGCCGCTCGAGCAGCGCCTGCTCGTCCGGCGAGAGGTTGGTGGTATCGACCTCTTCGTCGGGACGCTTCTCGTGAGCGAACTGCCCGATCGAGACCCCCTTGGTCGCGAGCATCTCCTTGATCTCGACCAGCGACGTCTCGCCGAAGTTCTTGCTCGCCAGCAACTCCTGCTCGGTGACCCGAGTCAGATCGCCGATCGTGCGGATGTTCATCTTCTGCAGGCAGTTGCGGCTCCGCACCGACAGCTCGAAATCGGTGACCGGCACCTTGAGGACCTGCGACAGCTTCTCCCGCTCCCGCTCCTCCCACGGATCGATGGTCGATCCGCCGGCGGCGATGACGTCCCGATTGAACAGACGGGCTCGGGGGTGAGCCGGATAGACATCGAGCACCCGCTCGAAGCACTTCTGCGCGTGATCGAACTGGTTGTGGTCCTCGTAGAGGATCCCCAGGTTCAGCAGCGCACCGACGTTCGACGGGAAGGAAGCCGCGCTCTTGGCGTACAGCTCGAACGCCTTCTCGTCATTGCCGCGACGGTCGTTCTCGAGCGCCAGGCCGAACAGAGCTCCGCTGTGAGTTCCGTCCAGCTCGACCGCCCGCTCGTAGAGCGCGACGACTTCCGAGGGATTGCCGCCGATTGCCGCGACCGTCGCCCCTCGCTGGTACAGGTACTCCGAGGTCTGCTCGATCGGCCCGAAGAGCTGATCGAGAACCGCCAGCCCCTCAGCCGCCTTCCCCTGATACCGCATCGCCTCGGCGACGCCGATATCGCAGAGACCGCCGTCGTAGCCGGCCTTCTTCGCCTTGCGATACGCCTCGATCGCCTCGTCGTACTGCTCGGCGTTGAACAGGCAGCGAGCCAGATAGAAGTGAGCGACGGCGCCGCCGTCGGCCGACGCGAGCACTTCCGCGGCTCGGCGGAAGCGACCGAGCAGGTACAGACCGACTCCCAGACGGACCGACGAGGCGGGGGAGCGTCCCTCTTGCGCCTCGAGCTCGCCGACCAGATCGCGCAGGGTGGCGAACTGGGAATGCTCGCGGGCGATCGCGCCGCGGATCGTTTCGATCTCGGCCGGGCCGAAGGTGCCGTTGGAAAGGACGAGTTCCTTGAGGTCGACAGCCTGAGTCTGAACCATGTCGGCTCCGATGGGAAACGGCCCGAGAACCAGGGGCGAAGAAGGGGGCCAGGTGCGAGCGGCATGCATGACCGCTCGAGCGGATCGACCGGGCATCAACCCCGACGTCCGCGTCCCGCCTCCCGGAGCCCTCGTCCCCGAGGGAGATTCTGCCCTCGAAAAATCGCGAGAGCCAGCGGTGGGAGTCGAACCCACAACCCCCGCATTACGAATGCGGTGCTCTGCCGATTGAAGCTACGCTGGCGAGTGCGTGAGCGAGATGCGGCCGAGCCGGCATCTCGTCACCCGACCGTTTCGCTTCCGGATTCCTCGGGACCGACACCGCTCGTGACCGAGCGACCGGCATCCGTCGGATCCCCTTCCGGCAGAAGTCGCCCGACACGAGGCAGGGCGAAGAAGCAAGGCGATCGAAGACTCCGAACGGATCGGCGATCCGCGGGAGTGGGCGTTACAGGGCTCGAACCTGTGACCTCCGCGATGTCAACGCGACGCTCTAGCCAACTGAGCTAAACGCCCGGTCACCCCTTCGCCCGAAGACGAAGGAGTTTCGGAAGGGAGGAGTTTGCCAGGGAGGAGGTTCGGCGTCAAGGGCGCTCGCCGAACCGAAAGCGCCGCGATCCCCCTCGCCCCGTCCGGTCCTCCGTTCCCTTCGCCGGCCGACCTGATCGGGGAGTGCCGATCCGCGCTCGCGTCCGACCGACCAAGGGGGCTCGTCGCGAACCTGACGGCAACGCATTCGGTCCCGGAGATCGGGGCGGCGAGCGGCATTCTCCCGGTTTGCCGTCCGCCTCTATACTGTCCCCCTTCCCGGTTCGTAACTCGACCTTCGCCCGCATCGGATTCTCGCCATGGCTCAGGTGGTACTTCCCGACGGATCGACCAAGCAGCTCCCTTCCCCCGCCACCCTGAAGGATCTCGCCACCTCGATCGGTCCGCGACTGGCCAAGGCGGCGATCGCCGGGCGGATCGACGATCGAGTCGTCGGGCTCGATACGCCGCTGCCGGAGGACCAGCCGGTCAAGGCGGCGATCCTGACCGCCAAGGATGCCGAAGCGCTCGACGTCATGCGCCACTCCTGCGCTCACGTGATGGCTCGCGCCGTGATGCGCCTGTTTCCCGATGTGCAGCTCGCCTTCGGGCCGACCATCGAGAACGGCTTCTACTACGACTTCGAAAGCCCCTCGCATCCGCTCTCGGAGGACGACTTTCCGGCCATCGAAGCCGAAATGCGACGGCTGGTCGATCTCGACGAACCGTTCGAGCGGATCGAGGCGGATCGCAACTCGGCGATCCGGACCTGCGGCGACCTGAAGCAGACGCTGAAGGTGGAGCATATCAACGAGGGGCTGGCCGACCACGCATCGGTCTCGTTCTACCGGAACGGCGAGTTCCTCGATCTCTGCCGCGGCCCGCATATCCCGTCGGCCAAGGTGATCGGCGCCTTCAAGCTGCTGAGCGTCGCCGGCGCGTATTGGAAGGGGGACCAGAGCCGCCAGCAGCTGCAGCGGATCTATGCCACCGCCTTCTTCACTCAAGCCGATCTCGACGCCTATCTGCAGCAGGTCGAAGAAGCGAAGCGGCGTGACCACCGCGTCCTGGGCAAGAAGCTCGACCTCTACACCATCAGCCCGACCGTCGGCGCCGGCCTGATCCTGTGGCAACCCAAGGGAGCCCTGATCCGCGGCCTTCTCGAGCAGTTCGTCAAGGAAGAACTGCACAAGCGAGGCTATCAGCCGGTCGTCACTCCGAACATCGGCCGTATCGAGCTCTACAAGACCTCGGGACACTATCCCTATTACAAGGACAGCATGTTCGCGCCGATCACGATGGAGGACGACGAGCAGTACATCCTGAAACCGATGAACTGCCCGCACCA
>DMPQ01000245.1 GCA_003455945.1 Planctomycetaceae bacterium
CGTCCGAGCCGACCTCGTCGTGCGCGGAAACGCGTCGTTCGTCGGCCCGACATGGCAACCGGCTCGCGATTGGTCAATAATGTCGTTCGAGCGAAGGCGGACGGACGGATCACGAGGATGCCGCTCCCCGCCGACGTCGCTCGTCCGTGTCGAGACGCCGCAGCAGGCCTCGATCGGATCGCCGGTTTCACTTGCAGGAGTGAGTCATGCTTCGGGCTCTGTTCGGTGGCATCGTCTTGTCGACGGCCTTAATGGCCTCTCTCCCCGCGGCGATCGTCCCGTATCAGGACGGCAAGGCCGATCTCGAGAAGGCGACCGACCTGAAGCTCGAGGCGAGTTCGATCCGCGATCTCGAACAGGTGATCCGCCTGACCGAGTCGGCGATCGAAGCGGGACTGGATGACGACTCGCGAAAGTTCGCCGATCAGCTCCTCTCGGGGACGCTGATCGAGGTGGCTCAGCGCTACGCCGAGTCGATCCTGAATCCGGGGCAAGCCGATCCGCGCTGGCCCTTCCTGCGTCAGCAGGCGGTGATTCGCCTTGACAAGGCGCTCGAGATCTCGGCCGACAACGCCTCGGCTCAGCTGCTGCGAGCGCGGCTGCTGGCTCTTCCCGGCGGCGATCCGGCCAAGGCGCGCCAGTCGCTCGACAAGGCGATGGAACTGTATGCCGACGACAAGCCGCAGCTGAGTCTGTGTCATGTCGTCGCTGCGACGCTGGCCGAGAACGACGAACANNAGCGGCTCGCCGCGCTGAACCAGGCGATCGAGATCGCTCCCGAGAACGTCGACGCACTGAGGATGCGAGCGATCCTGCATGTCGGCGCCGATCGGCGCGACGAGGCGATCGCCGACTTCAAGCGACTCGCCGAGATCGATCCGGATGACGTGATGGCTCTCCAGGCGCAGGCCGAGATCCTGGCGAACGGCCAGGACTTCGAACAGGCGATGGCGACGATCGAAGCGGCGATCGCCGCCGATCCCAAGGCGGTCCCGAACTACCTGATCCGCGCCCGGATCCGCGTGCTGCAGGAGCAGCTGGACGAGGCGATCGACGACCTGACGCTCGCGCTCGAACTGCAGCCGGACGAGCTGCAGGGGCTGCTGATGCGAGCCGAGTTGCTGATCCAGAAGGATCGCTTCGAGGAGGCTCGCGCCGACGTCGAAAAGGCACTCGCCGTCCGCCCCGGACTGATCCGCGCGATCCTGCTCCGCAGTCTGATCTCGGCCGGCGAAGAGAAGTTCGGAGCCGCGGCGGTCGATCTCGAACTGCTCGTCGCGAACGATCCCGAGAACCTGCCGTGGAAGCTCCAGCTGGCGCTGATGTACGCGGCCGACGAACGCTCGAGCAAGGCGGTCGAGATCTACGACCAGGTCCTCGAAAAGGATCCGAAGAACTTCTTCGCGCTCCGCGGCAAGGCGGATGCGATGCTCTCGATCGGCAACCACGAAGCGGCGATCACCTATTACGACGACTGCCTCGAGATCGAGCCGGAAGACGATCACATCCTGAACAACCTGGCGTGGGTTCTCGCCACCTCGCCTCGCGATGAAGTGCGCGACGGGGCGCGGTCGGTCGAACTGGCGCTCAAGGCGTGCGAACTGACCAAGTACGAGGAAGGGCATATCCTGAGCACCCTGGCCGCCGGCTACGCCGAGACGGGGAACTTCGAGAAGGCGATCGAGTTCTCGAAGAAGGCGATCGAACGGGCTCGCGACGACGAGAATCGGGCGAGCCTGCAGAAGGAACTCGAAAGCTACGAGGCGGGAAAGCCGTTCCGCGAGGAACAGCAGGAGAGCGAGAAGCAGCCCGATCGCCGCGGCGGGACGCTCGACTTCTGAGCTCCGCCTCGGACGCATCGCGCCCGAGTCGCTTTTCCCATTCGCCCGATCGCCGGAACGAGTCGCGATGGACCGAGCTGCCGCCTGGGAACTGGTCTGCGAGTACGTCGCCTCGGAGAGTCTCCGTCGGCACATGCTCGCGGTCGAAGCGGCAATGCGTGCGTACGCGGAACTCGAAGGGGAAGATCCGGAGCGTTGGGGAGTCGTCGGACTGCTGCACGACTTCGACTACGAGCGCTGGCCGAACCCGCCCGATCATCCGGAGCAGGGGGCGAAGATCCTTGCGGAACGCAACGTCGATCCCGAGATCATCTACGCCATTCGGTCGCATGCCGACTACCTGACCGATGCGCCTCGCCGCTCCCGACTCGACAAGACGCTGTACGCCTGCGACGAATTGGCCGGCTTCATCACTGCCTGTGCGATGGTCCGCCCCGGTCGATTGGAAGGGCTCGAAGCGGCGAGCGTACTCAAGAAGCTGAAGAACCGAAGCTTCGCCGCGGCGATCGACCGCGACGACATCGATCGCGGAGCGGCCGATCTGGGAGTCGATCTGCGGGAGCATATCGATCGCGTCATCGGCGCGATGCGGGCGGTCGCCGATCGCCTGGGACTGTCGCCGCTCGAAACGACGTGACGCCGACGCCGGTCGCCCCGTTGTCGGTGATCGGCGTCGTCGACCGCGAGATCGATCGGACGCGAACGACGAGGAGGTGGGGGGATGGAGATCCGCGATCGTCAGACGCTCGGCCAGGCGCATTGCCGACCTTGCGAAGGGGGAGTCGAGCCGTGGGATGAGGCGTCGGCCCAGCGGCAACTCGAACGTCTTCCCGGCTGGAAGCTGACGCATGGGGGCCAGCGGATCCGCAAGGATCTGCAGTTCGCGAACTTCCGCCGAGCGATGTCCTTTCTGCAGGCGTGCGGCGAGATCGCCGAGGCGGAGGCGCATCATCCGGACCTGCATCTGACCGGCTACCGAAACGTCCGGATCGAGGTCTTCACGCATGCGATCGGCGGTCTGAGCGAGAACGACTTCATTCTGGCCGCCAAGATCGATGCGCTGCCGATCGGCGACTGATCGGCCCGCCGAGACGACTCGAATCGGCTCCGATGCTCGGCCACCCGGCGGGATGGTCAGCGTTCCCCGTCCCGGTTAGCCTGGATTCGGTCGCTACCGGTGGCGGCGGTCGTCCCTTGCGTCTCCAGTTCGTTCCGGTGTCGCACCACGTCCTCGGTCGTTCGCGATCGCCGCGGTTGCGTCGGGGACGAATCCCCATCGCACCTCCCTTCCGTCTCTTTTCGCTCCCCATCGGACCCCGCCGCATGCCCTTTCGCCGTGGCTCGTCGACCGCATTCTGGAGTGCGATTGCCGGCGCCTTGGCACTGCTGATGTCGTGGATCCTGATCGCGGCGGCCTGGGACATGCGTCACGCGCTCGCGACCAATACGACTCAGATGGGCTGGCGACTGTCGCCGCGGATCGACTGGCTGTTGTGGGAGCGCGCGGTCGAGGCGTTCGTCGTCACGTGGGTCTTCGCGCTCGGCGCCTCGGTCGGCAGCTTCCTAAACGTCGTCGTCTATCGGATGNNGGTTGGCTCTCGGCGGTCGCTGTCGCGCTTGTGACCTGCCGATCTCGCGACGCTATCCGCTGATCGAGGCGCTGACCGGTCTCGGTTACGTCCTGCTGTTCGTCGCGATCGTCGGCCTGGGATCCCAGTCGCTGCCTCGGCACCAGGATCCGGTCTCGCTGGGCGTCGGTGAAGCGATCCTCGGCGGCCGCTGGGACATCATTCTCGTCGCGACGATCCAGGCGATCACGCTGTCGTTCGTCTGGGCCGCGGCGCTGATGCTGCACGACGGCCATCGCCCGCCGCGACGATTCTGGTTGACCGGTCTGATCACCACGCCGCTGCTGGCCGCCGGACTGCCGCTCCTGAATCGGTGGCTGACGGAACTCAACAAGGGAGCGGCCTGGCTGGCGATCGACTATCCGTTCGTCGCCGATGATCCGCCGACCGATCTTCCGTCGCTCGCCCTGTGGAGTCTGGTCGGAACGACCGGCGGATTGGTCGGAGGAATGCTCGTCGGGCTCGTCTCGACGGCGGTCGCGCGACTCCATCCGCTGCCGGCCGACGATCCGCTGCCGGAACCGGAGACGACGGAATCCGATCGTCTCGAAGGGATGCCGCACGAGGCGGTGCCTGTTGAAGCAGAAGCGATCGAGGGCGGAACGATCGTCAGCGGCGCGGTCGCGGAATCGTCGGATGCCGAAGGGTCCGCCCCCCCTCCGCCCCCTGTGCTCCGAACGCTGCCGATCGACCCTCCTGCTCCCCGATCGGCGCCGCCGGCCGAGGCGATCTGGCCGCTACCGGTATTGATCGGCGGAGGGGTCGGTTACGTGACTCTGGTGCCGATCGCCGCGTGGGCCGTTGCGCTGGCCCTGCTCGGCCTGCCGCTGGCACGCCGGTGGCGAGTCAGCTGGGCGCGGATCTGGGGCTTCGCCTGGACCGTCGCGGCGCTGATCGTCCTGACGCGGTGGCGGTTCTGGATGAGTTGGCTCGGCTGACCGGCAGCTCCTCCTCGCACTCGCGCAGCGATACTTCGTGACCTCGGTGTTCTCTGTGGTTAGCAAATGCATTTTCTTACCACAGAGAACACCGAGGGCACCGAGCCTGACGCAATGGTCAGGCCGTCGCCGTTCAGCCCCTTGCCCCTTCAGAAGTCGCGCAGCGAAACTTCATGACCTCGGTGTCCTTCGTGGTTAAAAAAGGCATTTGCTGACCACGAAGAACACGAAGCTCACGAAGCCGGCGATCGTGCGGTGCAGCCACCTTCGCGCGAACCTTCAATCGTCTCCGCGCAGCGCCTGGAGGTTGGCCAGGACCGCGCCGGTCGGGATCGTCCGTTCGGCGATCCGCCCCATTTCGTCGAGCGTCCGTCGCTGACCGACCGAGTGCCACGGCGAGATCTCCGCGAGTTCCGGCATGATCTCGACCAACTGCTCGACCAGCACCTGAGCGAACCGCTTCACGGCAGGCGAATCGGCCTGTTCGCGGATCGACATCGCGGTCTTCATCAGCCGGACCATGCGTGCCCGCTCCATCACGGGGCGGGAGAGGGGCAGCCCCGAGTCCTCGATCAGATCGATCAGCGGGACGTCGAGCACCTGCTGCCACTGCCGCAGCTGGCTGATTCGCAGGTCGGCTTCGGGCGTTTCCTGAGCCCTCAGCGAGCGGAGATCGAGCTTCATCCGCCTCGAACAGGTTCGGAGCGTGACTCCCTGCTGTTCGCGGATCTTCTGGATCCGGTTCAGCGGGCGCGGCTCCTGGGGGCCGAGTCGGCCGGTGGAGTCGTGATCATCGGAATGGACCACACGGAGCTTCGCTGTCGCCATGTCGCAACCCTCCCGGTCGCACCGTCCGCAGACGACACGACCGACCTCTGCGGCAGAACGCCGCGAGACGAGAAATGGGAAAAGGGTGGCTCGTCCGAGACCGTTCGCGAACGAACGACCACGGCGCGCCGTGCAACATGGGAACCCCGAGACCGAACGACGATC
Organism: Planctomycetaceae bacterium; assembly: GCA_003455945.1. Taxonomy (GTDB): domain Bacteria; phylum Planctomycetota; class Planctomycetia; order Pirellulales; family Pirellulaceae; genus UBA11682. Next base: position 5,401 of record DMPQ01000245.1, read on the forward strand.
GGCAGCGATCTCGATCGGGACAAGGCTCGAACCCGGAATTAGCCTTGTCCGATCGCTCGATAGCGTTCGGTTTCGTGACTGCCGACTTTCGTCGACAGAGGCGAAGGGACCGCGGTAACCGCCGGTCCCTCTCGCTCGATCGTCACTCTAGCGACCTTCGTCGAGGCGAATCAACATTTCGGCGCGCGAAGAATCTTTTTTTTCCTCGGCCCGGACGGTTCCTGCAACGAAGTGCCACGGGCCGCTTGGTGACTCGTTCAGCGCATCGGGAGGAGATCGGTCGAGGCGCCGAACATGCTCGGCATCGTCGGAACGATCGGGTTCATGATCGGCGCGGCCGGAACTCGGGCATGCGCCATGCTCGGCGGGGCGAGTCGAACGGNNCGAGGTGTTGGCATCCCGTTCGACCGTCAGCGCCGATTCGGGACTCGTCAGTCGAGTCAGCGACTCGATCGCTTCGCGGCGGATCATCTGCACGGTTCCGGAGCGTTCGGCAGCGATCATCTCGGTCTTGCGCCCCATGCCGGCGTTCTGACGCAAGGCATCTCCCCACGCGATCAGACGCGACAACAGCCGATCGTCGATCGGCCGCGGCTCGATCCGACTCTTCGCCATCACCAACCGCTCGTCGGAACGCATCTGCCACAGACGGCGAAGGTCGGTCGCGGTCATCCGACCTTCGGCGACGATGACGAACTCGCCGGTCGTTCGCCCCAA
>DMPQ01000235.1 GCA_003455945.1 Planctomycetaceae bacterium
ACCACGTGGGCCCGGCCACTCCGCTCGTTGTGCTACACATTTCACTTGCGCCGTTTCCTCGACTCCGGGCCGAACGCGTTCCAACAGCGTGCGAAGTCATGAAGCCGTTGCATCGCGAGCCACACTGACTGCGGACCGGGGGCCGAGTCTTTTCCCTGCTTCACGTAGCCGCCGAACTGGGCCAAGAGCGGGATGAACGTCCGCAGTTGCGGAGGACCTCGCTTCGGCAGGCGGTCGTACGTCAGGTAGTACACCGACTTCCACTCGGCCGGCTCGAACAGCGCCTCGCAACTCAGCTTCGGACACTCGCGGCCGAGGTGGCACACGTACAGCGTGCGCCACGTCACGATCAGATAGACCGCCAGACAGGACTGCACGCGATCACCCGTCCTGAACCGTCGTTTCTCCAGGCGACAGCCGGTCTTCAACGTCCGGAAGTACACCTCGATCAGCCAGCGAACGCAGTACGTCGAGATCACCTCCTCGAGCTCCGCATCGCTGTCGATCGGCAGGCTCGTCATCAGCAGCCAGTCGACCGGGACTTCGCCCTTCGGCGGCGCGATCTCGCGGATCAGCACGGCGTTGACCGTCAGATCCGGCAGCTTCCCGCCGGGGCGAGCGACGCCGCGAAGCGTCACGCGAGTCGCTCGCACTTCCGAGCTCCCCGATCGCGCGAGGCGAGCACGCTTCCGCGGACTCTTCTGCACCTTGATCTTGGCCCGCCGCGCGCGGATCTCCAGCGGACGAACGAATCTCACGGGCGAAGCCATCAGCCGATCGCGAACGTAGTGCAACGACTCGTCGCGTCCCGTCGGGCCTTTGCCCAGCGCCCGCTCCGAGCCCGCGCGGACGATCCAGTCGGCACCGTTCTCGGAACGCTGCGACTCGACCAGCATCTCGTAGAAGTCGGCTTCGCTGTCAGCGACGGTCACGAACCGCGTGGCGGGATGTTCCTGCGCCAGGCGGTCGGCCGTTCGCTGAGCCTGGACCCAGCGAAAGCTCTCCTTCTGCGGCAACGGCTTCAGACGCCGTTGCTCCTTGCGTTCGGTACGCGTCGACGGTCGACGCTTGACGCGTTTCCACAGCTTGGCGCCGACGACTCCCAGCGGCGTTCCTCCGGCCGAGAAGGCCAGCAGGGGATGCAGCAGGAAGCCTCGGCGACTGCCGCGATCGAGCGGCCCGACACCGCTGACCTGCTGTTCCGGACGCGTCAGGTCGATCTCGGTGGTGTCCTGCACCAAGATGACCTTCTGTTGCTGCTCGATGCGGCGACAGGTGGCTCGAATATGGGGCTTGAGAATCTTGTGGAAGGTGGTCTTCGGGTTGGCGAAGAACCGATAGGCGGCGGTCAGTTCGGACCGGTTGCCGCACGCCTGGGGAATGCCGGCGGAAGGGGATTTGGCGAGCTGGGCGAGAATCGTGGCAAGCCTCCGATTCAGCCGCTTGTCCGCCAAGTCGATCTCACGCAACTCCTCGTCGACCCATCCGCCATCCATGATCGCTCCGTCGACAGCTGAAGAATCCGATCTCTGCATATTCGACAGCTTCGATCATCAGCGCAACTGCCCCAGTCGACCAAGAGCAACTTGAAGATGTGTAGCACAACGAGGGGACGAGCCGGGGCCACTCAGGGGCGCGACGCCAATTCACTGCGACCGAGGTCGGTCGCACTACGACAGACACTGCGACCGAGTTGGGGGCGCACGACGGTAGACGCTGCCTATTCCAGGCCGAGCGTCAGTTGCGGGTCGTTGCGGGGAGCGGCGTCGGGGTTCAGCTCCTTGTAGAGCAGACTCGGCTGGATCCCCTGGTTGTTCTGGTACTTGCCGCTCTTGTACTCCGTGATCTCGCCGGTCACCTCGTGATAGAAGATCTGACAGATCTTCACTCCCGGATAGATCTTCACCGGCTGGATCGCGAACATCTCGAGCGTCCAGAATCCCTCGAAGCCGACGTCGCCGAACCCGGCAGTGACGTGCACGAACAGCCCGAGTCGCCCGACCGATGACCTTCCTTCGATCATCGGCACCAGGTTCTTCGTCTTGGTCCGTTCGACGGTCCGCCCCAGATAGAGCTGGTTCGGGCTGAGCACCAGACCGCTCTCGGGGATCGACAGCCGCCGAAAGCGACTCGGCTGACGCATGTCGAGGACCACCTCCTCGTAGATCATCAGATCATGATGCAGCGTCAGGTTGTAGCTGTTCGGATTGAGCTGCTCTTCGCGGAAGGGATCGATTTCGATGTCCCCTCCCAGGCGTCGGCGAATTTCGTTGCCCGTCAGGATCATGGTCGCGCGAGCCCTCGGGGAGTTACGAGGCCGAAGCCGATGACGAAGCGGATGGATCGATCGAGCCGCAGCGGCGGTCGCCGATCGGGTCGTATTTCGGCTTTGCCGAACAATGGGCCGCCGGTCGTCAGGAAGCGAGGATTCTCGGAACGCCTCGCGCCGTTGTCAAGCTTCCGCCCCTCGCGCCGACGCTCGTTCGCGAGGTCACTCGCGAGCCCTGTTCGAGTCGTCGAGCCGTTCGTTCCACAGGTCGCTCACGGTCGTGTCGAGCGATCGGCGGCGGATCGGACCGACGAGCGAGCCCAGGCGCGTGACGTCCGCAATCGGTTCGCGGCGCGGACCGGCCCGCTCCGAAACGACCGGAATCGTCTCGCCGGCCACCCGTTCGATCGCACCGATCAGCTCGTCCCCCGACGTCGCGCGTCCCGATCCGAGATTGACGATCCCGGTCCCGCCGGGATGCGCCGCCAGGTCCAGCAACATCTCGACCGCATCGCGCACGTCGATCAGATCGAGTTCGGTGGCGCGGCAGCGGACGACGAGCGGCCGATCGCCGCGGCGCACCTTGGCGATCCACTCGGGCAGGATCAGTCGAGCCGGCTGGCGCGGTCCGGTCTGCTGAAAGCCTCGCACCACCAGTGTCTCGAGCATGCCGTTCGCGTTCGCCGCATCCGCACCGCGCTCGAGCACGATCCGCTCGGCGGCGAGCTTGGTGCGGCCGTAGGCACTGGCCGGCGCGAGCGGCGCCCCTTCGTCGACGCGGCCGCCGGTCGCGAAGTCGTTGGCATAGACGTGACAGCTGCTCGCCAGGATGAAGCGGATCGGCCCGGCGCGGCGGTCGCTTCCGCGGCGCGCCAGGCGTTCGGCGAGCGCCAGCGCGTGTCGAGTCCCTTGGACGTTGGTGGCGATCGCCTCGGCGGTCGGTTCGTCGGTGCCGCAATCGCCGGGGATCGAGATGCCGGCCAGGTGCAGGACCACTTCGGGCGCGAACCGCTCGATCGCGTCAGCCGTCCGATCGTCGATCGGTCGGCGAATATCCCAAGCCAACAGCGGAACGTCGGCGACCGCCCCCGGCGGCATTCCCGCTCGCCAGCGACCGTGGAACGACGAACCGAGCAGCTCGATCCTGCGCCGAAGCGCCGCTTCGATCAGGTGACCGCCGACGAAGCCGCTCGCTCCGGTCACGAAGATCCGCATGCGGACGCTCTCCTTCGCTTCGGATCGACCTCGAACGATCGTGCCGCGGCGCGGCACGATCGTTCACTCGTCCGAACCGTTCCCGTCGGTCGCGTCGCCGTCCTCCGACGTCCCGTCGAGATCATCGACCGCCTCAGCCACTCCGTCCGCATCGGCCGCCGCGATCGGCGGCGCGGGGCGCGGTGACATATCCGCCTCGTCGATTTCGACTCCGGTCTCCTGCGGCACGCGCACGACTCCGGCCAGCGTATCGTCGTCGTCCAGATTCATGATCCGGACCCCTTGCGTGTTGCGACCGATGACGCCGATCTCCGAGACGGCGACGCGCTGCAGCTTGCCGCGCGAAGTCATCATCAGGATCTCGTCACCGTCGTCGACCCGCAGGATATCGACGACTCGGCCGTTGCGCGCCGTCGTCTTGATGTCGCGAAGTCCCTTGCCGCCGCGGCGCTGAGTCCGGTAGCGAGCCGAGCTCGAGATCTCGTCCTCCTCGACGACCTCCTCCGCTTCCGTNNCCTTCCTCGTCGCCCGCCGCATCATCGGCCGGAACGACGATCGGGGGTCCGTTGGGACCGAAGAAGGTCCGCTTGCCGTACCCTCGTTCACAGACGGTCAGCAGCGTCGCGTCGGGATCGGCGACGACCATGCCGACGACCAGATCGTCCTTGCCGAGCGAGATTCCCTTGACGCCCGAGGTGTTCCGTCCCATCGAGCGGCACTCCGCCTCGCGGAAGCGGATCGCCATCCCCTGCTGCGTGCTCAGAATCAGCTCGTCTCCCGCCTTGGCGACGGCGACGTCGATCAGCTCGTCGTCCTCGCGGAGCTTGATCGCGATGATTCCGCCTCGCTTCGGTCGACCGTAGGCGGCGAGCGGGGTCTTCTTCACCAGGCCGCGCTTGGTCGCCATGATCAGGTAGTGGTCGTCGAGCGTGAAGTCGCGGACCGCGCGACAGTCGGCGATCGACTCCCCTTCCTGCAGGCTGAGCAGATTGACGATCGCTCGCCCGCGACTCTCGCGCGACAGCTGCGGCAGTTCGTACACCTTCTGCCAATGCACGACGCCGCGCGTCGTGAAGAAGAGCAGATAGTCGTGGGTGCTGGCGGCGAAGATGTGCTCGATCGGATCCTCGTCCTCGGCCTTGGCTCCCTTGAGTCCCTTGCCGCCGCGGCGCTGGGCTCGATAGGTGCTGACCGGAGTCCGCTTGATGTAGCCTCGATGGCTGATCGAGACGACCATGTTCTCTTCGGTGATCAGATCCTCGAGATCGATCGAGCCGAGTTCCTCGTCCGAGATCTCGGTCCGACGCTTGTCGGCGAATCGGCGGCGGATCTCCGCCAGGTCATCGCGGATGATCTGCAGGATGTTCGCCTCGTCCGAGAGGATCCGCAGGTACTCCTGGATCTCGTCCAGCAGCGTCGCGTGTTCGGCGGCGAGTCGTTCCTGTTCGAGGTTGACGAGCTGGCCGAGCGTCATCTTCAGGATCGCGTCGGCCTGAACGGCCGACAATCGATAGACGTCGCTCCGTCCGCGCTCGAGCGCAAACGCCTCGTACCCTTCCGGCCCGAGCGCCCGCTCCATCATCGCGGCGGGGCACTCGACTCCCATCAGCCCGACCTTCGCCTCGGCCTGCGTCTTGCTCGCGCGGATGATGCGGATGATCTCGTCGATGTTCGCCAGCGCCAGCAGCAACCCTTCGACGGTGTGCTTGCGCTTACGGGCTCGGGCGAGCAGGAACTGCGTCCGGCGACGGATGACCTGGATCCGGTGCCGCAGGAACTCGGTCAGCAGCCCCTTGATCGACAGCTCGCGCGGCTTACCGTCGACGAGCGCCAGGAAGATCATCGAGAACGAGGACTGGAGCGGCGAGAACTCGTAGAGCTGGTTGAGCACGACGTCGGGATCGTTCCCCTGCTTGACGTCGATGAAGAGCTTCACCGGCTCCTTGAGATCGCTGACGTCATGGATCGCCGAGATCCCCTTGATCTTGTCCGAATTGACGAGCCCGGCGATCTTCTCGACGATCGAATCGCGAGTGGTCTGGTAGGGGATTTCGCTGACGACGATCCGGTGCCGCCCTTTCTTGTACTCCTCGATCTCGCAGCGGGCGCGCACCACGATCGTGCTGCGGCCGGTGTGATAGGCGACGCGAATGCCGGCGCGGCCGCAGATGACGCANNCCGTTGACCAGCAGGTTCGGGAATTTGCACGGCAGGACGGTCGGCTCGAGATTCCGCTCGTCGTACGTCGGAACGAAGTCGACGGTGTCGAGCTTCAGGTCGTCGAGCATCATCGAAGCGACCGGCGAGAGCCGCGCTTCGGTGTATCGCATGGCGGCGGGAGGGAGACCGGCGATCGAGCCGAAGTTTCCCTGCTTGTCGATCAGCACCGCGCGCATGTTCCATTCCTGGGCCATGCGGGCGAGCGTCGGGTAGATGACGCTTTCGCCGTGCGGGTGATAGTTACCGCTGGTGTCGCCCGAGATCTTGGCGCACTTGACTCGCGCCGACCCCGGCCCGAGGTTCAGATCGTTCATCGCGACGAGGATGCGTCGCTGGGACGGCTTGAGACCGTCGCGAACGTCGGGAAGTGCGCGACTGACGATCACGCTCATCGCGTACGTCAGGTAGCTCTCCTTCAGCTCCTGTTCGATCGACAGGTCGAGAATCCGACCGTCGCGCGGATCTCCCGCTCCTCCTGTTCCCGACGCACCGGCAGGCAAATCCGAGTCGCTCGACAACGTGGCGTCCTTTCGCTGGCTCAGAGCCGCGGCATCCCGAGTCGGCTCGCCGAACGACGAGCCCCCTCGCTCGTCCCCGCAGCCGCTCCCGCACCCCTTCGCAAACCGCCGTTTATATCAGATTGCCCCACCGCTCACAACGGCCGGAGCCGCTTCGAGACGACTCGCAAAGCGTTGCCGAACAACGAGTTGCGACTCGAATCGTGCTTCGGAGCGTCT
>DMPQ01000237.1 GCA_003455945.1 Planctomycetaceae bacterium
CGAACGAGCGGCGCAGCGTCAGGAACGTCCGGTGTCGCACGGCCGCGCGTCGGGGACGACGCGGGCCCACGCAGAGGCCGCGTTACTGACGGCGGCCGCCGAGGCACGGCGCCCCCTTGCTGACGCCGCGGGCTGGCGGATGACGGGTCGGCATGCGACATTCGTCCCGATCGAGCGACCAGGATGTCTCGCGAGGGGGAGCGATCGATGGGAACCGGCACGATGCACGACGGCGCAAACGACTCGCTCACGCGCCCGCCGCTCTTTCGAGACGGATCGTTCTGGGGCCTGACCGCGACTCAGTTCCTGGGCGCCTTCAACGACAACGTCTTCAAGCAGCAGTTGCTGCTCCTGTTCGTGGCGGTGCCGACCGCGACCGGATCGATGGACCTGCAAGGAGTCGCGACGATCGCGTTCTCGATCCCGTTCGTCCTCTTCTCGGGGTTCGCGGGCTACCTGAGCGATCGCTACAGCAAGCGACGCGTGATCGTCCTGTCGAAGGTGGCCGAGATCGTCGTGATGGCGGCCGGCGTGCTCGGCTTCATCGCCTTCGGTTTCGCCGGGCTGCCCGCCTGGCTGATCCTGTACCTGATGATCGTGCTCTTCGCGATGGGCGGTCAGAGCGCCTTCTTCGGCCCCGGAAAATACGGGATCCTTCCCGAGCTGTTCCGCAAGCGCGACTTGCCTCCGGCCAACAGCCTGATCCTGATGACGACCTTCATGGCGGTGATCTTCGGCAGCGCGTTGGCGGGGCTGCTGATGGACGTGCTCGACGATCGCCTGTGGATCGGTGGTCTGCTCACGGTGGCGATCGCCGCGGTCGGAACCTGGACGAGTCTGGCGATCCGCAAGACGCCGGTCGCCGCTCCCGAACTCCGCTTCAGCGCGGATTGCGTGGCGATCCCGTCGGATGTTCGCCAGGCGATGCGCGACGATCGGCAGCTGACGCGAGCCCTGATCGCGACGAGTCTGTTCTGGACCGGCGCGGCGCTGGTGCAGCTGATCGTCAACACGGTCGGCAAGAATCAGCTCGGCCTCGAGGATCGGCACACGAGTCTGATGGTGACCGGGATCAGCATCGGGATCGCGATCGGCGGCGCGCTGGGGGCTCCGCTCCTGGGCCACGGCGTCAATCTGCGGGCGTCGATGATGGCGGGCTGGGCGGTGGTCGTGACGCTGGTGGCGATCTCGTTCCCCGGTTCCGAGCTGACGCACTGGCTCGGGTTCCGCGGGATGTTCGTCGCGCTGACGGTGCTCGGCGCCTTCACGTCGATCTTCTCGATCCCGCTCCAGGTGCTGATGCAGGCACGTCCGCCCGAGGCGCTCAAGGGGCGAGTCATCGCGACTCAGAATCTGCTGAACTGGGTCGGCATCTGCGGAGCCGGGCTGATCTATCAGGCCGCCGATTCGGTGCTGGCCAAGTACGAGCTCCCGCCGAGCTGGAACTTTCTGGCGGTCGCGGCGATCCTGAGCGTGATGCTGCTCGTCTTCTTCCCGAAGTTCGAGCGACAGTCAGGCCCGGTCATCACCGGCTCGCTCGACCCGCTGGTCGCCGAGAAGCTCCGGCGCAGTCGCAACCGCCGCAAGCCGAAGGAGACGGGGGATCCGCCGACGGCGTGAAGCGCTCGCGGTTCCCTCCAGCCCGCCGCGTCAGCAAGGGGTCTCCGTGCCCCAAGGCGGAAATGCTGCGCACGACGTCGTTCACACGTCAGCCGATCTTCCGATCGAGCGGCCAATGGATGCTGAGCGTCGACTTGGGATTGGCGAAGGCGAAGAGCTTCCCCATCACCATGATCATCCGAGCCGTGAAGTTCGGGCGCCCCGTTTCGACCCAGACCTTCAGTGCGTTGACGATGAACTTGCCGCCGAACGCCATGTTCTTTTCGGTCTTGGTCCCCGCCGGAACGTTCTCGGTGATCAGGGTGAACTCGGTCCCCCCCTCGATCGCCTTCAGCTCGTAGGTCACCACGCAGACCGGATCGTCCAGGTTGGTGAAGCGGAAGGTGTGCGAGTAGCGATGCGGCGGATCGATCTCCAGCACCTCGCCCACGACCGCCGTGTACTTGCCGTCGGGGGATCGCATCCGGATCGGCGCTCCGGGAGCGAGCGTCGTCGTATGCAGCACCGAGCCGAAGAAGAACGGCAGTACCTCCCCCTGCTTCGTCAGCGCCTCCCAGACCTTGGCGATCGGCGCTCGAATGACGACGCGGTAGAGCTGCTTCGCGGAGGCATTGGGGGGCATGGTCATGGGCGTTTCCTGCCGGGTCGGTCGTTTCCGGATGCGCTGCGCCGCTGCGCTGTCGCAGCGTCGGTCGTCGGCGAATCGTCTTGGCCGAGCGATTCGAGACGGAACTTGAGATCGGTCGCCTGAGTCGCCCAGAAGGTGCTGTACTCGGTTGTCCAGCGGTCATGGATCAGCTGCAGCGGCACGACGTTCAGGTAGAGCTCGCGAACGCGCCCTCGTTTCCGCGGCACGATCAACTGAGCCTCTTCCAGAACCCGCAAGTGCTTCATCACCGCGATGCGACTGGTGTCGAAGTACTTGCAGACGTCCGCGACGCTGCACCCCGGCATCTCCTTGACCAGGTCCATGATCCGACGCCGAGTCGCATGAGCGAGCGCAGCGAAGATCAGGTCCATCGATTCGGGCGTCATAGGTAACCGATACGTTACTTATCGGTCCACACGAAGGCAAGCGGAAAAACAACGAAGGCGAATCGAGCCGCGAGTCCGGACCGACCCACCATCCCGAAGCGCAGCGCCGGGATCAGCCTCGTCAACGACCGTGCAGCTGGGGTGAGACACGGCGTGTGCCGTGGGCCCGG
>DMPQ01000094.1:0-8954 GCA_003455945.1 Planctomycetaceae bacterium
AGCCTTCTTCTTGGGAGTCGCGTTGCCGCTGCCGGAACCTCGCAACGTCCAGCCGGCGGCGATACCCGCCGCTCCGACGACGATCGAGACGATGAGGTTGATCAGCAGAGTCACGAGGGAGACTCCGAAACGAAGGAGAGTAGGGACGAACGGACGGTGTCGGCGGCGCTGGCCGCAGAACTCGGGAAGGTCTAGGTCGGTGACCGACCGCGTCAAGCAAAGCGGACGGCGCGACGCCGATCGGGGGCGGTCGTCGGTCCGGGCGACGTCACGGAGAAGTGGTCGTGAAGAAGAGGTCGCAGGGCGGAGGCGTCGGCGGAATCGCGCCGATTCGGTTGCGGTTCGCTGAGACGACCTAACCTTCCGGCATCTCGTCGCGCCGGTCGTACGCCGCGGCGCGATCGTTCGTCCGCACTCCCTTTCCGCGAACGCCGCGATGATCTACGCCCTGCTGGTCGCCCTGATCGCGACGGCCAATCTGGTCGTGGGCTATGTCGCCGCCGTCCGGCTCGGCTGGGGCCCGCCCGGCTGGGAGCCGCTGATGTCGTTTCTCGGGATCGGACCGGGGCGAAGCGATCAGGGGGTGGAGTTCGGCAGCGAACTCGATCTCCAGCGGCTGATCGATTTCGGCGACCAGCGGATGCGAAAGTTCCGCAGCGCGCGCATCGAACCTCAGGAGCCGCTCCAGAACGGCCTATTGCGTCTGCAGGTAGCGCTCGATCGGACGACGTTGGCGATCGAGACGGCCGAGGCGCGGTTGCTGGCCGCCCGTATCAAGCCTCCCGGTTCCGGTTGGGAGTCGCTGGGCTCGTTGGTGCGGACCGACGTCCTGGAGGGATTCGAACGGATCGACGAAGCCTGCGATGCGGTGCACCAGGCGCTCGGGGCGCGGGATCAGCATCGATTGCTCGCGTCGCGCACCGCGCTGGCCGCTGTCGTCCGGACCGCTCGCCCCAAGTGGGCGACCTGGTCGGTCGTCGATGACGATTCGGCCGATGATGCGATCGGCATGCTGCTGGCCATCGCGCGGCGCACCGTCAGCGAACTCCGTTCCGCTCAGGGGCCGGTCCTCGGCATCCTGCACGACATCCTGGGAGAGAATCATCAGGTCATGGACTGGGACCCGGGGCTCCATCGCCACCCGGCGCACGGTCTCCATACCCTGATCGCCTACGATGCCGACCGGCGTCTGAATCCGTCCGACGACGAGTTGCAGTTCTACGTGGCGCGAGTCGGGATCGATCAGGCCGCGACGAATCAGGACGATCTCGGCGGACTCTACTTTCATGCCTTCGGTGACCGATTCGCCGAACGACTCGGACAACAGCTGCCGGCCCACTGGATGGTCGCTCCGGACGGCTGCGGCGACTTTCTGATTCGGGGCGAGGCGCGCTCGATGGACGAGTTCACCGCCGAACTCGATCGGATCCGGCAGCGGATCGCCAAGACCGAAGTGCGGGTCGGCACTCTGAAACGCCATCTGACCGTCAGCGTCGTCGTGCTGACCGACAGTGCCGCCTGTCCGACCGAATTCCAACTGCTCGAACTCCAGCGTCTGTTGACGACCGTTCGCGACTACGGCGGGAACCGGGTCTATCTGTGCGACGGCGGGGCCGAGGTGTTGGTGATGCCGCTGAGCGAGACGTTTCCTGAAGCGGTGCTGGAAATCTGAACGGCCGATCGCCGTGCCGGCGCCGACGAACGTGTCTTGGGGACGAAAGGGAACGGCGTCGGGTGGAGTCGGTCGAGCGGCGCCCCTTGAGTGGGTGGCCTAGCACTAGGCGACTCCCGGTCGGCGCCTAAGATTCCATTCACGCCCGCGACGTTGCCTGTCGCGGTGCGCCTCGACGGTCGTCCATGCGACCCGACAGCGACTGTCCTGCGGGGGGGCAGAAGCCGAACGGGAAAGGATGGCGTGCGAGTCGATGATGCGATTGCTGACCATCGAAACGACGTGCGACGAGACGGCGGCTGCGGTCGTCGACGATTCGCTGCGCGTGCTCGGTTCGGTCGTCGCTTCGCAGGACGAGCTGCATGCCGCCTACGACGGTGTCGTTCCCGAGATCGCGGCGCGAGCGCATCTGGAACGGATCCTGCCGGTCATCGAACAGACGCTGGCGCGGTCCGAGACGCGTCCGTCGGAGATCGACGCGATCGCCGTCGCGACTCGCCCCGGTCTGGCCGGCAGTCTGCTGGTCGGGCTGGTCGCCGCCAAGACGCTCGCTTGGCTCTGGAATCGACCGCTGATCGAGGTCGATCATCTGCGGGCGCATATCTACGCCTGTCGGATCGCTGCGGGGCGCGATCTCTTTCCGTGCGTCGGTTTCGTGGTGAGCGGGGGGCACACGCATCTGTTCCGTTGCGATTCGCCGCTCGATTTCACGACGCTCGGAGCGACGATCGACGATGCGGCGGGGGAGGCGTTCGACAAGGTGGCGTCGATGCTCGGGCTGCCGTATCCGGGCGGGGCTCCGTTGGCTCGGCTGGCCGAGCGCGGGAAACGGGATGCCTATCGATTGCCGCGCCCGCTGCTCGACGAAACGCGTCTGGACTTCAGCTTCAGCGGCCTCAAGACGGCGGTCCGCTACGCGATCGCCGGCCCCGGCGGAACCCCCGACGCGACTCGCTTGCCCGACGAGGGGACGCGAGCCGATCTGGCGGCGTCGTTCCAGGAGGCGGAGGTCGATTGTCTGGTCGGCAAGAGCATCGCGGCTTGCCGGCGGACCGGCTTGTCCCGCTTGTGTGTCGGGGGAGGCGTCGCGGCGAACCGTCGTTTTCGGGAACGACTGGAGCGGTCGTGCCGCGAAGAGGGAATCGAACTGCATGTCGCGCCGCTCGATTGGTGCACGGACAACGCCGTGATGGGATCGCTCGGGTTCGAGAGTCTGCGGGCTGGGCAGACCGCTCCGCTCGATCTGGATGTCGTACCCGGCCTTGTCCGCCGCTGAAGAACTCCCTTCTCGACTCGAGGACATCCCGAGGGGGAACGGCGTTCTATCGTTGTCCGTAACGTGAAGCCGCATGACCGAGGGATCTCATGGCGATCGATGAAGGCGAGTTCGAAGGAGACGAGCGGAGCGGATTCCGCAAGGCGCTCGACAGCGTGTTCGGCATCGATGCCCGTTCGCTGGCGCTCTTTCGGATGGTCATTGCGCTGCTGGTGCTCGTCGACATCTATGTCCGCTGGCCGACGCTGGCGGATTTCCAGACCGACGACGGGGCCTTCTCGCGCGCTGCCTGTCTCGAGTTCTACGAAGGTCAGGGGATCGTCAAGAACGGCCTGATCCCCGATCAGCCGTTGCCGTTGTGGTCGTGGCATCTGATCTCGGGGCAGTTGTGGCTCCAGCAGACGCTCGTCGGCATGCAGGCGGGAGCGGCGATCCTGCTGCTGTTCGGCTTCCGGACGCGGCTGATGACGTTCGTCGTCTGGCTGCTGATGATCTCGCTGCACGTCCGCAACCCGATCGTGCTCAATTCGGGCGACACGCTGCTGCGGATGCTCCTGTTCTGGGCGATCTTCCTGCCGCTCGGCGCCCGCTGGTCGTTCGACAAGCTGATGCGTCCCGCAGCGCGTCTGTCGACGGCGGCGGTCACGTCGGTCGCCTCGGCGGCGATCCTGATCCAGCTCTGCGTGATGTACTGGTTCACCGGCATCGCCAAGTCGAACGAGCTCTGGTTCACCGGTCGAGCGCTCGAGAACGTTCTGGAACTCGACCTGCTGACTCGCCCGTGGGGGAAGCGACTGCTCGCCTATCCCGATCTGATGCGCTGGTTCACGCTCGGCACGGTCTACGGCGAGCTGATCCTTCCGTGTCTGCTGTTCATTCCGTGGCGGACTCACTGGTTCCGTCTGCTGAACATCGCCATCGCCTGGGTCTTCCACCTGGGGATCGTCCTCACGATGTCGGTCGGACTCTTCTCGGCCATCTCGATGGCGGCGTGGCTCCTGTTCCTGCCGCGGCAGTTCTGGGATTCGACCGTCGTTCGCGGTCTGCTCGGCTCGCTGCTCGGTTCGGCTTCGATGGTCGAATCGGATGCGGTCGGTCGACGCGTCGCGATCGAAGACGAGACGCCGGCGTGGAAGCGCTACGGCGGCATCGCGCTCCAGTCCTTCGTCGGTCTGGTGCTCGTCTACGTGATCTGCTGGAACCTGTCGCGCGTCCGTCCGGACGACCCGATCCTGACGAAGTTCATGCCCAAGCCGATCCAGGGGCCGGGGCAGATGCTGATGCTGGCGCAGGAATTCAAGATGTTCGACCAGCCGCCGGCGCTCGACTTCTGGTTCGTCTACGAGGCTCGCCTGCGCAACGGTCAGACGCTCGACCTCTTCAGCGGCAAGCCGATCGAAGGGGAAGGAAAGCCGAAGGATATCTTCAGCCGCTATCGCGACCATCGCTGGCGACGGCTGCACGCGAATCTGATGAATCCCGAGTACGTCATGCTCCGTCGACCGCTCACCGAGTTCCTGGTGCGGCGCTGGAACGAGACGCACTCGAGCGACTTTCAGGTCTCGCACGTCACGATGCGTTTCTTCCAACGCTTCTCGAACGAAGCCGAGGACGATCAGCACATCGTTTCGGAGAACTGGGTCGACATCACGGTCGACGACGAGAGTCCGATCGACGGGCTCCTCCAGTCGCTCGAAAGCGGCGGTCGCCTGCTGCCGTAAGTGTCGCACGGTGGGGCAGTCTTCGTCGCCGAAGCGCGGCCCCACGCGCGTCACTCGGATGCTTCTTCGGGCCGCGCCTCGGTGCGCGACGCGGTCGGTGTTTCGGCCGTCCCCTCGCGTCGCTCGCCCGCCATCCGCCAGCGGTCGACCAACCAGGTGTCGATCACCAGCTGCGCTACGTGGTAGCTGACCAGCGGCAGGATCGAGCAACCCAGATCGACCGCCAGCGAAAGTCCGACCATCAACGTCTTCTGACTCCCGGCGATCGCGACCGCCAGCGTGTCGGCTCGATCGAGTCGCAGCGGGCGGGCCGACACCAGCCCCGCCCAGAACGCGAGCAGGTGGAGCGAGACGACCGCCGCGATCATCGGCAACAGCGCCAGCAGCGTCGCCGCTGCCCCCGCCTCGGCGACTCGCCCCGAAACGCGAGCCGATCCGAGGCCGACCATCGCGAGAATGCCGATCTGCGCCGCGAGACTCAGTTGACGCTTGTGATCGGTCCCCCAGGTCGCGATTCGCGCACTCCGGCGAAGAAGCTGCGCGACCGCCATCGGTGCCACCACCTGTAGGGCGAGCTGGGGGACGAGGGGGAGCCAGCGCGCCGGGTCATCCCCTCGCCCCAACTGCACCCACAGCCAGCACGGCGCGACGACGAAACAGGCGGCATTGGTGATCACGGTCACGACCAAGGCAACCGCGTCGTTGCCGCCGCCGCGTCGCGTCCAGACCGCCGCAGACGCCAACGTGCACGGAATGATCGCCGCGACGATCAGCCCTTCGCCGACGTCGGCCGGCAGGAGCTGGGCGATCGGCCAGGCGGCGAGCGGCTGGAAGAGCGTGTTGATGCCGATGCCGGCGAGCGGCGCGGCCGGGCGACGCAGCGTCCGCCCGAAGTCCCGGGCGCCGATCGGCAGCGCCATCAGGAACATCACCAGCGCGACGATCCCGCCGCGCAGCGCTGCCGATTCCGCGGCGACCACCAGCGGCTCCCACCCCGCGAGACCGGCGATCACGACGATCGCCAGCGCGATCAGGAATCCGTTGGCTCGCAGCAGCGTCAGCACGTCATCCGATTCCTTGCGCTCGAGCGACACTGCCGTGCCCGCCCCCGGGGGCGCATTCNNATTGTCGTTCTCGCCGGTCGGGAACTAGAATCCGTTCCCGCTCCCGTTCCCCGAGGCGACATCGCCTCGCCCCGAATCCCTGCGCCGAGGACCGGCTCGAAGATGCTGCGATATTGGACCGCCGGGGAATCCCACGGCAAGGCCCTGACCGCTCTGGTCGACGGGTTTCCGGCCGGCCTGGACCTCTCGACCGACGACATCGATCGGGACCTCCGACTTCGCCAGGGGGGCTACGGTCGCGGCGGTCGGCAGAAACTCGAGACCGATAAGGTCGACGTGCTGTCGGGGACGTGGCAAGGAGTGACGCTCGGCAGCCCGTTGACCCTGCAGATCGTCAACAGCGACTACAAGCTCGAGCGGCTTAAGGAACTCGAGCGGCCCCGTCCCGGTCACGGCGATCTGACCGGAGCCATCAAGTACCTCGGGTCGGTCCGAGGGATTCTCGAGCGAGCCAGTGCGCGCGAGACCGCGGCACGAGTCGCCGCGGGGAGTCTCGCGAAGCAGCTGCTGCGACGCTTCGGGATCCGGACGATCGGCTACGTGGTCGAACTGGGAGGGGTGCCGCTGCCGGTCGAAACGAGCGGCAGCATCGATCAGCGACTGGCCGTCCGCGATGCGAGTCCGGTCTATTCCCTCTCCCCGACTCAGGATGCCGCCGCCGTCGCCGCGATCGATCAGGCGACCGCCGACGGAGATACGCTCGGCGGGATCCTCGAGATCCGAGTCGAGGGACTTCCGTTCGGTCTCGGCACCCATGCCCAGTGGGACCGCAAGCTCGACGGGCGAATCGCCCAGGCAGTCATGGCGGTTCAGGCGATCAAGGGGGTCGAGATCGGCCTGGGGTTCGAGGCAGCCCGGCGCCCCGGCTCGCAGGTCCATGACCCGATCCACTTCGACCCCGAGCATCGAGACGGGCCCGACCTCGGTTTCGTCCGCCCGTCGAATCATGCCGGAGGGCTCGAAGCGGGGATGACCAACGGCCAGCCGCTGGTCGTTCGCGCCGCCAAGAAGCCGATCAGCACGCTCCGCAAGCCCCTCGCTTCGATCGATCTGGACACGAAGAGCCCGAAGGGGGCAAACTACGAGCGGAGCGACGTCTGTGCCGTTCCGGCGGCGGCCGTGATCCTGGAATGCGTCGTCGCGTTCGAGGTTGCGGCGGCGCTGATCGACAAGTTCGGCGGCGACAGCATCATCGAGATGGAGGCGCGGTACGAGCTCTTCCGCAAGCTGGCGCTGCAGCGCTGAGCCGGCTCGCCGGACGAGCGCCGAATGATGCCGACCGAATGCCCCAGGTCGGGACGACCCGGGACCGACGCACGACCTGTCCGCTTCGACATTCCTGTTCCCCCTTCGCGTTGCCGATCTCGGCAACGACTCCGCCGGCAAGGATGCCGACCCGATGGCTCAGGCCGACCCTTCGACTCGCGAATCGAACCGCCTCGACGCGTTCGCGTCGTGGTCGGATGATCGGCGTCGAGCGGTCTGCCGTCTGGGGTTCATGCTCGGTGCGATCGTTCCGCTGCTCCTGATTCTCTGGTGGATCGCGACGGCGGACGGCAGGTCCGAGTGGGAAGAACGACTGGCTCGGTTGACCGGACTCGAGGTCCGGATCACCGCGATCTCGTCGCCGTCACTCGATCGGATCGACCTCGCCGACCTCGAGTTCTCGGATCCCGAATCGAGCTGGCTTCTGCGGATCGGTCAGCTCAGCCTGACTCGCCAGTCGGAACGTTGGTCGGCAGTCGGCGATCGGGTCGTGCTCTGTGCCGATCGCCTCGCAACGCTGCCGCGCCGGATCGACGGTCTCTTCGAGTTGCCGTCGGCGACTCAGGACGAGTTCGAGATGGTGCTGCGCGGCGTGACGGCGGTCGACAGTTCGGGGAGCGATACCGCGGCGTCGTTCGATCGGATGGTCTGGACGCGACGCGCCGAGCCGGAACAGGTGACTCTCTCGGCCCGGATCGTTCCGGCGGGAGCGGAAGAAGAGAGTCCGATCCAGCTCCGGTTCGACCGCTCGCGACTTGCCCTTCCCGAATCGACCGACGCGACCACCGTGGCGATGTCGGACGAGCCGCGCGACGGAGCGCTGGGCCTGCGCGGGGTGATCGACACGCGCGGACACGAGATCGACCTCGAGTGGCTCGCTCTCTTCGGACTGCTCGATCGGCAATGGGGAGACGAAGCGGCGTTTCGCGGAGTCGGCAAGGTGACGGTTGCCGACGGCGGTCGTCCCGACTGCGAACTCGTCGGACGCTTCGTCGACGTCGACCTGCAGCGGTTCGTCGGCAGCCGCTTTCGTCACGTGCTGCAGGGGCGAGCCGAGATCGAACTGACGCGCTGCCGGATCGAACAGGGGCGGGCGGTGATGCTGTCCGGCTCGCTGCGTAGCTCTCAGGGGGCGATCGGCCTGCCGCTCGTCCGTTCGCTCGGCGAGGAACTGCAGCTGCAGCCGAGCGACGAGGTGCTCGGAGGTTCGAACGCGACCGTCGGCTTCCGCAACCTGATCGTCCGCTTCGACATCGAAGGGGATCGATTCGAGCTGGACGGCGACGAAGCGGGAACGCTGCTCGCCGACACCGCCGGTCTGCCGCTGTTGCGCGTCGTCCGTTCGTTTCCGCGACGACCGCAGGACCTGGTTCGCGCCCTGGTCCCCGACAGTCGTCTGGAAGTTCCGCTGACGCGCGAGACGGCGGAGCTGCTCGACTGGCTTCCGCTCCCCTCGATCGCGCTCACGGCGCCGGAGTCGGCCGAGCGACCGCGCGGCGTCCTCCGCTTCGATCGCTGATCGACCTGCTGCGCCGCGCCGGTGAGACCTCACCTCGGCGAGTTCGCGTCAGTGACGCGGCTCGACCTGCAGCAGATGGCGGACGAAGAAATCGCGGCGTCGGCGCTGNNGGCGGACGAAGAAGTCGCGGCGTCGGCGTTGGCCGTACGGCGACTCGGCGATCCCATGCCCGCCGCCGGGAACGAGCAACAGATCGAAATCCTTGTCCGCCTTGATCAGCGCGTCGACGACCTGCAGCGTGCTCGCCGGGTCGACGTTCCGATCCATCTCGCCGACCACCAGCAGCAGTTTTCCCTGCAGCCGATGCGCCTGAGTGGAGTTCGCCTGTTCCTCGTAATGCGGACCGATCGGCCAGCCCATCCAGAGTTCGTTCCAC
>DMPQ01000094.1:8970-9235 GCA_003455945.1 Planctomycetaceae bacterium
TCGCCGAGGTTGCGGGCACAGACGTCATGGAACGCCTTGCTTCGCCAGTTCGTTCCCATGCCGTCCATCCGCACGACGACGAAGCCGAGTTCGGTCAGCTCCTGGCCGTAGTGCGCGATGCCGAACTCCTTCGGCACGAACTGCCCTTGAGGGCCGGCGTAGATCGACTCGATGATCGGCCACTTCCGATTCGGATCGAAGTTCGTCGGCCGATAGATGACTCCGTGAATGTCGGTGACGCCGTCACGCCCCTTGGCGACGAACC
>DMPQ01000094.1:9326-18206 GCA_003455945.1 Planctomycetaceae bacterium
CGCAGTTCGTGGACCGGCGGCTGATCGACGCGCGACCAGCGATCGATCAGGAAGCGGCCGTCGGGCGAGAAGGTCGCCTCGTGCGTTCCGTTCCCTCGCGTCAGGATCGTCAGCCCCTGGCCNNCGTGATCGTCCGCTTCTCGGTGTCGACCGACAGGACGCTGCGCACGACCCACTCGCCGCGCGTGATCTGCCCGAGCGGCTCGCCGGTCCGCATGTCGAAGCGATACAGGTGATTCCAGCCGTCACGCTCCGACATCCAGAGGATCTCGTTCGTCTCGTCCAAATAGCGGAGCAGATGCTTGTGCGCGTAATCGATGAAGGTCGGACTCGACTCTTCGAACAGCGTCGCCGCTTCTCCCGTCCGGCCGTCGACCGCGACGATCCGCAGCACCTGGTGGCCGCGCTGGTTGTACTGGAACAGGAACCGCTGCGAGTCGGCGGTCCAGTGGATCGAGTCGATCGACCACGGATTGTCGAAGAGCGTCGCATCGGGAACGATCGCCCGAGCGCCGTCGACCAGCAGCAGGACGGGGCGAGGCCGATCGAGTTCGTCTCCCGGCTTGGCATAGTCCATCATGTGGAGCTTCGGCTGGAGCTGATCGCCGGGCGTCGATTCGACGAGCGGGATTTGTCGAGTCGGCACGCGGCGCACCCGTCGCGCTACGGCTCGCTGCGAATCGGGAGCCCAGACGACTCGCTCGTCGTAGTTGTCGTCGGCGGTCGCATCGCTGGTCCACGCCCGCTCCTCACCCGTCGCGACGTCGCGCAGCCAGACGTTGCCTTCCCTCAGGAACGTCTCCCAGCGACCGTCCGGACTCCGGCGATCGTTTCCTTGCCCCGGAGGTCGGTCGCCGCGTCGACGGCGTGCTCCTCGTTCACCGCGCGCCGGGGGTTCGTCGGCGACCACGCCGGTCGGCGACTCGATCGCCTCGAGCGTTCCGGATTCGGGAGTCCAGCGGTGCCACTTGCCGAGCACCTGCAGCTCGACGAACGTCTCGCCGAACGCCAGGCGGTCGATCGGGAGCTTCGTCGGTTCGAACGGCGTACCGATCGATTCGGTCAGTTTCGCGGCGACCGCCGGGTGATCGAACGCCGATGACCGCGTGCCGGCGACCGCATCGACCAGCACGAACTCGCGCTCGTCCTGGCCGAGATCGACGCGGTACCAGAAGCGATCTCCTCCCGGCAGCCATCGCGGCTCGACCGTCGAGCGACTGACCTTTCCCGACATCCGTTGGCGGAAGTTCTCGCTTCGCTCGTAGTCCTCGCGACTCCCCTGCCCCGCCGCTTCGGAGATCGACAGACCGCTCAGGAGCAACAGCAGCATGAACTTCGGCAACGGCAATCGCATGATGACCTTCTCGTCGGGCGGGAATCGGACGGGCCGCGATCGGTGGAAGCGAGGCGGGGCGTCGCGAGGTGGTCCAGTGTAGTCGCCTCGCGTCGCGATGCTTCCCCCGCCCCANNACATGCCCCGAATCGAGTCGCTCCGTTAGAATGTCGCCGCTGTTGCCGGCCGACGATCGGGTCGGGGCCGGAGTCCTGGTCGACGTTCGCCCTTTCGAGGTTTCCATGCAGGTCCGCAACATCGATGCCGTCCCCTCCCAGCCGGTCGACATGCCCGGTTCGTCCGGCTGCCGCGTGCAGTGGCTGCTGGGCGAGAAGGACGGGGCGCCGAACTTCGCGATGCGCCGATTCGAAGTCGCTCCCGGAGGCCACACGCCGCGGCATCATCATCCGTACGAACACGAGGTGTACGTGCTGGCGGGTGAAGGGGAAGTGATCGAAGGGGAGACGCCGCATCGGATCGCCGCCGGCGACGTCATCCTGGTGAAGCCGGATGAGGTGCATCAGTTCCGGAACATCGGCCCCTCGCCGCTCCGCTTTCTCTGCCTGATCCCGAACGACGCCGCCTCCAAGTCGGTCACCGTGGTGCCCGAGTGCGGCATCGAGTCGCACGGATGAGCGGCGACGCGGAGCGAATGCCGTTGTTCGACGCGTCGGCGACGTCGGGCGTCTCGGCCGGCACGCCGGCCGCCGAAGCGGCGCGCTTGCGCGACGAGATCCGTCGGCATGATCGCCTGTACTACGTCGATGCGAAGCCCGAGATCACCGATCTCGAGTACGACAAGCTGCTGCGCCGCCTGAAGGAGCTCGAAGCGGCGCATCCCGACCTGGTCGACGCGGATAGCCCGACTCAGCGGATCGGCGACGCGCCGGTCGAACATCTCGAGCAGCACGCGCATCGACTGCCGATGCTCTCGATCGAGAACGTCTATGACGAGCAGGAACTCGCGGCGTTCGGCAAACGGGTGCTCGACGAGTTCGAATCCGAAACGGTGCCTTGGGTCGTCGAGCTGAAGATCGACGGGGTCGCGGTCTCGCTGACCTACGAGCAGGGACGACTGGTGCGGGCGCTGACGCGAGGCAACGGGACGGTCGGCGACGACATCACGCACAACGTCCGGACGATGGCCGACGTCCCGCTGCGGCTGTCGGGGAACCCGCCGCCGCTGCTCGAGGTGCGCGGCGAGGTCTACATGACCAACTCGGATCTCGTCCTGCTCAATCAGCGTCAGGCGGAAGCGGGCGAGGCGCCGTATGCCAACACGCGGAACGTCTGTGCCGGCAGCATCCGACTGCTCGATCCGCAGCTCGCGGCTCAGCGCCGACTCAGACTCTTCTGTCACGGCGTCGGCTACTGCGAAGGGCTTCGCAGCGCGAATCACTTCGACTTCCTCCAGGAGATCCGCGACTACGGACTCCCCGCCACGCCGCACGTCCGACGGTGCGAGACGTTCGAGCTGGCGACGGCGCGCTGTCGCGAACTGGTCGAGGAGCTGCACGAACTCGACTTCGAGGTCGACGGCCTGGTGCTGAAGGTCGATCGCTTCGAGCAGCGCGAACGGCTCGGCACCCGCTCCAAGAGTCCGCGCTGGCTCGTCGCGTACAAGTGCNNCTGCACAACGCCGACGAGATCGCCCGCAAGGACATCCGCGTCGGCGATGTCGTCGTCGTCGAGAAGGCAGGGAAGATCATTCCGCACATCGTGCGAGTCGAGAAGCACGAGCGGAAGCAGGAGCTGCCGGCGTTCGCGTTTCCGACCGAGTGCCCGGAGTGCGGCACGCCGCTCCGCAAGGACGAGGAAGGGGTCTTCATCCGTTGCCCGAACTGGAGCTGTCCGGCTCAGGTCCGCGAACGGATCCGCTTCTTCGCGACTCGCAATGCGATGGATATCGAGGGACTCGGGGACAAGCTGGTCGAGCAGCTGGTGGCACATGGCCTGGTTCGTCGCTACGGCGACCTTTATCGGCTGACGGTCGAGCAGCTGGTCGAACTCGAGCGGATGGGACGGCGATCCGGCGAGAAGCTGATCGAGGGGATCGCGGCGAGCAAGGAGCGCGGCATGGCGCGACTGCTGGCCGCGCTGTCGATCCGCCACGTCGGGACGACGGTCGCGTCGCTCCTGGCGAGACGCTTCGGTTCGATCGATCGGCTGGCCGAGGCGTCGCTCGACGAACTGCTCGCGATCCACGAGATCGGCGATGCGATCGCCGGCAGCGTTCACGACTACCTTCGTTCCGAACAGGGACGAGCCGACATCGACGATCTCCGCTCGCTCGGAGTCCGATTCACGGCCGATCAGACGGCGCCGGTCGGCGATCAGCTTGCCGGGATGACGATCGTCGTCACGGGCACGCTGACCCGGTTCACTCGCGAATCGATCGAGGAAGCGATCCGCTCTCGCGGCGGCAAGGCAGGCTCGAGCGTTTCGAAGAAGACCAGTTTGGTGGTCGCCGGCGAGTCGGCCGGGAGCAAGCTTGCGAAGGCTCAGGAACTCGGCATCCGCGTGATCGACGAGGCGGGGTTTCTGGAGCTGATCGGAGAAACGACATGAGCCGATGGGGCGCTGCGCGGCGCACGCGAAGTTCGCTCGTCGCGCTGCTGTTGGCGGCGAGCGGCACCGCGTTCGTCGGTTGCTCCGGCGACTCGCCCGATCGGCCCGAGTCGATGGTCTCGCCCGATGCTTCGATCTCTTCGGCGCCGCTCGACGAGGCCCCCACGACGCCGAACTCTCCCGAGTCGACCGCCGCTGCGCCGTGGCGTCTGACCGAACATCCGCTGCTCGACGGACAGGTCGTCTATTCGAGCGGGCGCGAGGCGAAGCTGTCGACGATTCTCGAATCGCTCGGCGGCGGTGTCGGCGCGATCGACTTCGATCGTGACGGGCGGGTCGATCTGTTTCTGCCCGGTGGCGGCAAGCTCTCTCCGGGGAGCGTGACCGGACTGGCCGGGCGATTGTTGCGAGCGACCGGGGCGTTCGAGTTCGTCGACGCGACTCGGTCCGCTCGCTGCGACACGATCGGCTTCTACTCGCACGGCTGTGCTGCGACCGACTGGGACAACGACGGTTTCGTCGATCTGCTCGTCACCGGCTACGGAGGACTGCAGCTCTTCCGGAACCAAGGGGATGGAAGTTTCGAGTCGCTCGAGGTGTCGGCACTCGGTCTGGTCGACCGTTCGTGGAGCACCTCGGCGGCGTGGGGAGATCTGAACGGCGACGGCGTTCCTGATCCGTACGTACCGCATTACGTCGACTGGTCGTTCGACAACGATCCGATCTGCCAGGGCGAGCGGGATCGGACGCTGCGCGAGATCTGTTCGCCGCGCCGCTTCGCCGGGCTGCGCGATGCCTGTTTCCTGGGGAACGGCGACGGGACGTTTCGCGACGTCACCGAGACGTGGCGTCTGCCGGCCGAAGGGAAGGGACTCGGTGCCGTCGTTCTGGATGTCGATCGCGACGGTCGCCAGGACGTCTATGTCGGCAACGACACGACGGCGAACTTCCTGCTGCTCGGCAGCGAGAACGGTCTGGTCGAGCAAGGAGAGTTGTCGGGGACGGCCTTCGACGACCGCGGGATTCCGAACGGAAGCATGGGAGTCGCGGCGGCCGACTTCGACCGGAACGGTCTTTTCGATCTGTGGGTCGCGAACTATCAGAGCGAAACGTTCGCGCTCTATCGCCAGGACCAGGCGGGGCTCTTTCGCTACGCCAGTCCGAGTTACGGTCTTCGCACGCTCGTCCCCGAGTTCGTCGCGTTCGGAACGGTGATCGTCGACATCGATCGGGACGGCGAGGAGGACATTCTCGTCTCGAACGGGCATGTGCTCGATCATCCGGCCGGCGCCGAGCGGGATCAGGTGACGCTGGCGCTCGCACGCCGCGGCCAGCGCTTCGAGCGACTGACGTGGCCCGCCGGCCATCCGCTCGATCGCCCGCGTTCGGGACGAGGCTTGGCGCTCGGCGATCTGGACGAGGACGGCGATGCCGACTTCGTCTTCTCGCCGAGCGATCAGCCGGCGTGGGCGTTGAGCAATGACGAATCGAGCGGCGTGACGTTCGTCGTCGAACCGATCGGCGTGCGAAGCGCACGGATTCCGCTGGGGGCCGAACTGCAGGTCGAAACCGATCGCGCGACTCGGTCGACGGTGATGGCAGGAGGGGGCTCGTACCTGTCGACGTCGCAGCCGGTCTTCTTCGTCGTCGTCCCCGCAGGCGAGACGCTCCGTTCGCTGGAGCTCCGCTGGCCGACCGGTGCGACTCAGTTGCTACCGCTACCGACAGGCGAACGCCGAGTCGTCGCGATCGAGCAGTGAGAGCCAACGTCGTGCGACGGCCCGGACACGCGACGTGCAGCGCGTCGTGACTGGCCCAACCAGCCCGAAGCGCAGCGCCGGGATCAGCCCCGTCGAAAAGCCGAGCGCCCCGGAGCGTTCGTCCCGAGCCGAGGGCGTGCGGCTGCGAATCCGTTCGAGCTGCAAATCGTCTTGGACGCCCATTGTCGCACTGCCGCGCGTCGGGGACGACGCGGGCCCACGTCGAGGCGACGCGTCTCGTCGTGCGGCCGCCCTCGGTCGCACGACGGCAATCCGGTCGTCAGCGGCGGATGATGACGCAGCGCAATCCGATCGCATCGTCGCGCGTCTCGCGAGGGAGTTCGCGGCGCACGCCTAGCCGGAGTCGATCGGCCGGGTCCTTCCAGCTTCCGCCTCGCACGATCCCCTCCCCTTCGCCGACCTGCTTCCACCAGTCGTCGGTCTCCAGCCCGGCAGGAGCAGCGCCGTCTTCGTCGCACGTCAGGGACCATTCCCACAGATAGCCGTGCACGTCGTACAGGCCCCAGCGGTTCGGGCGCTTGGCCGCGACCGGCGGGTCGTTGCCGGCGGAATTGCCGGTGTGCCAGGCGTAGTCGTCCAGCCGTTCGTCGTTGCCGAACGTCCAGTCTCCGGCGCTGCCCGCTCGGGCGGCGTACTCCCACTCCGCTTCGGTCGGCAGGCGGACGAACTCGTCCTCGCCGATCAGCTTCGCGTCACGCAACCGATCGGTCAGGCATCGACAGAAATCGATCGCCTCATCCAGAGAGAGCATCTCGACCGAGTTCCGCTTCCCTTTCCATCGCGACGGATCGCGATCGGTCACCAGCTGCCAGAGTTCCTGGGTCACCTCGACCGTCGCGATCCGAAAGGGGCGGTCGAGTTCGAGCGGCCGGCCGATCCGATCGCCCAGTGCGCCGTAGGCAAACGTCCCCGGATGCGACTCGCTCCCCGGCTGCAGCTCGACCGTTTCGTCGACGAACTTCCGCAGTGGTTCGGGGATCGGAGCGTCCTGCGCTCGCGCGGCGCTCGGCGGAAGCGTCAGCATCAGCAATACCGCGACCAGCAATCCGATGGCCCTCGGTCGGCACGGCCATTCGCGAGTCGTCATCGTCGTCGGTCGCATCGGGGCTATCTCCATCACGGGAAAGGGAGCGCACGACCGGTGCCGATTCGGTTCCGGTCGTGCGCTCGCACGCTCAGGTCGTTTCAGTCTTCGGCGCGACTGTCGTCACCGCACATCATGACGATCCGCGGCGTGAAGCGGGCAATCGGTTCGACCAGATCGCGCTGAGCGGCCATCACCTGGTCGATCTCCTTGTAGACCCCCGGCACTTCGTCGAGCCCTCCGGCGAGCAGACGGACTCGCTTGTGCTTCAGGTGATCGCGCCACGGACTCCAGGTGTAGGCCTTGCGAGCCGCGGTGCGTGACATGCGGCGCCCCGCGCCGTGCGAGGCGCTCAGCAGGCTGGTCGGTTCTCCCTTGCCGCGGACGACGTACGCACTGTCGGCCATCGTTCCGGGGATCACGCCGAGCACACCGGCGCCGGCCGGAGTCGCTCCCTTGCGATGGACGATCAGATCGCGATCGCCGTGCCGCTCCTTCCACGCGAAGTTGTGGTGGTTCTCGACGACCGCCAACGACTGACCTCCGGCTCGCGCCAGCACCTGCTCGTGGATCACCTGATGATTGGCCGCCGCGTAGCGCCCCATCAGCTCCATCGCTTCCCAGTACTCGTGTCCCCGCTGGTCGTCGAGCGACAGCCACGCCAGATGGCGCAGTTGCGGATCGTCGCGAATCCGCTGCGGTACCGCTTGGCGAGCCAGATCGCTGTACCGCTGACAGACTCGGGCTCCCGCCCCGCGGCTCCCCGAATGACTCAGCAGCGCCACGTAGCGTCCCGCTTCGAGGCCGAGTTCGGGCTGCTCGAGCTCGAGGAGTCCCCATTCGACGAAGTGGTTTCCCGATCCGCTGGTGCCGAGCTGGCCGACCGCTCGGTCGCGCACCTCGCGCGTCACGGCGGTGATCGTCCAGTCCTCATCCAGGACCGGATGATCGAACGGCCGCGACCACGACTCGCCGGCACCGAACTTGGTCCCCTTCTCGAGCGCGCGGTCGAACCGCTCGCAATCCGATGCCTCGTTTCGCTCGAGCGGCTCGGCCGGCAAGTCGGTCACGGTCAGTCGCATGCGACAGGCGATGTCGACGCCGACCGCATACGGAACGACGGCGTTTTCGCAGGCAAGGACTCCGCCGATCGGCAGTCCGTAACCGACGTGCGCATCGGGCATCAGCGCCGCGGCTCGCGCCACCGGCAACCGGCACGCCGTCTCCATCTGGCCGATCGACGCCGGATCGAGATCGACTCCCCACGAACGATACCGCACCTCATGCACGACCGATGCCTGTTGCGCTTCGGCGACGATCGCGGCGGCGAGGGGACCGAAGTCGGGATCGGCAACGAACAGTTCGGGCTGTTCGAGCAGGCGAGGAAGGAACCGCTTGGCGCGAAAGTCGGCGCGATCCCGACCGCTCGCCGCATGCAGTCCCGCGACCGCCAGCGGAACGAGATCGGCGGGGACGCCGAGACGGACGAGTTGCTTCTTGTTCATGGCGAAGGACCTTCCGATCGCGCGTCGACGGCACGGTCGCGATCCGAACGGTTCGGACCGAAGTATGCCGTCACGGGGCGTCCGGCAAGGGATCGGAACGGTCGAGGCGGGGTTCGCGCGCCGCCTCGAAACGCCTCCCTCGAACTTCGCGGCGCCAAGGTCGTTGCGGCATCGAAGCGGCGCGATTCGGCGGTCGGACAGCGGCGAACCGCCGCGGTTCTATCTTGGCGCCCGGACAGTTGCTAGACTGTCGCGCCTGATCCCCAGCAGATCGACGGGGTTCCTGCGGCATGTTGCCGCGCTTCGCCGATCGTCGCCCGAACGCTACCGGGAGCCGCCCCGTCCGCGGCCGTCCAATGTCGAACGACACCCCCGATCCTGTCGACTCGGTCCCCGCCGTTCCTCCTGTCGCTCCGGTCACCGAACCGGTTGCCGAGTCGGCTCCTGCTGCCGTCGGCGCCGAGACGGATGCTGCGGGGCGCAAGCCGATCACCATCGGTTCGCAGCGCGACCCGGCCGATCCCCGTCTCAATCCGGCTCAGCCCAAGGCAGTGCGCGAGGCGCGATCCAGAGGGAAGGGAGGGAAGCCGCGTCCGCAAGGGCTGCAGG
>DMPQ01000319.1 GCA_003455945.1 Planctomycetaceae bacterium
CGGGCCCACGTCAGACGCGCGGCTCTGCCTCGGCCCACGTCAGATGCCGAGCGAGCGGCGGAGAATCATGAGCAGCCGGTCGATGTCCGCTTCGGTGTTGTAGCCGTGGACCGCGATTCTCAGACGGCCGGCGTGCGACATCACGTGGATCCGCTCGGCCAGCAGTTCGCGATGGAGCCGGTCCGATTCGGCGTGACGAAAGGCGACGATGCCGGCGATCGAGTCCGGCTCCGCGGGAGTCAGCAGATCGATCGGCAGGCGGGTCAGTTCGTCGAGCAGCCGAAGCATCAGCGGTCGCGTCGCGCGATCGATCGCCTCGACGGTGACGTCGAGCACGTAGTCGATCGCCGCTCGAACCGCGTAGACCGCCGGATAGTTCGGCATACCGACACCGAATCCGACGGCGCCGGGGCGACTCACCGCTCGCTCGAATCGACTCGGGCCGAACGGGTCGACCAGATGGAACCACCCTCCGGCCGGCACGGTCCAGCGTTCGGCCGAACGTTTCGGGACCGCCACGATTCCGCCGCCGTGACTCCCCAGCAGCCACTTGTGCGTGCTCGAGACGATCAGGTCGACATCGGCCGGATGCCACGGAATCCGACCGAACGACTGCGTGACGTCGACGCCGATCAGCGCGTCCGAATGTCGCCGTACCGCCTGGATCATCGGCTCCAGCGGGACCAGGTAACCGTTGAAGAAGCTCACCAGACTCGTGGTGACGAAACGAGTCTTCGGGCCGAGCAGCGGGATCAGATCCTCGATCCGAAGCGCCCCGTCACGATGACGCCACAAACGGACGACCGCCGGGCAACTTTCCTGGAGCCACGGCGTCGCTCCGGCCGGAAAGTCGAGATCGTTGATCACCACCTCGTCCCCCGGCTTCAGACGCAGCGCGGTCGCGGCCAGGTTGAAGGCTTCGGAACTGCACGAGCAGAGACCGATCTCGTCGGGACTCGTCCCGAGCAGGACCGACGCTCCGGCGCGGAGCGCTTCCCAATGAGCGGCGTGAGGGATTCGTCCGTCCATGCCGAGCGACTTGTCGACGAAGTACTGCTGCAGCGCCGCGGCAACCGGCAGCGGCGGAATTCCCTCGGCAGCCGTATTCAGATAGCAGCGATCGGCGAGCGACGGGAAATCGCGTTGCCGCGAAGCTTCGTCGAGCATCGAAGGATTCCGTGGGCGTCACGAGTCGATGGAGCGGGCGCGGCGAAACGTCACTGCGCGGGACGCGACAGCATAACGACTCGC
Source organism: Planctomycetaceae bacterium (assembly GCA_003455945.1). Classification (GTDB taxonomy): domain Bacteria; phylum Planctomycetota; class Planctomycetia; order Pirellulales; family Pirellulaceae; genus UBA11682. The sequence goes on from DMPQ01000319.1 coordinate 1,252, forward strand.
GACATCACTTCGTGCACTTCATTCCAGGCTGCGAGCTGGCTCGATCAGCCGCGACGCGCCGCAAGCGTGCGGCCCACCTTGCGGGCCAGCGAATCGGGAGTGAACGGCTTGCGGAGCAGCTCGGGAGACTCGTGTCCGACGCCGTGCGTCAGGATCGCCTCGTCGGTGTAGCCGCTCATGAAGAGCACCTGCAGTTCGGGTCTTGCGCTGCGCAGTCGCCGAGCCAGTTCGCTCCCGCCGATCCCGGCCATGATGACGTCGGTCAGCAGCAGATCGATCGGCTCGGTCGTNNACCAACAGGATCGTCTCGTTCCCGGCTCGCACGTCCGTTTCGACCGACTCGCGGGCAGACAGCGGCAGATCGACGACCGGCAGCCGGACGCGGACGCGAGTCCCTTCGCCGACGCGACTGTCGATGTCGATCGTTCCTTCGCTCCGTCGGACGATGCCGTAGACGACGGCCAGACCGAGGCCGGTCCCTTGGCCGATCTCCTTGGTCGTGAAGAACGGCTCGAAGATGTGCGGGAGCAGTTCGGGTTCGATGCCGATTCCCGAATCCGCCACGATCAGCTCGACGCAACGCCCATCGGCGAACTTCGATCCCTCGATCTCCCGCTCTCGTGCGGACTCTATCGACCTTGCATCGCAGGGCCGCGTCGTGATCGTCAGTCGACCTCCCCGAGGCATGGCGTCTCGGCCGTTGAGCGCCAGGTTCATCAGGACCTGTTCGAGCAGCGTCGGATCCGCCTCGACACGCGCCCCGGTCGCCCCGCAATCGACCGACAACTCGATATCCTCGCCGATGAGCCGCTTGAGCAGACTGCCGCTCTGTCGGACCAGCGCGTCGAGTTCGATGACCTGTTTCGGGACGTGCGACTTGCGACTGAAGACCAGCAACTGATCGACCAGGCGGCGGGCCCGCTCGCCCGCATCGATCATCGCTCCGAGCCATTCGTGGCGAGGGTCCTGGTGGTCGGCGATCGAGTGCGACAGAAGTTCGGAATAGCCGTTGATGACGGTGAGCAGGTTGTTGAAGTCATGCGCGACTCCCCCCGCCAATCGCCCGACCGCCTCCAGCTTCTGCGATTGTCTCAGGCGCTCTTCGATCTGCTTCCGCTCGGTGATGTCGAGCATCAGCCCCTTGAGTCGGACGATCCGCCCGTCGGCCCGTTCGACATGCACGACATCCTCGAGCCAGACGATCGCTCCGTCGACCCGATGCATGCGGTACTCGAATCGATAGTGGTCGTCGTTTCGGGACGACTGATGGCAGAACTCGACCGCCGCATCGCGATCGTCGACATGCATGTGGTCCCACCAGAAGTTCGGCGCGAGCCAATCCTCGCGTCGATAGCCGAGGAGCGCCTGAGGGGAACCCATCACGTGCACGAAATCGTTCGTTTCGGGATCCGCTTCCCACAACAGGATCCCCGACGCCTCGACCGCCAAACGCGTCCGGGATTCGCTTTCGCGCAGTGCCGATTCCGCTCGCCGGCGATCGGTCAGGTCGCGCGTAAAGCAGTAGAAGATCGGATCGGGAGCCAGGTGGAACGACGCCGAGACTTCGATCGGCCAGAGGCTTCCGTCGGCGGCTCGATGCGTCGTCTCGAACCGCGCGACTCCGTCGCGGCGAGTCCGATCGACGTACTCGAACAGTTCCCTGGCAGTCAGTTCCGCGTCGAGGTCCGAAACCTTCAATCGCAACAGCTCGTCGCGCGTGTAGCCCGATCGCTTCAGGTACGCTTCGTTGACGTCGAGCAGGTTGCCTCGCTCGTCGCCGATCAGCATGCCGTCGGCACTCGTTTCGATCGCCGCTCGATATCGCGCTTCGCTCGCTTCCAGGCGGCGGACCGCCTTGCGCCGCGCCTTGGCGGCCGCGACGACATTACCGAGCGTCTCGAGAAAGTCGAGTTCGTC
>DMPQ01000240.1 GCA_003455945.1 Planctomycetaceae bacterium
CGAAGCGACTGGCCGGATCGACCTGCTCCTCGGCGACGGTGGTGGCGAGGTAACGCTTCTCGTACGGAGTCGGGTTCTCGAAGACGTCTTCGCCGTCGTTCACTCCGGAGCGGATCTCGACGACCGAGTCGTTCGAGAGGCCGACCTGCACCTCGACTCGCTCGGGCGATCCACCGTTCGGCTTCCAGACATAGAAGCGTCCCTGATGCTCGACGACGCACGACAGAGGAAGAAGAACGACGTTACGGAGATTGGCGACGAGGATCTCGACTTCGGCCGTCATCCCCGGCTTGATCCCCTCGGTGCTCCCTTCGACTCGCACGAGCGTCGCGTATTCCTTGATGTTCCCCGAGCGGAAGTTCGGCGGCTCGGGCTGGTTGGCGATCGAAGCGACTCGCCCCTGATAGGTCTGATCGAGGATCTTGATCTCGGCGGCGAGTTCGAGGTCGAGCAGATCGACCTTGCTCTCGTGCACGTTGGTCCGGACCTGCATCTGGCGCAGGTCGGGGATCCGGACGATCGTCTGCCGTTCGCGGACCGCCGCCCCTTCCTCGATCACGACTCCCTGACCGCCGCCGAACATGTTGGCTCGTTCGTTGGCGTACACGATCATCCCCGACTCGGGCGCGTTGATGACGCAGTTCTCGAGTTGGGCTTCGAGGCGTTCGAGGCGCTGCTGTTCGAGATCGAACGCCGCCTGTTCCGAGTTCTTCTTTGCCTGCGCGATGTCGACCTTGCTGCGCAGGTCCTCGACCGTCTTGACCTTGGTGAAGTTCTCGAGCACGTCCTTGGCGGTGTTCGCGCTGTCGACTTCGAGCTGAGCGCGCTGCACGGCGAACTCTTCGGCTTCGAGCTGATTCTTGCTGACGTATCCCTTGCGGAACATCATCTGGGCGTGAGCGAGAGCGGACTGGGCGCTGCGAAGATTCTCGAGCGCGATCGTGATCTCCTTCTCCGCGTCCTGCAGTTCCTTCTTGAAGGTGCCGTCCAGGTACTCCTGCACCGAGATCTCGGCGACTCGGAAATCCTGCTCCGCCTGGATCTTGGCGGCGCGAGCCTTTTCGAAGGTGTTCCGCTGCTGGTTGATCTGCTCCTCGAGCGCCGATGCGTCGAGCTCGATGATCTTCTGCCCCTTCTCGACGACGGCGCCGTCTTCGACGATCCAGAGGATCGACGTCCCTCCGGCGACCTGACACTTCACGTCGACGTTCGAGGCGCTTTCGAGATTGCCGTCCTCCATCACGGTGACGAGCAGATCCCCTCGGACCGCCGTGCGAACGGCGGTGGAGAGTCCCGTTTCGGCCGCCGGACCGCGGAAGTAGCCGGAGGTGGCGAGCACGCCGATGACGACGGCGGCGATCACCGCGACGATCACGATCCCTCGGATCCAGCCGCCGCGAGCCGCCTTGCGCGAGCGGCGACGGGGGGAGCGATGACGCGACGGATCGAGAGCGAGCGAGTCGGCCGAGACCGACGACGGCGCGGAACGAGACATGACCAGTTTCCCGAAGGCGCTGGAGGAGACAGGGACGCGTCAGTATGGACGCAACGTCCAGGAATCGCCAGTTCGATCGTCAGCCGCCCCGCGGCCCCGTCCCTCACCGTGCCCGCCAGCCCGCCGCGTCAGCAAGGGGTCCCCAGTGCCTCGACTTGCAGAACACCGCGACTCGAGGCGGTCACACGTCGATCCAGCGACTCCAGCGAGGGGCTTTCCTAGTCCCCAATGCACAGCCGAGCGGAACTCCCTCGCGGAGACGAAAAAGCCCCGAGACAAGACGGCCGCACGAGGCGGCAGCGGCTCTATCGAAGCGCCGGCAGCTTCAGCTCGGGAGGGAGTCGCAGCAGCGAGATCGGACGCGGAGGGTCGCTCGGACAGGGACGATCCGGAGCGCACGCCCCTTGTCCCCACTCGTGCCGCTGAGCCTTGCGAGTCAGATCGGCACCGAGCGTCGAGAGGGTCAGGCGCGGCGGCCAGGCGTTGAGCGACGACGGACGGCAGTGCCACTCGATGTACGGACTGTGGCGCTTCGCGTGATCGTCGTCGCAGTGGCCGTAGAACCCCGCCTGCCCCGTCGCGACTCGATGGAGCCAACTGGCGGTGCGAGGGTCATCGGGAGAGTAGAACCCCGATTCGTGCGGCTCGCCGCCGGACGCTTCCCAGGCAGAGAGACCGAGAAGGATCATCGCGACCGCCCAGCCGACACAGATCGTTGCGATTCTCATCCGCTCATCCTCCAGCGCGAATCACGTCCGGCCATCCGCTCCCTGACGGCCTCCGCAGAGTCATATCGGACCGACAAACTCACGCCGCCAAGAAGCGCCGCCGCAACCGGCAATCACCACCCCAACTTCCCGCAACTCCAGCCTTCGCCATTCACGCCCCTCAGCCCGAAGCGCCAAGCGCAGGGGTCCCCCGTGCCGTGCCCCCCAGCCCGCAGCGTGAGCAAGGGGTCCCCGTGCTCTCGGTTCGAAAAAACGCTACGACCGGGGGCGGTCACACGACGAAAACGCGTGGCCCCGGCGTGGGCCCGCGTCGTCTCCGACGCGCGGCCGAGCGACTCCAAGCGATCGAGAAACTGCGCAGCGCCAGCGGTGTCGTCGCCGTACACCCTCGGCTCGGGACGAGCCGGGGCCACGTCAAAACGCAGCGACCGGGGTCGGTCACTTTATCGCCCCCCTCGACCGAATGAATTTTGGTTGATTTCGGCAGAATCTTTTTCCACTCTGGGGGCGGATCGGTACTTCTCGAATGAGCCCGCAAGGCATTGCCTCGCGGATCTCGGGCAGGTCGAACGCGGTCGAGAGCGACGACGCGAGGGTTCCTTTACCTACCCCGGATGGTTCCTTCGACGCGCCGCATGTCGACTGCGCCGACCTGCCCTTCCTAGACATCCCAGTCACCCTCACCTTTCGCCGAACGGCCGTTCTTGTCGGTCGTCACTCGGTGGCGGGTCGGGCGTTCGTCGGTTTCGAACCAAGCAGGAGGCAAGCGCGGTGCGTTGGACGCTGGTGTTGTCGCTGTTGCTCGGAACGATCTCGGCCGGACTCACCTACCGGTTCGGCTGGGTCGATCGTCGCGACACTCCGGCACCGCGCCCGCTCATGTCCGATCTCTGGCGCCCCTCCCCTTCCGATCGCCTTACTCCCGACTCGCCGATCGTTTCTCCCGCTCCGTCCGACTCGGTTCTTTTTCCTCGGGCTTCGCACCTTGCGGCAACGGAACGTCCGACCGCCGCGGTGAGCTTCGGAGGTCCGCCCGACGCGAGGACCTTGTCGAACGGCGTCGGAGCCGCGTTGGTTCCGCATCTCCGTCTTGCGGCTCTCGGTCCCGAGCAGCGTCGCGATGCGCTTCGGTCGCTCCGCGACGAGCTGCTTGACGATCCGCTCCTCGAGATCTTTCTGCCGCCGCGCGACCGTCTGATCGCGACGATCGAACGAGCCAGGGGGCTGTTCGGTGACGATGACGACTTCGTTCGGCGGTGGGAGATCCATCGGCTGCGAGTCGATTTCGAACATGGTCTGATCGATCGGACCACGGCGCAACGTCTCTGGCTGCAGCGCGTCGAGCCGCTCGGGGCGACTCGCCCCGAATGGCGCGACTACCTGGCCATTCGACGAGCGCAGTGGTTTCCTCCCGACACTCCGACGGCGCTCCCCGCGTTCGACGCCGGCTGGTACGGACGCACCTCCCGTCTGCCGACTCGCGAAGGGTGGATCCTCGGTCTCGCCGCGACCGACGTCGTGCGGTTTCTCGACCGGACCGGCCATCTCGAAACGGCTCGCGAAACGCTCGAGCGATGGCGACTGTACGCAAGGCGGATCGGCGTCCCGCGCCTCAAGACCCCCTGGCTGCTCGCCGAGGCGGCGATCGCGGCGCATGACCTCGATTTCGGCGCCGCGGCCGGTCACGCCGAAACGGCTCGCAAGGTGGCCGAGACCGATGATCAGGCAGACCGCCTGCTGCTCGACTGGATCCGCGGCTACCACCGGATGTACGACAGCACGGTCGAGGTCCCTCGCGAGTCGATCCTCTCTCCGGCCGTCGCGGCGACCGACGATCGTTGGCGGGCGGCCGAGCATCCGTTCTGGCCTGATCGAGTCGCGTTCGTGGCGCGAGCGGACGGCAGCCATCGAGTCGCGCTGCTCGATCGACTGATGACGCGCGATCGTCAGGTCGAGCCAGCAGCGGTGATCCTCGCGGCCCGCCTGGTCCTGGCATCGCCCGAGCTGCGACGCTTCCAGCGAGCCGACGGTGACGGCCTCGCGCTGATGTCGCTCGCCTTGCGATTGCCGGTCGACGACGTCGCTCGCATCGACGGCCTGCTGATGGCCGCTCAATTGACCGGCGAGCGGCGAGTCGGGAGTGCGGAGCAGGTCGAGACGATGATCGCGAACCTCGAACCGGCGATCCGCCGCCTCGAACGCCTCGCGGTGCGCGAGACGATGTCGCGAGCCGACCGGTACCGACAGGCGATCCCGACCGGCATCGGCTTTCTCGCGGCGCGACTTCCGGCGACTCCCGAACTCGATCGTCGCTTCGCCGCATGGAATCTCCGCCTGCGCGACCTTCCGGCTCGGCGCCTGAAGTCGGCGATCGCCGCGGCACGAACCTCTCCTCAGGGCCGACGTCAGCTGACCGACGCGTTCTCGGCCGCCGCCGACCTGAGTCGCGCGTTCTGGTCCGAGACGAACGCGTGGGGAGCCGAGCGACAGCGACGCATCTCGTTGGCGCTGCGCGAGGCGGAGCGCTGCGAGCGTGAGCTGATCCGCTCGGCGCCCGAGTCGGTGCAGGAGGTGACTCCGACCGAGTTTGCGGCTCGGTTGCCGGCCGAGGTCGCGGTGGTCGATCTGGTGCAGCAGTTGCCGTACGAATCGGACGGTCAGGAGGATGCCGAACTGGTCGGCTATCTCCATTGCCGCGCCGCTGTCGACGATCCGCGGGCAAGCGTCCGGCGCGTGCGACTGGGGATCGTCGTGGTGGCGAACCCGAGCGGCATCGTGTCGTACTTCGCGGCGCCGCATGCGGACGAACCGAGAGGGAGCGGGCCGATCAACGGGCCGGGTCGGTCGCTCCGAGCCGTGTCGAAGCGACAACTGGCGCGCGAAGCCTTGGATCGGATCGAGCGGCAATTGCCCGATCATGTGACGAGTCTGCTGCTGGTTCCCGACGGCCGTTCGGTCGACTTTCCTTGGGCCTCGGCCTTTCGCGAGTCGGCCGAAGATTCCGAGCAGACTCGACGGTTGCATCTGGGCTTTCATCCTTACCAGGCGATCGAAACGCCGGCGAGCGATTGCCGGTCGTTTCTGGCGCTGGCCGGCGGCGAGTTCGATGCGTTGCGTTCGGATCCGACGTCGACGCTCCGATCGCTCGGCGATCTTCCCGGAGTCGCGATGGAGCTGACGGCGCTGCGCGAATCGGTCGCGACTCGGGTCGACCAGGGGGCACCGATCTTCGGCCCCTGGGGACCGAGCGTCAGCGGAGGCGAGGCGAATCTGCTGCATGTCGCCGGCCACGCCCGTTCGGTCGATCTGCTCCGTCTGGGCTACGGTCCGGAGCCGATCGATCGGGACGAGATGCGATGGCGGCAGGAGCTCGGGTCGTGGCGTCGGATGCCGTTCGTCGCGTCGGCGCTGGTGCTGGGGGACGAGGCGCTGCAGACATCGCCGGGATGGGAGGGTTCGCCCTTTCTGAGTGCGGCGATGGTGATCTGCTGGCCGGAAGCGATGCCCGAGACGGTGGTGTTGGCGACCTGCGATCCGCTCGGCGGCCGATCGATCCCGACCTCGACCCCCGACTCGATCGCCAAGGCGTTCTGGATCGCCGGTGCGAAGCGGATTCTGGCGAGTCCGGATCGCGTCGCGGACGACGAACCGGCGCGCCTGCTCCCGTCGCTCTATCGACGCCATCTGGAAGGAGCCTCGTTCGCCGACGCGTACATGGCCGCCTATCGCGAGTCACACGCCGACCGCCGCCGCGAACAACCGGGACACCCCGGCCACGACTGGTGCCTATTCGGCTTCTGAGCCCCCGTGTCGTTCTGATCGCGTAGGTCCGTCGTGCTGTGGCCGTCTGCCGTAGTGCGACCGACCCC
>DMPQ01000177.1 GCA_003455945.1 Planctomycetaceae bacterium
AGTGGCCGGGCCCACGAGATACGCACGCCCCACAGCCGCCGTCGAGTGATCGTCTCAGCCCCAGGCCGAGCCGTCCTTGCGACTGCCGCAGATCGACGTCTCGATCCCGAGCGCGTCGGCCATCGCGGCCTTGGCCCACATCGCCTTGTCGGCCGCTGCGGCATCGTTCGCATAGACGACCTGAATGTGGTTGCTCTTGTGGCGAGCCATCATCCGGTCGCGATCGATGCCGTAGGTGACTGCGTGCATGATGGGCCACTGCGGAGTCGTCGCTTCCCAGCGCCGCCGCGTCTCGTCGGCCGGCAGCTCGATCGCCGCGGCTCGGCCGAGGTCCATCTTCAGTCGCCCCTCTTCGACGAAGATCCGACTCCAGACGATCTCGCCGGGGCGAGAAATTCCCTTGAGCGTGCCGCCGCCGTTCGGGAAGTACATCGCCGGTTGCCGTTCGCTGACCGCTCCCTTCCAGCCGCCGATGAAGTGCGACGGGGGAGCCGAGCCGCTGATCAGGAAGACCCAGACATAGTCGTCGGTCGAACCGCTCGCATCGCGATCGCCCCAGCGAAGATCGTGCAGCGTGTTNNTCCACCGGCTGGCCCATCGCCTTGTGGATCCGATAGGTCATCAGCCCGTCGAGTCCCGCGCACTCGTCGACTTCGTTGAAGTGCGGGAGCGGTTCTCCCTTGTAGAGGACTCGCTTGCCGTCGCGACTGCGGACCGGAGGCCGCTTGCCGTCGTTGAGCGTCCCCTCGACCAGATCGCTCGCCGGCATCAGGTCCTTGAGTCCCTGCTGGTACTGGATGCCGATCGTCGCACAACCGAAGTCGTCGGCGATCCGGACGGCGGCGACGTACATCTTGCACTGCATCAGGATCTGAGCGTCGGTCAGATCGGTCTCGTGATTCGGACCGGTCATGAACTTCAGCCCCTGCGACTCCATGCGCCGACGGACCTCGAGCGCTTCGTCGTCGCTGACCTGGAGCGATTCCCAGTAGAGCGCCGACTGACTCAGACGCTCCTTGTAGACGCCGGTCGCGTGGAGCAGGTGATCGGGGATGATGGCGTTGAACATCCCCATGCACCCTTCGTCGAAGACCCCCATGATCGCCTTCTCGCGCCGGAGCTGCGCCGCGAGCGCGCGACCGAGCTTCCGTTCGGCGGCAGGGACCTTCAGTTCGGCGAGCGGGACGACGTGATCGGTCGAATGGACGAGCTTCCCCTTGCTCAACCAGCGGCCGAGCTTGGCGCGAAAGTCGGCGGCTCCGAAGTCCTCGCCCCAGAGCGTCGAATACGGTACGCCCGCTTTGGTGAGCGAACCGTTCAGGTTGAGCATGCCGACCAGACCGGGNNCCCGACCAGTTGGCGACGGTCAGGATCGGCCCCTGGTGCGTCTCGAGGCCGTGCAGCAGATGGTGCGAGTACTGCCAGACCGCTTCGGCGACGATCAGCGGCGCCTTGGGATCGATCCCGCGAAAGACCTCCATCCCTTCCTTCTGCGAACCGATGAAGCCGTGCCCTTCGCGCTTCTTGAACGGATGGGCGCGGCGGAGCGAACGACCACAGGCGGCGACCGCCTCGGCCAGCTCCCGCTCCATCGCCGCTTGGGCTTCCCAGCACTTCCGATTCGCCGACAGGCGGAGGTCACCGTTGGCGATCAGCAGCACCTCGTCCTTGGCGACTCGCGGAACGTCGATGACGGCGGGAAGAGCATAGTCGGCCATGGGGAAGATCCTGGGTGGGAGCCGGTCGTCGGGGTTCGCGCGATCGCAGGGAACGAAACCGGTCGCGCTATGAATCGGGAGGTCGGCATTCTAGACCCCGGTCGCGGTGCTTCGAACGGCACCCGTCGCGACGCATCGAACGGCGATCCTCGTCGCGCGCTTCCGGCGCGATCGGTCCGACCGACCCTCGATCCTCCGAGATCATCCCCCTCGGCAGGTCACCAGAGCGGGTCGCCGGGGCGAGTCGCGGACTAGACTGGTCGAATCGGCCGTTCCCACGAGCGGCCCGTTCGTTCTCGAAAGGCGGGGTCAAGTCTGATGTGCGGCATCGTCGGTTACGTCGGCNNGGCATCGGCCACACCCGCTGGGCGACTCACGGGCGACCGAGCGAAGCGAACGCGCATCCGCACGCCGGCGGCGACGGCTCGGTCATCCTGGTCCACAACGGCGTCGTCGAGAACTTCCGCGAGCTCGCCGCTCCGCTCCAGGCCAAGGGCTACGTCTTCCGGAGCGAGACCGACACCGAGGTGGTGGCGCATCTGATCGCCGATCTTCTTGCCAAGCGTCTGGAAGCGATCGACGTGCGCCCCGAGGGGAGCGAAGCGGTCGACCTGCTGCTCGACGTGATCCGCTCGGCCGTCGCTCAGCTGCGCGGGACCTACGGACTGCTGATGATCTTCCGGGATTGGCCCGAGTACCTCTTCGCGGCCCGTTTGGGCAGTCCGCTCGTCATCGGCATCGGTCACGACGAGCACTACGTCGCCAGCGACGCTTCGCCTCTGGCCGGCCGAACCGACAAGATCGTCTATCTGTCCGACCATCAGCTCGCCGCGATCTCGCGCGATTCGCTCGAGGTGCGGCATCGCGACCTGAGTCCGGTCGATCACGACGTTCGGCAGCTGAAGTGGGACGTCACCGACGTCGAGCTCAGCGGCTATGACCACTACATGCTCAAGGAGATCTTCGAGCAGCCGGACGCGATCCGGAACACGATGCGCGGACGCCTGAACGAGGACGAAGGGACGGCGGTCTTCGGCGGCCTGAACCTGTCGCCCAAGGAGCTGCGCAACATCCGGCGGATCGTCTTCACCGCCTGCGGCACCAGCTGGCACTCGGCGCTCGTCGGCGAGTATCTGTTCGAGGAGCTGGCGCAGATTCCGGTCGAGGTGGAGTACGCCAGCGAGCTGCGGTATCGCAATCCGCCGATGAGCGACGACACGCTCGTCTTCGCGATCACGCAGAGCGGCGAGACGGCCGATACGCTCGCGGCGCTGCGCGAGATGAAGCGCAAGGGGCACCCGACGCTGGCGATCTGCAACGTCGTCGGCAGCTCGATCGCCCAAGAAGCCGAAGGGGGGATCTATCTGCACGCCGGCCCCGAGATCGGCGTCGCGTCGACCAAGGCCTTCACCTGCCAGCTCGCGGTGCTCGCCGCGCTCGCCGCGCACCTCGCGCTCAAGAAGGGCAAGTTGACCGAGGGTGACGAGCGCGAGATCGTCAAGCATCTGATCGAGGCGCCCGCCGCATTGAACGCCGCGCTCGCGCATGACGAGGAAATCGCGGCGATGGCGCATCTGATCGCCCCGGCGCGCGACGTCCTCTATCTGGGGCGCGGCCCCGACTATCCGCTGGCGCTCGAAGGGGCGCTGAAGCTCAAGGAAATCAGCTATATTCACGCCGAAGGCTATGCCTCGGGCGAGATGAAGCACGGCCCGATCGCGCTGATCGACGAGGCGGTCCCGGTGATCGTCCTCGCGCCCAGCGGGCCGCTCTTCGAAAAGACCGTCAGCAACATGCAGGAAGTGATGGCGCGCGGCGGCAAGGTCGTGCTGATTTCGGACGCGGAAGGCCTCGCCGAAGCCGGCGATGGCTGCATGGCGACGATCGAAATGCCCAAGGTCCACCCGCTGATCGCGCCGCTCGTTTATGCGGTGCCGGTGCAGTTGCTAGCGTACCATGTGGCGGTGGCGAAGGGGACCGACGTCGACCAGCCGCGCAATCTGGCGAAGTCGGTGACGGTGGAGTGATATTCAGTGCGAAGTCTCTTCGGCAATCTGCGTAATATATTCTCACCAGCCGCGGCTGCGCCCAAGGCGGATGTCGGTGATCCTCCAGCGGTCGGCTACGTCTATTCGTTGCTCACATCGCCTTTCTCGGAGTTCGCGGCTTCCGAGACGGGGCGCTATGCGGCATTCAAAATAATTGGCGCCAATGCCGACAAGCTGGTTGTCGCGGTATATGATGGAATTTGGCCATCACCTCCTTCCTTGGCGGAATTTCGCAAAGCAAAGGTTTTGCGAGAGCATCGGTTCGCACACACCGGTCGCGAAGCGATCTTTGGTACACTGCTGCAATGGTGGAGTGTTGATGATTTCAAGGAATTACGGTTGATCGGTGTGGATCAGCCGTCCAGACACGAATTGATGGAAGCGGAGAAAAACTTCGCTCACGCGGTGGGGTCACGCACCGCATCCACGCGCTTCATCAATTATGCCGCTGAAGGTGAGTGGCGCTGGGCAAATGACAGAACTGCATTCGAAGACGAGATGCGGCAAAAGAAAGAAAAAGAAGNNAAAGCCGCAGAGGAACGCTATAAAAACCGGCTTTCCAAACTGACTTGGCAGCAACTTCTCTCTGAACCAGTTTTCGAGCGCTGGTCGCCGTCCCCGCCTTTTCCTCCGGAAAAGTTTGCAGCGGCGGCGAGAGAGAAAATCCGTTCAACCTGCCATGAACTCCAAGAACTTGGACCAAAGCCGCGAAAGGCGGATGTAAGACGAATCCTGAAGGACTGCGTCCTTTGGTTTAACAGGGCCGATGATGAGGCAGGCGGGGTGATTGAGACCGAGGAAAGAGAAGACATCTGCGCCATTCTTGAGGAAATGGCATTTGTGGCGAAGNNCAAGCCGATATTGAAGCGACGTATGAAGATGACCTGGAACACAACCTGCCACTGCGGCGCCGTCTCGATCCGGCTTGCGAAGGCGCCCGAAGAGGTGGCCGAGTGCAATTGCTCGCTCTGCTTTTCGCATGGCATCTTGTGGGCCTATTATTCGCCGAAGGACGTCACGATCGAGGGCGAAACGCGGACCTATAATCGCGCCGACCGGGCGAGTCCCAATTCGGACCTGCATTTCTGCGCTGCCTGCGGCTGTTCGACGCATTGGTCGGCGACTGCGGGGCTGATCGAGCGGATGGGCGGTGCGGTCGATCTGATGGGCGTCAATATGCGCCTGTTCGCGCCCGAACGGCTGAGCGGATTGACGCTTGTCTTTCCCGACGGACGCGGCTGGTCGGGCGAGGGGCCGTGGGGCTATGCGCGCGACGCGGCGGTGATGCCCTGACGCCCATGTCCTTTGCCGCCATCATCTTCGATTTCGACGGGGTCATCGCCGACAGCGAGGTGCGCGCGAACATGACGCTTGCCGAAAGCCTGACCGCGATCGGCCTGCCGACGAGCTATGACGAGTGTCTGCGCGACTATTACGGCCATAATTGGCAGGAGACGCAGCGGCGGATCGAGGCGCGGCTGGGCGGGCCGCTGCCCCCCGATTTTCGCGAACAGCACCGCGCGCGGGCGCGCAAGCGCTTTGCCGAGGGCTTTGCGCCGGTGCCGGGGGCACCCGAGTTTCTGGCGACGCTGGGCGACCGGCCGCGCGCGATCGCCTCGTCGAGCAGCCCTGCCTATATCGCCATGTCGCTCGACCGCTTCGGGCTTGCGCATCATTTCGGCCCGCACGTCTATAGCGCCGACGGCTGGGATCGCGGCAAACCGCATCCCGACATCTATCTGGCGGCGGCGAAGGGTATCGGCGCCGATCCCGCCGCCTGTCTGGCGATCGAGGATTCGCCGACGGGCGCGCAGGCGGCGCTTGCCGCGGGGATGACAGTCGTTGGCTTTTGCGGCGCCGGGCATATCGTCGATCGCGGCGCGCATGGCGCGATGCTGCGCGCCGTCGGCGTGCACCATATTGCGGAGGACTTCGCCACGCTGCACCGCCTGCCGATTGCAGCCACCGCATAAATTGCTGTCCTGCAAGGGAAAGGCCGGTTAGGCTGCGGGTAACCCGGCGATCCGTCCGCGCGAACCCTGATCGCGCGTGACGACCGGCGGTTTCCTGCCGTTTCTCACGGCCCACCCCACCCGAGGAGAAAGCCCATGTGCGATGAATTTACCGAAGCCGACCTCGACCGCGCCGGTCTGCCCGTGCGGCGCCGCGATTTCGGCGCGCTGATGGGCGTCGGGGCGGTGGCGGCAATGCTGCCCGCCGCGGCCTGTGCGGCTGGGACGATCAAGGGAATCGATGTCACGATCACGACCGACGACGGCACCGTCGACGCCTATTTCGTCGCGCCGGGCGAGGGCAAGCATCCCGGCGTGCTGATGTGGCCCGACATTCGCGGGCTGCGCCC
>DMPQ01000073.1:0-6513 GCA_003455945.1 Planctomycetaceae bacterium
ACTGACCCGCGCCCTGCCGGCGATCGTCCCGGTCTCGCTTGCTGCAGCGACTCCCGAGATGCGAGCCCAGGACGGAGGCGGGCGTTGGCAACCGACCGGCCCCAACGGCTTGCCGCGAGGGCCGATGCCCGCGTCGGGGACTCCCGGAACGCCGACCGGCGGCAATACGGCGCCGGCCGGTAATTACGCGCCGGCGGGAACCTACGCGCCGAACGGATCCGCCCCGGTTGGCTCAGCTCCGGCGCCGACCGACGGAACGCGCGTCGCGCAGCAGGTCGAACCGGGCTATCCGTCGCTGCAGCCGCCGGGGGAATGGTCCGGTGCGCCGCGCGGAGGAGTTCCGTACAGTCCGTTCGCGCAGGATCGAGGCTTCACGCAGCCGGTCGACGCGATGAATCTGCCGCAGAACTTCGCCGACCTCGACGCGATCCTGCAGGAGGGACAGACCGGTCGGTTCATGATCGGAGCGGGGATCAACTCGGATGCCGGCGTCACCGGTCAGGTGATCTACGACGAGAAGAACTTCGACATCCGAGCGGTCCCGCGTTCGTGGCGCGACATCATCGACGGTTACGCCTTTCGCGGAGCGGGGCAGAGTTTCCGAGCGGAAGCGTACCCGGGTAACCAGGTGCAGCGCTACTCGGTCAGTTTCGCGGATCCTTACTTCCGCGGCACGCCGATCAGCTTCGGTCTGAGCGGCTACTTCTTCGACCGGAACTATTTCGACTGGCAGGAGCAACGACTGGGAGGTCGCGTCAGCTTCGGCTATCGCCTGACTCCCGACATCTCGATCACCACGGCCCTCCGNNGACCTCTTCACCGGTCAGGTCTCGCTGACGCACGACACGCGAGACAACCCTTTCGCGGCGACCGAAGGCTATTACCTGGAACTCTCGTTCCAGCAGGCGTTCGGCAGTTACGACTTTCCGCGCGGCGATCTGACCTACAACCGGTACTTCCTGATGCGGGAGCGGCCCGACGGATCGGGGCGACACACGCTGATGCTGAGCACCGGAGTCGGCGTCAGCGGGTCGGACACGCCGATCTTCGAGAACTATTTCGCGGGNNATCGACGTTGCGAGGGTTCGATTTCCGCGGTGCTTCGCCGATGGAAGGGGGCGTCCGCGCCGGTGGCGAGTTCCGCTGGATCAATACCGTCGAATACATGTTCCCGTTGACCGCCGACGACATGATCCGAGGGGTCGTCTTCTGCGACTTCGGAACGGTCGAGGAGAAGGTCGGCGTCGATTGGGCCGACTTCCGCGTCGCCCCCGGTTTCGGCTTCCGCGTCTCGATTCCGCGGATGGGGATGGGGGCGCCGCTCGCCTTCGATTTCGCCTTCCCGGTGGCGGAAGAGGACGGCGACGATACGCGAATCTTCAGCTTCTTCATGGGCTTCCAGCGCTGACCTGCGATCGCCCCCGCCGCCGAGCGATTCGTCGCGAGCGGGGCCGCCGAGCGGCGGATCGCGTTGTCGTCATGACGTGACCGACGGCCGCTGCGGAACCGAGTCCCGCGGCAGGCCGGCTCGGCTACAATGGGCCCTTCGGTCGTCGGGGCGAACCGATCGTTCGGCAGGTTGCCGGTCGGTTCGCCTGGCGGCATCGTCCGTCATCGATCGTGCCCTTTGCGGCAGGGGGTTCGCTTGTTCGTCGGTCCGGTCTTCACTCGGGAAGCGGTGATCGCTCCGCGCCGCCCTCGGCTGTATCTGGTTCGAGGGGTCTATGCGACCGCGCTCTTCATCCTGATGTGCACCGCCTGGATGGTCGTCGCAGGGACGCAGGAGATCGGCATGATCGGCGACATGGCTCGCTTCGGATCGGTCCTCTTCCGGATCCTTGCCCCGCTGCAGCTGACGCTGATTCTCTTCCTGTCGGCCGTGCAATCGGCTGCCGCCGTTTCGCAGGAGAAGGACAAGAACACCTTCCTGCTCCTGCTGATGACGCGGATGGGAAACGCCGAACTGGTGCTCGGGCGTCTCTTCGCATCGCTGCTGCAGATCGTGATGCTGATCGCCGTCTCGCTCCCGATCCTGATGCTCGTGACTCTGTTCGGCGGCGTCGCGATCGAGCAGGTGCTCTGGTCGGTCGTCGTCACGATCGTGGCGGCGCTCGCCGCGGGAAGTCTCGGATCGACCATCGCGCTCTGGCGCGAGAAGACGTTCCAGACGCTGTCGCTCACCGCGATGTTGCTCGGTGCGTGGGTCGGGCTGTGGGAAGCGGTCGGCTGGGTGCTCGAGAGTCGGACTCCCGGCAGCTCCGGCTGGGTCGCCTGGTTCAGTCCGGCGCGCGCGATTCTCGTCGCGACGCGACCGATGCTCGGTTCCGCCTGGCCGATCGAGCTGATCGGCTTCGTCGGAGTCGGCCTGCTCGTTTCGGCGGCGCTCGACGGACTGGCGATCGCTCGCGTCCGTCGCTGGAATCCGGGGCGTGAAGTCCGGCCGCAGCGGCCCGAGTTCTCGGACGACGATGCGGCGGTGTCGGCCGGAGGGGAAGCGGTTTCCGGTCCGGCTCCGACCCCGACGGTGCGGACGCGCGAGGTATGGGACAATCCGGTCCTGTGGCGCGAGATGCGGACCTGGGCCTACGGCCGCAAGATCGTCTTCATCCGTCTGGCGTACTGGCTGCTGTCGCTCGGCGTGATCGCGGCGACGCTCTACCTGGGGCCGGCCGGAGCCGTGACGGCGGACGACGAAGGGGTGTCGCTGCCGATTCTCGCGCGACTGCTCGGACCGTTCTTCCTGACGAGTCTGGTGCTGGTCAACGCGCTGGCGGTCACCAGTATCACGACCGAGCGGGACGGCCGGGCACTCGACCTGCTGATGGTCACCGATCTGTCGCCGAAGGAGTTCCTGTTCGGAAAGCTCGGCGGCGTCCTGTATGTCACGCGCGACATGGTCGCGATGCCGCTGATCCTGAGTCTGATCCTCTGGTGGCTCGATGCCATCCGGACGCCCGAACTGCTCTATCTGCTCGGCGGCCTGACGGTGATGAACCTGTTCGTCGCGATGCTGGGGATCCACTGCGGGTCGAGCTACACGAGCAGTCGTCAGGCGGTCGCCGTGAGTCTCGGGTCGGTCTTCTTCCTGTTCCTGGGCGTGATGACCTGCCTGTACATGATGGTCTCGTTCGGCAGTTTCCAAGGGCAGCTGACGCCGTTCCTGGCGTTCATCGTCGGCGGCGGCGTCGGACTGTATGTCGCCTGGGGACGCCAGAATCCCTCCCCCGCAATCCTGCTGACCACCGGCGTCCTGCCGCTGGCGATGTTCTTCGTGATCACGAGCTTCCTGCTCGGTCGGCCGATGTCGGTCTTCCTGGTGATGACCGCCACCTACGGTTTCGCGACGACCGCCATGATGATGCCGGCACTCGGCGAGTACATGATCGCGGTCGGTCGAGTCCGTCTGCAGGAGGACGAGTGACGTGTGGGAGTTGGCTCCCTGGGTCGGGACGATGGCCTGCCTGGTCGCCGTTTCGGCCTTCTTCTCGGCCAGCGAAGCGGCGCTCTTCTCGCTGGAACCGGCCGAGACGGCGAAGCTGAAACAAGGCGGAGTCGGTGCGCGATTGGCCGACGACCTCCTCTCGCGCCCCGAACAGCTGTTGTCGGCGATCCTGTTTTGGAATCTCGTCGTCAACATGACCTACTTCACCCTCTCGTCGATGGTCACGCTACGACTGGAGCGGGACGAGTCGGTGAGCGGTACCGCGGCGGTCGCGTTCGCCGTCGGCTCGCTCGTCGCGCTGATCTTTGCCGGCGAGATGATGCCGAAGAGTCTCGGCGTGGCGACTCGCACGCGTCTCGCACCGCTCGTTTCGGCTCCTGCGGCCCTGGCCGTCCGAGCCGCCGGTCCGGTGATGCCGGTCCTGACCGCGGTCATGCGTCTGTCGACTCGCTTCGCCTGGCCAGGGCTCGAGAGCGAAACGCGGCTGGATGTCGACGATCTGTCGCGACTGATCGCCGTCTCGACGAGCGACGCGCAGCTGATCCTGCGCGAGCAGGCGGTGCTGCGGAACATCGTGCAGCTCTCGGACATCCGCGCCGACGAATGGATGCGGCCGCGCAGCCAGTTCGTGATCTTCCGTCCGCCGGTCTCGCTGATCGATCTGCGTCGCAAGCGACCGCCGAGCGGCTATCTGCTGGTGACCGAACCGGGGACCGACGAGATCGCTCGCGCCCTGCGACTGAACTGCGTCACCTCGCTCCCCGCCGAGGGGCTCGAGAAACTGGCCGAGCCGGTGGTGTACGTCCCGTGGTGCGCGACGGTCGCCGAAGTGCTCGAGAAACTCCGGCTCGGAGGGCATGAGGTCGCGGCGATCCTGAACGAGTACGGCGAGACGGTCGGGATCCTGACGTTCGACGACATCCTCGACACGCTCTTCAGCTATGCCCCGAGTCGTTCGAAGCGCGTGCTCGACCAGGATCCGATCCATCGTCTGGACGATCGGACCTGGCTCGTCGCCGGCATCGTCAATGTCCGTCGACTGTCGAAGCGGCTGAAGATCGAGTTTCCTTCGACACGCAATCTGACCGTCGCTGGAGTGATCCAGGAATCGCTTCAGCGTCTTGGCAAGGCGGGGGACTCGACCGTCTGGGGACCGCTGCGACTCGAGATCCTCGAGATGCCGGCTCGCGGTCACATGCTCGTGAAGCTGACGGTGCTGTCCGAAGAAGAACTGGAGCAGTTGGCCGAGGCCGAGGAGGAGTCGCGATGATCCTCCTCTGGATCGGACTCTGGTGCCTGTCGTTGCTCGCCAGCGCGTTCTTCAGCGGAAGCGAGACGGGGCTGTATCGGATACCGCGGCTGCGACTGCTGGCCGATTCGGCTTCGGGAGACCGTCGCGCGCGTCGACTGCTCGCACTGCTGAATCGTCCGTCGCTCTTCGTCGCCACGGCGCTGGTCGGCAACAACATCGCCAACTATCTGCTCGGGCTGTCGACGGTCCTCGCGGTCCAGGCGATCGGCGGCGAAGGCTCGACCGCCGTCGAACTGCTCGTTCCGCTCCTGACGAGTCCGATCGTCTTCATCTACGGCGAACTCTCGCCGAAGCACGTCTTCTATCAGGCGCCGTACCGGCTGGTCCGGATGCTCGAGCCGCTGATCATGACGATCACGATTCTGCTCCTGCCGCTGTCGCTGATCCTCTGGGGACTCGGCTCGGTCCTGGGGCGTATCGTCGGCCAGTCCCCCGCCAAGACGCGGGCGAGTCTGCAGCGTCACGAACTCGAACGAGTGCTGCAGGAGAGTCACGAGATCGGTCTGCTGGCGGTCGCCCAGCGCGACCTGGCGACTCACCTGTTCGCCGTCGGCGGACGTCATGTCGGCGAGTTCGGCCGCCCCGCGTCGCGCTTCGCCTCGGTTCGCATCGGGCGTCGGTTCTCGGAGGCGCTCGCCCGGACGCGTCGCGAGGGGCGATCGGTCCTGCTGGNNGAGCCGATCGGCTACGTACGGACGATCGATCTGCTGCTCGGCGAATCGTCCGTGCTGGTGGATTACGAGCCGCTGACGACGATCGGACACCGCGAACCTCATGGCGACGCGCTGATCCGGATGCAGTCGCTCCGTCAGGATGTCGTGAAGGTGGTGGACGAGGCGGGACGCATGACGGGGATCGTCCATCTCGACGCGCTGATCGAGCCGCTGCTTTCCGGCAGTCTGGTGGCGCTGCGACGAAGCGGTGGACGTTCCACCGGAGCCCCGCTCGGCGGTCTCGCCGAACTCTGACGACGACGCATCAGGAGCGTGTGATGGACTTGGGACTCGGCGGTTCGACCGCCGTCATCGTNNCCCCGAGTCCTCGGACGGCAGGTCGACGTGACCGATGAAGGAGCGGTGAGAGCGGCCTTCGCCGAACTGGGAACCGCTCCCGGAGCGTTCGATCACGTCGTCGTCGCCGCCGGAGTCGGGAGCGGGAAGTTCGGCTTTCCGTTCACCAATCTCGAGCCGCGTGACTGGCCGCGCGTGCTCGACGTCAACCTGATGGGAACGGTCCATGTCGCCCACGCTTGTGTCGATACGCTGCGAGCGAAAGGGGAGGGGACGTTGCTGCTGATCTCGTCGGTCGCCGGCCAGATCGGTTCGCAGACCGATCCTCCGTACAGCGCGGCCAAGGGAGCGGTGATCAACTTCGGTCAGTGCTTGGCGAAGGATCTTGCGCCACACGGCATTCGAGTCAACACGATCTGCCCGGGCATGGTGAAGACCGAACTGAACGAGAGCGTCTGGCGCGCCTGGCACGACTCGCAACCGGTCGAGCTGCGTCAGGACTATCCGACGTGGGCGGCGGCGAAGATCCGCAACGTCGTGCCGCTCGGTCGTTGGCAGACCCCGGAAGATATCGCCGCACTCGCGGTCTTCCTTGCCTCGAAGCGAGGCCGAAACATCACCGGCCAGACGATGAACGTCGACGGCGGCTTCGTGATGCACTGGTAAGGGGCTGTCGGCCGTCGTGCGACCGACATCGTTCGCCGTGATTGTCGCGGTGAGTCACCGAGAGCCCCTGCGCTTGGCGCTAC
>DMPQ01000073.1:6613-6758 GCA_003455945.1 Planctomycetaceae bacterium
CCCGAAGCGAAGCGCCGGGATCGGCAGCGTCAGCAGCGTCGCTCCTGAGTAGACATTGCGGCGATCCGGTTCGTCCGGAGCCGAGGGTTTGCGATGTCGACACCGAAAGAGCTGCGGCAGCTTCGTGAACGACCGGCGTCGCACG
>DMPQ01000274.1:0-4035 GCA_003455945.1 Planctomycetaceae bacterium
GGACTTCAGTCGGTCAGGATCTTCAGCGGCGGTCGGTCGCTCGGGATCAGCCCCGCGGCTCGACTCAGCTCGTCCAGTTTCGCCAGCGCGGCTGCGCCGACCGGCCCCAGGTCGACCGTCCAGTCGTTGACGTACAGATCGACGTGCGACATCAGCACTTCGTCGTCGAACTCCTGAGCGTAATGCCGCATCGTCGGCAACGTCTCGTCGCGGTGCTCCAGTCCGTAGCGGACCGAATCGCCGATGGTCCGACCGATCCGCTGCAGCAACTCCGCCGGCAGATCGGTTCGTCCGAGAATGCCTCCCAGCGGCAGCGGAACGCCGGTCTTCGCTTCCCACAATTCGCCCAGATCGGCGATTCGAGTCAGCCCCTGCTGGGCCCAAGTGAATCGTCCTTCGTGGATACAGACGCCGTAGTCGGCGGTCCCGTCGCGCAGCGCCGGCATGATCTCGGAAAAGACGACCTGAGCGATCTCACCGTGGCCGTAGAACAGACGGTACAGCAGGTGCGCCGTCGTCGCTTCGCCGGGGCAGAGAACGCGAAAGGGGCGATGGTTGCCGCCGAGATCATGCCAGGCGTCGCGCGGTTCGCCGGTCGGGCCGGCCGCCAGCAACAACGGGCCGACTCCGAACCCGAGCGCCGAGCCGCTCCGAAAGACGCCGTAGCGATCGCTCATCCGGATCGCCGCGTGAAAGCTCGCCTTCGCCGCATCGAACGCTCCGGCCGCCAACCCTTCGTTCAGCTCCTGAACGTCGAGCAGTTCGATCGCATAGTCGACGCCGCGCCGATCGACCGCGCCGGTCATCAGCCCGTGAAAGGCGAAGGTGTCGTTGGGGCAGGTCGAGATGCCCAGTCGAACGGTCGTCATCGTCAGGCGTCTCGCGCGAGGAAATCGGAACGGACTCGATCAGGCATCGCCGCACCGGTCGATCGACAATGCATCGATGATCACGCCCAGCCGAGCGGCGACCGCTTCGAGCGCCGCATCGATCCGCCAATGTCGCTTGTCCCGCTCCCCCGCGATGTTCGAGATCCCTCGCACGATCGTCAACGGGACCTTCGCGACTCGTGTCGCGACGGCGACCGAGTGCCCCTCCATCTCTTCCGCGACCGCGTTCGGAAAGGCGCCCTTTCGAGCGGCTGCCTGGGCGAGCGAGCCGCTGGCGGCGCAGACGGTGAGCAGCGCGATCCGCTCGGCATCATGGCCTGCGAGCGATGCACTCTCGTTCGACATCCCGGCGCAAGCGGCGTTGAACGGCGCGAGCGGCTGGACGATCTCGCCGCAACGCTCCGGCGGCTCGTCCGATGTCCCTTCCCACAGACGCCAGCCGAGGCGAGCCGGACCGACCAGTTCGCCATCGACCCACGCTCCGATCCCTTCGATCGCCACTTCGTCCGGCTCGACGACCGACCCGATCGGAAATCGCTCGTCGAGCGATCCGGCGATGCCGGCGAGCACCGCCTGTTGCGGAGCGTGACGTCGCAGTGCGTCGAGCGCCATCGTACCGGCGATCGTCGGACCGAATCCGATCGTGCTCCAGCGGACCGCACCGGTTGGGGAACCGTGCGGCGATGGCCTAGCCGCAACGAGTCGTTCGAGTTGCTGTCGTTCGAAACGGGTCGGAACGAGGATCAGCAGCCGGCAATCGGCGGCAACAGCACTTGGCATTCGCGCGTTCCGAACGGAGTGGACGGCAGGAAAGTCGAAGCGTGTTTCTCTAACACAGAGATCACCGAGAACACAGAGACCGTGGTCTTGCGCACCCAGGTCGACGACGCGCGACCGCCGTCAGCCGAACAGTCCGGGAATCGGATCGGCGGCGGTGATCGCTCGCAACAGCGGATCGGGGAGCCCTGTCGTCAGGCGAAGCTGCCCCATGTCGACCAGCGAGTGCATGATCGATGCGACCAGATGCGGGATCTCGTACGGTTCCGAAGCGGGATGGCCGGCATCGGGGGTGCTCTGTCCGATCACCTGACCGCCACGAACTCCGCCACCGTACATCAGCAGCGGCGTCAGCCCTCCCCAGTGATCGCGCCCGCCGCCGGCGTTCAGTTGCGGCGTTCGCCCCATCTCGCCGGTGACGACCACCTGGATCCGATCGGTCAGTCCGCGTGCCTCGAGATCCTCGATCAGCGTCGCGAGCGCGTGATCGAGCGGAGGCCCCATGTACTGCATCCCCTCTTCGACTCCCGCGTTGTTGATGTCCGAGTGCATGTCCCAGACGAAGTTGGTCGTCACGGTGACGAAGCCGCAGCCTCGTTCGCACAAACGCCGGGCCATCAGCAGGAGCTTGCCGAGCGAGCGGGCGTTGTCGACGTAGTTGGCGTGATTGTTCCAGCGTCGGCTGATCGCGTTCGTGTCCAGTCGTCGTTCGGTGTCGTAGGCCGCGATCGTTTCGGGCCGTTCCTGACTCAGGTCGAACGCTTCGGCGACGCCGCCGAGAATCGTCGAAAAGGCCTGCTCGCGAAACCGATCGGCGGGGNNGGCGGGGCCGAGTCGCGCGAGATCGGCCTGCTGCTTCAGCCGATCGAGACCGCGAAGCAGGCTGCGCCGATCCTCCAGACGCGACGGTTCGTACTGCAGCGTCATCGACTGCTGCGATTCCCCTCCGCCCCCCGGCACGAACGGCGCCCAGGCTCCTCCGAGCATGCCGGTCGAGGCGAAGTTGCCGAAATCGGTGACGGCGGGCTGAGCCCGATCGTCGACGGCGCGCGGGAAGAGAGCGACGTTGCGCGGCATGCCGGAGGTCGGATCGTTGCTGCCGACGATGCGGGCGTAGAGCGACCCGAGATTCGCTCCGGCAGTCGCTCGCCCGACGACCGGCTTGATGTCATGGTTGCCGTCGCCGCTGCGGAACGAGCGGACGATCGCGAACCGATCGGCGAGTGACGCGAGTCGGGGAAATGTGCCTCCGAACGTGATCCCCGGCAGCGCGGTCCCGATCTCGCCGGTCGTGCTGCGGATCTCGGCCGGAGCCGACATCTTCGGGTCGAACGTCTCGATCTGACTCGGGCCGCCGTGCAGAAAGACCAGGATCACGGCGCGGCGACGATCCAAGTCGGTCTCGGTCGCTCCGGTCGCTCGCATCAGCCCCGGCAGCGTCAGGCCGCCGAGCGCGAGCGAACCGATACGCAGGAACTCGCGACGGCCCCAGCGGGGATGAGGATCGGCGAACGAGAGCATCGTTCGGACTCCGGAGGCGGGAGGGGAGGGTGGTGGGACCCTCAGCTTAATGTCTCCCGCAGTCCCTCTCCAAGGAAACTCCGAGCCACGAGTCCGATCGCCGCTTCAGCCGCGCCTTGCGGTCAGGCGCACTCCTCCGCCTCGGCGACGAACTCCACCGTCAGTCGTCGTTCGAAGGTAGCGGGGCGCGGCAGCCGTACTTCGATCCGAAACCCATGTCGTTCGCGCTGGGCCCCCTTGAGCGAAACGCTCGGATCGTCCGACGAGAGGGTCAGCCGCGGGACCGTCGGCAGCGGAGGCCAGCACGGAAAGTGGAGCCAGGCGGTCTGTTCGCCCGGCGCCAGATCGACGATTGCCGAACCGATGATTCGCTCCGCTCCTGCCTCGCGATAGCGAGTCCAACGCTGAAGCGACTCGCGCTCCGCTTCCTGGTCGTCGATGTTCTCTTCGTCGATGCTCTCCTCGTCGCTTTCCTCGAGGTCTTCGGCGTCCGATCCTGCCGCGATCTCTTCATCGGACGGAACCGAGGGGCCTGCCGCATCGAGAGTCGATGACGAATCCTGCGGAACGGCGATGTTCGGCAGCTGGGCGGGGATCGGCAGCGCAGCGGGCCGACGACTCGTACCTGGCGATTCGATCTCGCTCTTCACGACCTTGCGACCGAGCAGCAACGCTACGGCGACGGCGGGGCCCGACAGAGCGATCGTGAAGACGGCGAGGATCGGGCCGACGTGACCGAGCAGCAGGAACGCCGTCACGGGGAGTGCGACGATCGTGACGCGCAGAAAGCGACGTCGGCCGATCGACGCGAGCGGCAACACGCCGGCGATCAGCCACATCAGCAACC
>DMPQ01000274.1:4096-4382 GCA_003455945.1 Planctomycetaceae bacterium
TCGCATCGCGTGGGGTCCGAGCCGTCGGGTGAGCGTCATCACCAGGTCTCCGGTGCCGCACAGCGAAGGGACGCTGCGCGGCGACTGCGACGCGGCCTAGGCCGCGCGGTTCCGGATCAGGCGGTGGCGGCGAGGCCGCACGCCTTGGCGAGCTCCTTGGCGCGGTGCTCCGATTCCCAAGTGAACTCCGGCTCGGTCCGACCGAAGTGGCCCCCCGAGGCGGTCTTGCGGTAGATCGGGCGGCGGAGATCGAGGGTCCGGATGATGCCGGCCGGCGAGAGGTCGA
>DMPQ01000274.1:4506-4656 GCA_003455945.1 Planctomycetaceae bacterium
GACGAACTTGCCGGTCGGATTGACGTGCCAGGTCGGCTCGCCCACCAGCAGCTCGCTCGGCAGCAGCGGCTTGACGACCGAACGGACGAACTCGTCGATTTCCTTCCGTTCGACGGTCGGCGCGTGCTGCGTCGAGACGACGATGGTGTC
>DMPQ01000270.1 GCA_003455945.1 Planctomycetaceae bacterium
GCGCTTCGGCCGGGTCGAGCGCGGCCGGGGTGAGGGCTCGATTGGTCAGGACCGAGACGACGTTGTCGGCGACCTGCACGAAGCCGCCGTCGACGTAGTACGCCTGAGGTCCGTTCTTTCCCTTGACTCGGAGTTCGCCGTGTCCCAGGCGGCCGATCATCGGCGAGTGCCCGGGAGCGACACCGAGTTCACCGTCGTACAGCGGCAGCGCGACGAAGTCGGCCGGCACGTCGACGACGGTCGTCTCGGGAGTGACCACGATGCAGCGGAGATCGGCCATGATCAGCCTCCCTGGGCGAGCTTCTTCGCCTGAGCTTCCGCCTGCTCGATCGAGCCGACGTACATGAACGCGTCTTCCGGCAGGTGATCGTACTTGCCGTCGCAGATCCCTTCGAAGCTGCGGATGGTGTCTTCCAGCGGCGTGATCTCGCCCGCCTTGCCGGTGAAGACTTCGGCNNGCCACGGTCAGCTTGTCCTCTTCGCTCAGTTCGTCGACGCCGAGAATCGCGATGATGTCCTGCAGTTCGCGGTATCGCTGTAGCGTCGTCTGGACGCGGCGGGCGATCTTGTAGTGCCGCTCGCCGACGTACTGCGGATCGAGAATTCGGCTCGACGACGCCAGCGGATCGACCGCCGGATAGATTCCCTTTTCGGCGATCGAACGCTCGAGGTAGATGAACGCGTCGAGCTGACCGAAGGCGGTCGCGGGAGCGGGGTCGGTCGGATCGTCGGCCGGAACGTAGACCGCCTGGACCGAGGTGATGGCACCGCTCTTGGTCGAGGCGATCCGCTCCTGCAGCGCACCCATCTCGGTCGCCAGCGTCGGCTGGTAACCGACTGCCGACGGCATACGTCCGAGGAGTGCCGACACTTCCGAACCGGCCTGCGAGAAGCGGAAGATGTTGTCGACGAACAGCAGCGTGTCCTTACCGGTCTGATCGCGGAAGTACTCCGCCATCGTCAGCGCGGTGAGCGCGACTCGCAGACGGGCTCCGGGGGGCTCGTTCATCTGACCGAAGACCATGCAGGTCTGCTCGATGACCTTGCGACCGGTCTTGCCGATCTCGGTCTCCTGCATTTCCAGCCAGAGGTCGGTCCCTTCGCGGGTCCGCTCGCCGACTCCCGCGAAGACCGAGTAACCGCCGTGCGAGCTGGCGATACGGGCGATCAGCTCGGTCAGAATGACGGTCTTGCCGAGACCGGCTCCGCCGAACAGACCGGCCTTACCACCGCGGACGAACGGGGTGAGGAGGTCGATGACCTTGATACCGGTCTCGAAGACTTCGGTCTTGGTCGAGAGCGAATCGAGCGGCGGGGCCTGGCGATGGATCGGACGCGTCTCGCTGGCCGGCACGTCGCCGCGGCCGTCGATCGGCTTGCCGAGCAGGTTGAAGACGCGACCGAGCGTCGCCTCGCCGACCGGGACCGAAACCGGAGCGCCGGTGTCGACACAGTCGGAACCGCGGACGACGCCGTCGGTGCTGCCGAGGGCGACGCAGCGGACGCGGCCGCCGCCGAGGTNNCACCGCCCAAATGCTTCGAGACTTCGCCCACCAACCGAGTCTTTGTCCCCGTGGCACTGGTCAAGGTCAATTCGACGGCGTTGTAGATCGCCGGCAGGCTATCCTCGGGGAACTCGGCGTCGAAGGTCGACCCGATGACCTGGGTGACTCGTCCGACGTTGTTGGCAGTCGCTGTCGACATGGCTCGCAATCCCGTGTCTGCGTGGATCGGTTCGGTATTCGGTTCAGGTGGTATTCGGGTCGGCGGGGAAGATCAGGACTGCAGCGCCTCGACGCCGCCGATGACTTCCATGATCTCGCCGGTGATCTGGCTCTGACGAGCCCGGTTGTAGGTCCGCGACAGGTTGCGGATCATCTCGCTGGCGTTCTCGGTCGCGCTCTTCATCGCGACCATCCGCGCGATCTGCTCGCTGACGGCGGCATCCAGGAAGCACTTGAACAGTCGCACCTTGAAGCTCATCGGGACCACCTCCTCGAGGATCGAGGCGGGGGAGGGAACGAACTCGTAGAGCGACGGTCCTTCGGACGGCTTGGCTGCCGCACCCTTGCTCGCGGCCGCATCGCCGCCGAGCGAACCGAGCGGCAACAGCGTCTCGACCACCGCGACCTGCTTGGCGATCGAGTGGAAGCGGGTGTAGACGACGTCCAGGCGATCGAGCTTCCCCGAGATGTAGTCTTCGAGGTACTTCTCGGCGATTCGCGAGACCGCTTCGAGCGACGGCTGATCCTCGAACTCGGTGTACGAGTCGCCGATGGCGATCTTGCGGAACTTCATCCCGTTGATGCCGCGCTTTCCCGAGACGTCCAACCGAGGCGGAGTTCCCTGGTCGGTCAGCTCCTGGCGATGTCGCAGCGTGTTGCGGATGACGTTGCCGTTGTAGCCGCCGCAGAGGCCGCGGTTGGCGGTCAGCATCAGCGTGACCGTGTTCTTCACCTCGGCTCGGCCTTCGAGCAGCGGGTGCGAGACTTCGAGGCCCGAGGCGGCGAGGTCGGCGACCAGTCGCGCGATGCGGGCGGTGTAGTCGGTCGCG
>DMPQ01000435.1 GCA_003455945.1 Planctomycetaceae bacterium
GATCACAAGTACGATCCGATTCCGGCGTCCGACTACTACGCGCTCGCTGCCAACTTCGCTTCGACGATCCGGACCGAAATCGACCTCGATCTCGATCCGGAAGGGAACGAGCGACGACGCCGCGATTACGCCACGCGAGAAGCGGAACTGCTCGCCGAGCGAGAACGGATCGAACGGGACGAGGTCCCCCTGGCGCTGCGGCAGTGGCTCGACNNCGATCTCTTCGAGTGCCGGTACCGAATACCGCCCGCTCGAGGACGGATCGCTGCTGGCCTCCGGCACCGCGCCACCGACCGATCGTTTGAGCTTCGCGACCGAACTTCCTGCCGGAACGACCGTCGCCGCACTGAGACTCGAGGCGCTCGCCGATCCGTCGCTCCCCAACGGCGGCCCGGGGCGAGCCGGGAACGGCAACTTCGCACTTGGCAATCTGTCGGTCCGTCGTTTCGATGAGGCCGGAACCGCGCAGGAAATCGCGCTGACCGCTCCGCGAGCCACGCATCAGCAAAACGAAACGAGTCTGTCGATCGCCGCGTCGCTCGACGACGATGGGGTCAGCGGTTGGGCGGTCGACGGTCAGATCGGACGCGATCAGGCGGCGGTCGTCACGATCGAACCGCCGCTGACTTGCGAGACGGCGACGCGGCTCGAGATCGAGCTCCGGTTCGATCATCCGAATCCGTCGCACATCATCGGCCGCCCTCGGTTCTCGATCGCTTTGCTCGCCGATGCGCCGGTCGAGGTCGGTTCAGGGGGGCCGAGCGTCGCGGTATCGGCCGCTCTGGCGCGTTATCGCGAGACGAGAAGCGAGGACGTCGAGACGTGGCCGACGCTGCTCGCTTGGTTCCGGACTCGGGTTCCGGCATGGCAGCAGGCGGATGCCGCGCTGACTGCTCACCGCGCCGCCGGTCCCGGACCGCAACTGACCAGGGCGATGATCGCCAGCGAAGGGCTGCCGCATCTGCCGCACCACGCCGACGATCGCGGGTTCCCTCATTTCTACCCCGAAACGTTCGTGCTCCGTCGCGGTGATGTCCATCAGAAGATCGCTCCGGCCGAACCCGGCTTCCTGAGCGTGCTGACCGACCCGACCTGCGACCGTTCGACCTGGCAGCGCGATCGGCCCGACGGGGCGAGGACCAGCCTTCGCCGCGCCGCGCTCGCCGATTGGATCGTGGATGTCGATCGAGGGGCCGGAGCGCTGCTCGCTCGCGTGATGGCGAACCGATTGTGGCAGCACCACTTCGGTCGCGGGTTGGTCGCGACGCCGAGCGACTTCGGGTTCGTCGGCGCGCCCCCCGATCATCCCGATCTGCTCGAGATGCTGGCGGCCGAGCTGATCGCCGGCGGCTGGCGGCTGAAGCAGCTGCATCGGCGCATCGTCACGAGTGCCGCCTATGTCCGTTCGTCGGTCGATAGCGAGGCGGGCCGAGCGGCCGATCCGGACAACGTGACCTGGTGGCGACGCGAGCCGCGGCGATTGGAAGCGGAAGCGATCCGGGACACGATGCTCGCGACCGCGGGGCGACTCGATCGGACGATGTACGGCCCCGGTTCGCTCGATCCCGACATGACGCGGCGGAGCGTCTATTTCTTCATCAAGCGGAGCGAACTGATTCCGATGATGATGCTCTTCGACTGGCCCGAGCATCTGGTCAGCATCGGCCAGCGAGCCCGCACGACGATCGCCCCTCAGGCGCTGATGTTCCTGAACAGCCCTCAAGGGAGACGCTGGTCCGAAGCCCTTGCGGCGCGGGTCGAGGCGCTCGATGACTCGGCAGCGATCGAACGGCTGTACGCGCTCGCCTTCGGCCGAGCCCCTCTCGCCGAGGAGCGGAGCTTGGCGCTCGAGTTTCTGGCTCGTCAGGCGCAGCGGCATGTCGCAGCGGGACACGCTCATCCGGCTCGCGACGCCCGCATCGATCTCTGCCAGGCGCTGATGAGTGCGAACGAGTTCATCTACGTCGACTGATCCGTGACCGTGACCGCGACCTGATCGGCGAACGAGCGATGCGACGATCGCACGAGGGACGAACGATGGGACCGATGATGAACGACCTGACCTCGCGCCGCGCCTGGCTGGCTCGTGCCGGTTGCGGCTTCGGCATGATCTCGCTGGCCGGCCTGCTGCAGGACGAAGGGCTGCTCGGGCGAGCGAGTGCCGAAGACCTCGGCGCGCGATCGCTGCAGCCGCTCGCCGAGGTAGCGCCGCACTTTCCGGCTCGTGCCAAGCGCGTCATCTGGCTCTTCATCAACGGCGGACCGAGTCAGGTCGACACCTGGGACTGGAAACCGGAGCTCGAGCGGTGGGACGGGCGGACGATCCGCGAGTTCGATCCGACCTTCTCGAACGAGACCGGGTTCTTCAAGGATGCGGTCGGCAACCTGATGAAGAGCCCGTTCGAGTTCACGCCGCGCGGCGAGTGCGGCAAGCGCGTCGCGTCGATCTTTCCGCATCTGGGTGAGCATGTCGACAAGATGACGTTCATCCACTCGGTCNNGGCTATACCGAGTCGAACAACCACTCGCCGGCCCTCTTCGCGATGAACACCGGCTTCGCGCGAATGGGTTTCCCGTGCGTCGGATCCTGGGTCACCTACGGCCTGGGGAGCGAAAGTCGCGATCTGCCCGGCTTCGTCGTGATGAGCGATCCGAAGGGGCGCGGACTGCCGAAGGGGAACGCCGCGAACTGGAGCGCCGGCTTCCTCCCCGGCGTCTTTCAGGGGACTCACCTGAAGCCGACCGGCGATCCGATCGACAACCTGCAGCGTCCCGGCGGAGCGACCGACGAGACGCAGCGAGGGCAACTCGATCTGATCGGCGAGCTGAACCGGCGCCATCGCGAGACGCGGCGCGGCGAAGGGGAACTCGCGGCGCGGATCGAGAGCTTTGAGCTGGCGTATCGGATGCAGACGGTCGCGCCGGAAACGCTCGATCTGAACGACGAACCGCCGTACTTGCGCGATCGTTACGGGATCGACGATCCCGCCTGCGACCATTTCGCGCGCCAATGTCTGACCGCTCGGCGGCTGGTCGAACGCGGCGTCCGTTTCGTCCAGATCTACTCGGGCGGGATGGAGAATCAGCGATCGTGGGACGGCCATAACGACATCCGCGGCAATCACTCGCAGTTCGCCGGCGAGACCGACAAGCCGGTCGCGGCGCTGTTGGGGGATCTCGAGGAGCGAGGACTGCTGGACGAAACGCTGGTGATCTGGTGCGGCGAGTTCGGACGATTGCCGATCGCTCAGGTCGGCGCCCAACCGGGGCGCGATCACAACCCGCACTGCTTCTCGGCCTGGATGGCAGGGGGCGGAGTGAAAGGGGGATTCAGCTACGGCGAATCGGACGAGATCGGCTACAAGGCCGCGGTGAATCGGGTCCATCTGAACGACCTGCACGCGACCATCCTGCATCTGCTCGGCCTGAACCACGAGCGACTGACCTATCGCTACAACGGCCGCGACTTTCGCCTGACCGACGTCGCCGGCAAGGTGATCCGCGAGATCCTGGCCTGAACGGCGGCGAGGCGCGAGGGCGAGTCGCTCGGCTCAGACTCGTCGAGTCGATCGACCGCAACGACAGGCGTCTCGCCCGACCTGTTTGCCCGGCCGTCAAGGTTTGACTGGCCGGCACTTCTTTCGCAGCCGTCGACGTCGCTATCGTGCGAACGGTTCGACCAGTCTTCGCGAATTGCGTCCCCCTCGAGGTCCCGGAAGGCAAGCGGGATCCCGCGTCGTTCCGATGGTCGGACGGAGAGCGTCGGACGACACGGAGCGTTCGTCCGGCCGAAGCGAGTCGATCGAGTCGAGTCGATCGAGGTGATACGTCGGGGCAACCGGCCGGGGTGCACGCTCGCGATCAGGGGCGGTGGGGATCGCCGACGAGAGCGGAGATCACGGATGGCGAGCGTGCGACGAAATCGATCGGTCGAGCGAAGCGCCGGCTGGTGGGTCGCCATCGGCTGGACCGTCGCCTCGGCGGCTGCCACGTTGGGGCTGATCGCCGACGCCGCCGAAGCGCTCCCTCAGCTGATTCTCTTCTCGCTCGGACTGACGTTGGCTCTGGCCGGGATCGCGAGGATGGAGTCGGGGCGTCTGCGCGATCGCCTGCGGCTGCGCCTGCGATTGCAGCGAGCCCGATCGGCGCGGCGACACGGCAACGTTGCGGCGAATGCCCGCCACTCGTCGAGCTCGTCGTCGCTCGACGGGACGATCGGCTTCGAACTGGACGAGCAGCGCCGCTTCGTCGTCGTCTCGGACGAGTTCGCCGCCTGGTGCGGATTCGGTCGTGACTATCTGCTCGGTCGTCCGGCGTCGGCTCTTTGCGAAGGGAACTCCGCGGAGTCGCTGATTCCCGAGTTGGCGTTCGAGGCGAGTCGTCGTCGCGCCTGGCACGGCACGCTGCGCTGGTCGGGAAGTGACGGGCGGCAGCGCACCGCGCTCGGCTCATTGGTACGCGTCGTCGTCGGGCGAACGGTCCGCTTCCGCTGGGTCGGTTTCGATACGACCGAACAGGAACGGCGGATGGAGCGTCTGGCATCGGAACGCAGCCACCTGGATGCGATCTTCCACGCCAGCCCGTCGGCGATGCTCGTGGTCGATGCCGACGGACGAGTCCGCCGCGCCAATCGGCTGGCTCGCCGCTGGTTCGGCCCGGGGGACCCGACCGGCAAGCAACTGATGAGCGATCTCTTCCGGGTCGTGTCGATCGACGGCGAACGGACGTCGGCCGAACAGCATCCGTTCCATCGGATCCGGCGGTCGGGCGAGCCGCTGCTGGACGATCGGTGGCGGCTGGAAGATCCGGCAGCCGAAGGGCGGATCGTGTCGGTCTACGGAACGCCGATCACCGATGCGCGCGGAGCGTTCGCGGGCTGCGTGCTGAACCTGCACGACCTGACCGAGCAGACCGAGAATCGCATGCGGCTGCACGACTATCGCCAGCGTCTGGAACTGGCGTTCGAGGGGAGCGGCACCGCGATCTGGGACTGGTACGTCGATTCGGGCGCGCTCGTCCTCTCGCAGCGATGGAGCGAGGTGCTGGGTTACGACGCGGCGGAGCTGGAGCCGCGGATCGAGACCTGGACTCGGCTGACTCATCCCGACGATCTCGACGCGCTGCTCGCTTCGATCCAGCGGCACTTCCAGGGCGAGACGCCTCATTTCGAATCCGAACTGCGGATGCGACGGCGCGACGGCAGCTACCGCTGGCTGTCGATCCGAGGACGCCTGATCTCGCGCGATCGCGACGGTCTGCCGCTGAGAATTCTCGGCGTGATGCTCGACATCGATGCTCAGCGGAGCGCTCGCGAAACGGCCGAGCGGCAGAGCGCACTGCTGGAGAACGTGCTGGATCTCGTCCCCTATGCGATCTGGTGGAAGGATCGGGACGGTCGCTATTCGGGGGCGAATCGGGCGTTCGTTCGAGCGCTCGGCATCGACGGTCCGGCGGAGCTGATCGGTCGAACGGACGACGAACTCACGTGGTCATCGTCCGCGCTGGAACGTCTGGCGGTCGACGACCGGACGATCATGGGGACGTGCGAGAGTCGCTTGGGGCGGCAGGAGCTGCTCCGAATGGCGAGCGGCGATCTGAGAACGCTCCTCGTGAGCAAGGTCCCTCTGCGCGGTGCCGACGGCGGATCGATCGGAGTGCTCGGCTGCTTCGACGACATCACGGACCGGCGACGTGCCGAGAGCGACCTGCGCCGCATGAGCGATCGCGCGGTCGAAGCGACTCGCGAGCTCGAACTGAGTCGCGAACGCCTGGAGCTGGCGCTGACGGCGACCGATGACGTCCTGTTCGATTGGAACGTCGCCGAGGATCAGGTCACCCTGTCGACTCTCTGGACCGGCCTGTTGGCCGAGGATCAGCCCGTTCCGCGCAACCGCCGCGACTGGTTCGCGCTGATCCATCCGGAGGATCTCGATCGAGCGGAGCGGGAGCTCGCGGATCACTTCTCGGGCCTCACCTCGCAGTGCGATCTCGAGTACCGGATCCGCGACGCGCAGAGCGGCTATCGATGGATCCTGACGCGCGCCAGGCTGCTCGAGCGAGACGAGCACGGACGGCCGCTCCGTCTGGTCGGTACGCACACCGACATCTCGCGTCGCAAGGGGATCGAGGAAGAGCTGGTTCGGCTCCGAGGGCAGCTCGCGATCGCGGTCGAGTCGATCGATGCGGGGCTGGTGATGGTCGACGCCGAACGACGGATCCAGTTGGTGAATCGACGATTCCGCGAGATGTATCCCGAGGTGGCGGAGTTGGCGGTTCCCGGAGCCGACTATCGCGCCGTGCTCCGCACGTATGCCGAGCGCGTTCCGTCGGTCCGATGCGAACTGTCGACCGACTCGTGGACCGAACGGACGTTGACCGCGATCGATCGGGGTCAGGACGAGCGCAACGAGGAGTTGCCGAATCGGCATGTCCACGTCTCGGATCGACCGACGGTCGACGGAGGGTTCGTCAGTCTGCGGACCGACCTGACGCTGCTGATGACGACGCAGCGGGAACTCGATCGGGCGCGCCGCGCGGCCGAGGTGGCGAATCGCGCGAAGAGCGAGTTTCTGGCGAACATGAGTCACGAGATTCGGACGCCGATGACCTCGATTCTCGGGTTTGCCGACCTGCTGCTCGCCGAACCCGATCCCGAGCTGCGGGCGGAACATGTCCGGACGATTCGCCGCAACGGACGCCATCTGCTCGCGATCATCAACGACATTCTCGACCTCTCGAAGATCGAGGCGGGGAGGCTGGATCTGGAATCAGCGTGCTTCGATCTGCCGGCGATGCTGCGCGAGCTGCAGGATCTCTTCGGCGAGACCGCGCGGCTCAAGAACGTGACCCTGCGGGTGACGGCGGCGGCGGATCTACCGCGTTGGGTGACAGGCGACGTCGTCCGGCTGCGCCAGGTGCTGTTGAATCTGGTGTCGAACGCGGTGAAGTTCACGACACACGGGACGATCGACGTCGACGCCTGTCGTGAGGCTGATGGCGCTCTGCGTTTCGCCGTCCACGACACCGGCATCGGCATCGCGGCGGACAAGCAGGCGCAGATCTTCGAAGCGTTCGCGCAGGCCGAGCAGGGGACGACCAGGCGCTTCGGTGGTACCGGGCTCGGGCTGTCGATCGCGCGTGAACTGGTACGCCTGATGAGTGGCGAGATCGGGGTGCAGAGTTCACCGGGCGAGGGTTCATGCTTCTGGTTTCGAGTCCGCCTCCCCGAGGCAACGGCGCCGGCGGCGGCGGGGCGCCGTGCCGTCGCCGGGTCTTTCGCCGGTCGCCGTGTTCTGGTCGCCGAGGATGACCCGGTCAACGCCGAGGTGACGCGGGCAACGCTGCTGCACTACGGAATTGACGTCGTGCTGGTGCCCGACGGTGAGCAGGCTGTGACCGAGCAGGCGCGCCAACCCTTCGACCTGGTGCTGATGGACTGCCAGATGCCGCGAATGGACGGCTTCGAGGCGACACGCCGGATTCGCGAGGTGGAGAAGCTGCGCGGTACGCAGCGGACGCCGGTGGTTGCGCTGACGGCGCACGCCATGGCAGGCTACCGTGACGAGTGCCTGCAGGCGGGAATGGACGACTACCTGGTGAAGCCGTTCNNAGATGCTCGGGCGGTGGCTCAACAACCAGCCATGAGCGACGGCACCCCGCCACCGCTCTCGGGCAGCCGACCGCTCCCGTCGGGCTGTAGCGAATATTTTCCGAGTGATCTTGTCGGATTTTTTTACAGTCGCGCCGTGCCCGCAGGCTGGAAGCTCATGCAAACAATGCCTTGCAACAATGGTGCGGATCTTGCTTCAGTCTGCACGGGGGCGGGCTGCCCGAATCGCGCGAAGGTGCCGGTTGGTCGATCGCGCGTCCGCTCGACCCCCGCACGCGGCGGCCGTGAGGCTCGCCATGCGGACAACCAGCCTGACANNACACGTTCATGGCAATCCTGTTTTCTGGCGGCAACCCTGAGCCTGACTTCCAGCCTGGCCTCGGCCACCGTCTACACCTACGCCGCTGATCTTGGCCCCGAAGCCCTGGGCGCCACCGGGTCCGGTATCGTCAAGCTCAAGTTCGATGATGCGACCAACGATCTGTCGATCCACGCCGATTTCACCGGCCTGTCCGGAACGACGACGATTGCGCACATCCACTGTTGTACGGCAACCGCCGGTACCGGAACGATCGGCGTGGCAGTGACCCCGGGCACGCTGCCCGGCTTTCCTGTGGGCGTATCGGCGGGCTCCTACTCGGCGCTNNGCGGCGCTCATCGACCTCGACCTGGCCAGCAGCTTCACCAGCGCGTTCATCAACAACTTCGGTGGCGCGACCGTTGCCGGCGCGCGCACTGCGCTGTTTGCCGGCCTCGATGCCGGCACGGCGTACTTCAACATCCATACCAGCAAGTTCCCCGGTGGCGAGATCCGCGCTTTCCCCGAGCGCGTTCCCGAGCCCGCTTCGCTGCTCCTCGGCGCCATGGGCATCGGAGCGCTGGTGCTGACCCGGCGCGGACGGCGACGCCTCTGAGAGCACGGCTTTGGCTGCGGCGCCGGTCGGGCGCCGCAGCCGGGGGGCCTCAGCAGTCGACACCCGGAATTCGACGCGACGGTCGAGGGCGTCGCCGGCATCGTCGGTGCCGGTGCCGACGAATTTCGCGGTCGCCGAGCCTGTTGGTCAGGCCGTCGGTGCATAACAGCAGCCGGTCGCCGGCGGAAAGATCCAGCACCGCCGTGTCAGGGAAGTCAGGGCTTGGGCATTGCTGCCGCGCCGTCCCTGGATGTCGGCCATGGCGGCATGGGTTTTGGTTCGTCACGGCCCAGATCGCGGAATGAGAGCGCCAGGTTGTTGAGCCCGTCGGCATCGAGCGCGGCCACGGCCTGAAGGGGCGGGCATGGGGCCGTTCGAGCGCGGCGACGTCGACTTGCAGGCATCGGCCCAGCAGATCGGCCACGGCGGCGGGCATCGCCGGGTATAGGCTGTTGGCGTTTCGCGGCGCGGCCAGGTAGGAGCCTGGTTGAACGCCGGGTCGAAGTCGCCGGCATTGCCGATACAGG
>DMPQ01000128.1 GCA_003455945.1 Planctomycetaceae bacterium
GTAGCCGCTCGACCTGACTCGTCGAGTCGGCGTCTGCTCGATCCGTCGTTCGCCGCAGGTCTTCGCGTCACGTACGCGCCGACCTCTCCGGAGTCTCCGCCCGATGAACGCCCCCTCCGTACCGCCGTCCGCGCCCTCTCCCGCCCCGCAGCCCTCTCGCCCTGTCCGCTCCGAAACAAGACGCTCGCCTTGGATCTTGCCGGCCGCGATCGGAGCGATCGGGATCGTGCTCGGCGCCGTTGCCTCGCGCTATTGGCCCTCCGCTCCGTCGCAGGAACATGCCGCCGAAGAGCGAGTCGTCTCGAACGGAACGTCCGAACCGGCGCAGGCCGATTCGCTGGAAGAAACGACGGTCGAGTTCGCCGAGGAGCGCTGGGCGAACGCGGGGATCGAAACGGGCGAGGTGACTCGTCGCCCGTTCAGCCGCTCGGTCCGACTGACCGGCAAGATCGCCGTCAATCAGGATCGGCTGGCTCACATCTATTCGATGGTCGAGGGCTCGATCGAATCGGTCTCGGTCTCGCTCGGCCAGGACGTCCGCGCGCAGGACGTCCTGACGGTGATCCACAGTCGAGATATCGGTACGGCGAAGCTCGAGCTCTTTCAGGCGCAGTTGGCTCGCGAAGCCGCTCGAACCCGCCGCCGCATGCAGGACGAGATCGCCGGCAATACGCGCGAGCTGCTCGACTTTCTGCGTCAGGGCGAACCGATCGAAGAGGTCGAGACCCGTTTCGTCGGTCGGCCGATGGGTGACTTTCGCGAACTGGCTCTGGCCGCCTATTCGAACTACCTGAAGTCGTCGGCCGACGTCCGCCGACTGGAGAACGTCGCCGACAGCGGCGCGATCGCAGGTCGGCAGCTGCTGACCGCCGAAGCGAATCGGAATGCCGATCGAGCGACCTTCCAGTCGCGCATCGAACAGATCGCCTACGACCTCGAGACATCGACGCTTTCGGCGGTCCAGGCCGAGCGCGAAGCGGAAGCGCGCGTGCTGGTCGCCGAAACCGGGCTGCGGATCCTCGGCATTCCCGAGAAGGAACTCGAATCGATCGATCCGGCGGGGCAGGGGGAGGCGTTGTCGCACTACGAGATCCGCGCTCCGTTCGACGGCACTGTGCTCTCCAAGCATGTCGTGCTGCATGAACAGATCCGCTCCGACGTCATGCTCCTGAGTCTGGCCGACCTCTCGACCGTCTGGGTTTCGGTCGACGTCTTCGAGGAGCACCTCGGGCTGCTCGCCGGAATCGAAGGAAAGACGTTGCGAGTCCGCAGCGCCTCGAATCCCGATCGGACCTACGAAGCGACGGTCTTCTTCACCGGCGGACAGATCGACGAGTCGACGCGTACCCTCGATCTGACCGCGGTGGTCGACAACGCCGATCGGTCGCTCAAGCCGGGAACCTACGTCAATGTCGAACTGCCGCTGACCGAACCGGGAGAGTCGGTCCAAGTTCCGCTGGGCGCGATTCAGGAGCATGCCGGCCGCAAGTTCGTCTTCGTCTATCGCGGAGACGGAACCTTCGTCCGTCGCGACGTGCATGTCGGCGAAGGGGACGAGACGCATGTCGTCGTCACCGAGGGACTGGAAGCGGGCGAGACGATCGCGATGCGCGGCGGGTTCCTGCTGAAGTCGTCGATGCTCGCCGAACTGATGGGAGAGGAGTGAGCCATGATCTCTCGCGTCATCGATTGGTCGCTCGACAACCGCTTCATCGTCCTGCTGCTCTCGGTGCTGATTCTGGGCGGAGGGGCTTGGGCGGCGACCACCATTCCGCTCGACGCCGTCCCCGATCTGACCAACGTTCAGGTCCAGATCCTGACCAACTCGCCGGCGCTCGGTCCGGTCGAGGTGGAGCAGTTCATCACGTTCCCGGTCGAGAACGCGATGAGCGGCGTGCCGAAGGTGACCGAGATCCGCTCGATCAGCCGCTTCGGCCTGTCCGCGGTCACCGTCGCCTTCGAGGACGGAACCGACATCTACTGGGCCCGCAACCTGATCAACGAACGGCTGATCAAGGCGCGCGAGGAGATTCCTCCCGGCATGGGGACGCCCGAGATCGGCCCGATCGCGACCGGCATGAGCGAGATCTATCAGTTCGAAGTGCGAGCCGAACCGGGCTCGATCCACACCCTCAGCGACCTGCGCACGATTCTCGACTGGCAGATCGCCTTTCAGCTGCGAAGCGTTCCGGGGGTGACCGAGGTCAACACCTTCGGCGGCGAGCTGAAGACGTACGAAGTGCAGGTCGACCCGAATCGGATGCAGAACTACGGCATCTCGATGAGTCAGATCTTCGCGGCTCTGGAATCGAACAACGGCAACTCGGGCGGCGGCTACATCTCGCACGGCGCCGAACAGCGTCTGGTTCGAGCCGAGGGGCTCGTCGGTTCGCTCGACGACATCCGCCAGATCGTGCTCGACAGTCGCGACGGCACTCCGGTCAGGATCGCCGACGTCGCCGACGTCGCCTTTGCGCCGATGCTGCGTCAGGGAGCGGTGACGCGCGACGGAGATCGCGAAGCGGTGATCGGCATGGTGATGATGCTGATTGGGGGCAACTCGCGTCAGGTCGTCGAGGACGTCAAGCACAAGATCGAGGAGATCCGCAAGACGCTGCCGGACGGGGTCGTGATCGAGACGTTCTACGATCGGACCGAACTGGTCGAGAAGACGATCCACACCGTCGGCGAGAACATCGGTCTCGGCGTCCTGTTGGTGATCGTGATGCTCTTCTTGCTGCTGGGCGACGTCCGAGCGGGACTGATCGTCGCCGCCGCGATTCCGCTCTCGGCGATGAGTGCGCTCATCGCCATGCGGTACTACGGCGTGTCGGCCAATCTGATGAGTCTCGGCGCCGTCGACTTCGGCGTCATCGTCGACGGTGCCGTCGTGATGGTCGAGAACTGCGTTCGCCGAGCGAGTCGCTATCAGAAGGACCATGGCGGAGACCATGTCCCTCAAGGGGTCTTCCGCGAATCGGCCAAGGAGGTCGGCAAGCCGATCCTGTTCGCCGGACTGATCGTGATCATCGTCTTCCTTCCGATTCTCAGTCTGCAGGGGATGGAAGGAAAGATGTTCCGGCCGATGGCCTTCACCTTCATGACGGCCCTGTCGTCGGCACTGGTCCTGTCGGTCACCGTGATGCCGGTCACGGCGTCGCTCTTTCTGGCTCGGCGGATCACGGAGCGCGAAACGTTTCTGGTCCGCTGGCTCAAGCAGGCCTACGAGCCGATGCTCGCCTTTTCGATGCGACGCCCCGCCGTCATGTTCGGCGGCTCGGTCGCGATCTTCCTGGTCAGCGTGCTGATCGCTTCGCGGTTCGGAGTCGAGTTCGTTCCGAAGCTCGACGAAGGGGACATCGCGATCCAGGCGACTCGCCTGCCGAGCGCCTCGCTCGAAACCTCGATCGAGATGACCAAGGCGATGGAACGCTGCCTGCTGAAGTTTCCTCAGGTCGAATCGGTCGTGAGCAAGTCAGGGCGCCCCGAGATCGCCAACGACCCGATGGGGGTCTACCAGACCGACGTGATCGTGCGGATGAAGCCGCATGACGAATGGCCCGAGGCGATCGACAAGCAGGACCTGATCGTGCAGATGCGCGAGGCGCTCGATCGCGAAGTGCCGGGGAACTCGTACAGCTTCACGCAGCCGATCGAACTGCGCGTGCAGGAGTTGGTCGCCGGAGTCCGGTCGGACATCGGCCTGAGTCTGTACGGCGACGACCTGGACGTGCTGGCGCATAAGGGGGACGAGCTGGCTCGCGCGCTCGATCAGGTCCCCGGAGCGGCCGACGTCGCGGTGCAGCAGGTCGCCGGGTTGCCGTATCTGAGAGTCATCGTGCGCCGCGGCGATCTGGCTCGGTACGGCATCGATACGCGCGACGTGCTCGATGCGATCTCGACGGTCGGCGGCATGCCGATCGGTCAGGTCTTTGAGGGGCAGCGACGATTCCCGATGCAGGTCCGTCTGGCTCCTGCCTGGCGCGACAGTGCCGAACGGATCCGTTCGCTACGGATCGATGACGCGCACGGTCGACAGATTCCGATTTCGCAGGTCGCCGATGTCGTGATCGAAGAGGGGCCGGTCGAAATCAGTCGCGACGCGGTCCGACGCCGCATCCTGGTGCAATGCAACGTCCAGGGGCGCGATCTCGCCGGCTTCGTCGCCGAAGCACAGCAGGTCGTCGATCGCGAGGTCGAACTTCCGGCCGGCTATCTGCTTCGGTGGGGAGGGCAGTTCGAGAACCTGCAACAGGCGAGTGCGCGATTGGCGATCGCCGTTCCCGTGGCGCTGCTGCTGATCTTCGCGCTGCTGTACATGACGTTCAACTCGGTCCGGCTCGCGATGCTGATCTATCTGAACGTCCCGATCGCGGCGACCGGCGGGATTCTGGCTCTCTGGAGTCGAGACATGCCGTTCTCGATCTCGGCGGGAGTCGGCTTCATCGCGCTCTTCGGCATCGCCGTGATGAACGGCGTCGTGCTGCTCGAGCATGTCCGACATCTGCGTCACTCGGGCGACTCGCAGCGTGATGCGGTGGTCAACGGAGCGATGGATCGACTGAGACCGGTGCTGATGACCGCCAGCTGCGGCGCGCTCGGCTTCATTCCGATGGCGATCTCGGCGAGTTCCGGAGCCGAAGTGCAGCGGCCGCTGGCGACCGTCGTCATCGGCGGACTCGTCACCTCCACCGCACTTACTCTGCTGGTGCTGCCGACGATCTATCGTTGGTTCGAACCGAAGGAGGCTCCCCCCGAGCCGTTCGACCATACGCCGTTCGAGCATTGAGCGAAGGGAAGGGGAGGCCGGCCTCACACCCCGCGCCTCCCGAGCCCGCAGCCTCCCCCAGCCCGCCGCCTCCCCAGCCCGCCGCCTCCCCCA
>DMPQ01000316.1:0-9042 GCA_003455945.1 Planctomycetaceae bacterium
GACGACGGCGATCACTTCTTGATAGATCCCTTTTCCCCAGGCTTCGGCGACCGGAAAGTAGCCCGGTTGCCAATCTCCGGTCAGCGTCGTGATCAGGACCGGATGGGGACTCAACCGTCGCCGCAGTTCGAGCTGCAGCTTCTGATAGAACTCCCCCGGCAGGAAGATCCAGAGCGCATCACCGACTCGACCGATCGACACCGTGATCGGACAGGTCGAGCCGGGAGCGAGGGCGCGCAGACGCGCGAGCTGCCGAGTCATCTGTTCCCCTTCGGCTCGGCAACGCCGCACTTCCCGTTCGTCGCCGCTCGCCGCCGCTCGTCGCTCCGCTTCGGCCCACTCGGCTCGTCGCCGCTCGGTCTCGTCGATCGTCGGCAGGTCCTCGCGATACGGCACGTCGATCGTCACGTCGCGCCAGTTCCAGACGCCCGCCGCGCTGCGACGCCGTTCGTCGATCGGACGATGAGCCCAGGTCCCGATCCAGGTTCCGGAAAGAACCGCTCCCGCGTACTCGAAGCGCGTCTCGGCGGCCGGCATCGATTCCAGGACGGCGGCGGCCGCATGGCCGACTCGTCGCCCGTTCCGATCGGCGACCGCGACATCCCCGACGAAGCCGTCGCGCGGTCCGAGCTCACCGGAAGCTCCTTGCAGGAACAGGCACGGGACGTCGCGGTCGCGGCGGATCGTCTGACGCATCGCTCCGGCCC
Organism: Planctomycetaceae bacterium; assembly: GCA_003455945.1. Classification (GTDB taxonomy): domain Bacteria; phylum Planctomycetota; class Planctomycetia; order Pirellulales; family Pirellulaceae; genus UBA11682. Next base: position 708 of record DMPQ01000316.1, read on the forward strand.
AGTCCGGACTGAGCAGCGTGTTGTCCCACGCGAGCGTCGTCGGATGACAGGCATAGTTGACGATCGTCGCCAGCGGAGTGCCGTCGGCGGTGTCGACTCTCGCGACGACGAGCGTGTCGTCGGCCGGGCCGGTCGGATCGAAGCCGCAGACCGGATGACCTCGCTCGGTATCGAACCGATCCCGATAGGCCGCAAGGTCACAACGTCCGAGGCCGTAGACGATCCGAGCCGAAACGGCCGCACGTCGCGCCTCGTCGGCCGCATCGGCCAACTCGGCGATCAACCGATCGAGATAAGGTCCGATCAGTTCTCCTCCCGGATACTCGGCTCGCGTCCGCGACATCCACCCTGAGCCGTGCGTATGACTGAGCGCGACGAGAATCGCTTGCGGAAGCAGACCGGTTCGCGCCGCGATCGCCGCGCGAATCGCATCCGACTCGGCGCGATCCAGAATGCAATGGTCGAGCGTGACGATCAGTCGCGCGTCGGCCGTACCGACATCGTCGGCAACCGCACTCCCCTCTCCTCTCCTGCTCCGCTCGTCGCTCACTCCTTCCGGAGCGATCCACAGAAGCGCCGCTTCGAGCGGCCGATGGACGCCGGTCGATCGATCGTGCAGCGCAGCGCCCCACATCCGGTGATAGATGCCGACCGGGGGCGTGATGTCGCGCCAGGCGACTCCGGCGCGAACGCGCGACTGCGGCGTTTCGATCACGTTCATGATTCGGTCTCTCCGAGCGAATCGGCGGGTGGGTCGAGCAGAGCCCAGAGGAACGCGCCGATCACCATGATCGACGCGAAGAAGAAGAGCATCACGTCCCAGTTACCGGTCCAGGCGACGAGCAATCCGGCAGCGATCGGAAAGCAGCTCGCGCCGAGGTTGCCGCACATGTTCATCAGACTGAAGACGGTCGCGACGCGCTTGCCGCCGAACTCGATCGCGACGGTGTAGCCGCTGACGCCGCCGAAGTTCGAGCAGAACACGCCGATGCTGATCAGCACGACCGCCGCCGTATTGTCGGCGACGAACCAGCTCGCGACGACCAGCGCCGCACAACCGAGCATGCCGCCGATCGCGATCCCTTGACGAGCCAGTCGTCGACTGCCGGTTCGTCGCAGGATCCAGTCCGACGCGAACCCGCCGGTCAGACTGCCGATCGTCGCGCCGATGCCGGTGATCGTGGCGAGACTCCCCGATTCGAATTGCGATGCCCCTCGCGCCTCCTGCAGGAACGTCGGGTACCAGGTCATGAAGAAGACATTCGCGCCGGCGCGGAAGAACTGCTGCCCGCACAACAGCCACAAGGTCGGGCGGCCGAGCAGCCGCTTCCAATCGACCGGCGTTCCCGAGCCGGACTCGCCGCTCTTCGGCAGCGCCTTGACCGGGATCGTCGCCAGAAAGAGGACGACCCATAGGTAGCCGGGGATCGCGAAGGCGAGAAACAGGTAGCGCCAGCGGAAGTACGCCGTCGGCTCGTCGAGCGGAAACTGCGCGAGGAACGCAGCGGCCAGGAGCGGCGCGATCGTCCCTCCGACCTGCATGCCGGCAGCGAGCAGGCCGGAAGCGCGGGCCTTTTCGCCGGCGGGAAAGAGCTGCCCGATCGCCTTCGCCGCGCTCGGAAAGATCCCCGCCTGACAGATCCCCATCAGCCCCCAGATCAGCATCAGCGAAACGAGTCCGGTCGCGAGTCCGGCGACCGCGGTGCAGGTGGTCCAGAGCAGGCAGAAGAGGACCGCCGCCGAACGACTCCCCAAACGATCCGCTACCCAGCCGCTCGGGACCTGCATCAGCGCATAGCCGAAGTACCAGGCGCTCTGCACCATCCCCATGTCGCGAGCCAGATCGGCGAAGCCGAGATCGCCGGCGATCTCCTTGGCCGGCACGCCGAGCGCCGCGCGCTGTACATAGGCGATCGCAGCGATCGAGCAGAAGAGCGCGAGAGTCCGGTAACGCATCGCTCGTTCTCCGTCCGACTCGCTTCCTGCCTACCGGTCTCCGCGTTCCTCGCGCTGTTCACGCCTCGGAGCGAGCGGCCGCTGCGCGACGCACTTCGTGCTCCAGACGTTCGAACAATCGATCGACTTCGGCCAGCGTCTCGGAATCGGGATCCCACGAGTACGGACGCCGGCGCCGGGCGTCGGCAAACAGGCCGCGGCGGACCATCAGGTGCTTCTCGATCGCCAGGAACCCGTCGAGCCCCGCCTGGAGCTGCAGCGCGACGATCGCCGAGATCGGGAACGACAGGCGATAGGCCGCATCGTCGTCGCGGCGTTCGAGCGCTTGCCACAACAGGACGACTCCGTCGAGCAGATCCATGCCGGGCATCGTCCCGGCGATACCGCGGCGGTACGAATCGACGAGCAGGATGCCGCCGGACCCTTCGAAGATCCGAGCTCGTCCGCCGGTCGCGTCGCGCAGCGCCGACAGTTGCGGTCCGATCGGCGATCCCTCGGGCTTGAAGACGATCTTCTCGTCGCCGTAGCGTTCGAGCAGTTCGACACAGACCGCCAGCGGAATCGACTGTCCGACATACCCCGACGCATCCTGCACGATGATCGGGATCCCGACGCCGTCGGCGAGCGTCCGGTAGTGCGCGACCATCGCCTCGACCGACAGTCGGGTCATCAGCGGGGGGACCGCCATCACGCCGTCGCAGCCGGCTCGCTCCGCCGCCGCGGCGTATTCGAGCGACTGTTTCGTGCTCTCGGCGCCGACCGCCGCGAAGACCGGACCGCGCCCCGCCGCCGATTCGACCAGCAGTTCGGTCAGCTCCAGTCGCTCGGCGTAGGTCAGTCGCAGAATCTCCGAGACCATGCCGGTCCCCATGCCGACGGCGCCGACGGAGAACGCCCAGTCGATCGAGCGACGGAAGGCCGTTCGGTCGATCCGATCATCGGCTGTGAACGGCACATGCACGATCGGCAGCACGCCGTGCAGACGATGCGAGGGGCGTGAGGCGGTCGGGGTGGAAGCTNNGCATGGTGGGGATGGACTCGCGGCAAGTGATGAGACAGGGAGGTAACGACAGGGAAGTGTCGCAGGGCAGGGGAGGGGAGGCGGGGAGCAGGAAGGGCGGAGACGATACGCACGAAGTCCGATGCGGCGAGCGGCGTACAGAGTGAGCGAAAGGGGCTCTCTTCGCGCCGCGTGTCCGATCACCAATCGCCGACGCTTCCGTCCGACAGAAAGACGCGTTGCAGGATCTCCTGTTCGAACGGATGTCTTCGGACCGCTTCTTCGTCGATCTCGATGCCGAGACCGGGGCGAGTGTTGGGGCGGACGATTCTTCCTTGTCGCTCGACGACATACCCTTCGCGAACCACCTCGCTCCGCCACGGCACATCCTCGTGGACCGTTTCGCAGATGACGTAACTCGGCTGCGAGAATCCGAACTCGAGCGATGCGGCGGTACTGACCGGACCTTGAGGATTGTGCGGTGCGAGCGCGAACCGATACGCCTCGGCCAGCGCCGCGATACGTCGGGCTTCGCTCAGTCCGCCGCAGTGCGTGATGTCGAGCTGACAGACGCTGCAGGCGCCGGCCGCGAACAGGTCGCGAAACGCCGCGAGGTTCGTGACTCGCTCACCCGTCGCAATCGGCGTGGCGACGGCGCGCGCGATCCGGGCGAGGCCGTCGACCGACTCCGGCCAACACGGCTCTTCGAGAAAGTACAGGCCGTACGGCTCGAGCGCCTTGGCGAACGACAGGCCCATCGCCGGCGACGGGCGCGCATGGCAATCGACCATGATGTCGATCGACTCGCCGACCGCCTCGCGCATCGCGGCGACTGCCTGTTCGGCCGCTCGGATCGGTCGGAGCCCTTCGAGCGGCAGCGTCGACGGGACGGCCATCGACTTGAACGCGGTGAACCCCTCCTCGACGGCCTGGCGAGCGAGCTCGGCGAATCGTTTCGCGTCGTCCGCCGCCGTCTCGTAGAAGTCCTCCATCCGCCCGCCGCCCAGATGGCAGTAGGTGCGGACATGATCGCGCACCGGACCTCCCATCAGCTTCGAGACCGGCAGGCCGGCGACCTTGCCGAGAATGTCCCACAAGGCGATGTCGATGCCGGCGATGGCGGTCGATCGGACGATGCCGTGTCCGTGCCAGAAGTGCTGACGATGCATCATCTGCCAGAGATGCTCGATGCGAGTCGGATCCTCGCCGATCAGCAGTTGGCTCAGATCCTCGACCGCGCCGACGACGCCGCGCGTATGCCATTCCAGAGTCGCCTCCCCCCAGCCCCAAAGACCCGGCTGGTCGGTGACGACCTTGACGAAGACCCAGTTACGCATGCGTGCATGGCAGACAAGCGTCTCGATCGCGACGATCTTCACGGCAGCGGACTCCGAACGACCGAGCAGTCCTCGGCGATTCACGGCAGGGGAGGGGAAGGGGGCAGCCTAACCGATGCCGATTCCGATCGCACCGTTTTCGATTCGAGGGCGCGAAGGGTCCCTGCGCTGGGCGCTACGGGGTGGGAGGCACGGAGCCGCCGAGTGAGACGCCGAGGGAANNAGTCCGGAGGCACGGTCGGAGTTCTTCTCACGGAGGGACTGAGGAGCGCCAAGGCACGGGGACCCCTTGCTGACGCGGCGGGGTGGGAGACACGGGTTGAACCGGTTCGCGGGAATCGCTAATCTTCATCGTCGATCGACGATCAATTGGTTTCCGACGCGGAGATGCTCCCCTGGCGAAACGCAGCTCGACCTCCTGCGATCCTGCTTCGCTGAAGCTCGAGCCCGATGCGACGGCCGACGAGGTCGCGGCGCTCGCTTGGGCGATCGCTCATCCGGCGCGCGTGCAGATCGTCCGGTTTCTGATCGGGCGCGAAGGGTGCATGTGCGGCGAGATCGTCGACCGCCTGCCGCTCGCCCAGTCGACCGTTTCGCAGCACCTGAAGATCCTCAAGGAGGCAGGGCTCATTCAAGGCGAAACCGACGGTCCCAAGGTCTGCTACGCCATCGCTCCCGAACGCCTCGCGCGACTCAAGAAGCTCATTGCCTCGCTCTGAACGACCCCCCTCCTCTTTTTTTGCCCTCGATCATCGTCGATCGACGATTGACGATCGTTCCTTCCTGACCAGGCGCCTCGCATGTCCGATCTGCCGTGCTGTCCGACCGATTCGGCGAATGACGATCCCCCGCAAGATGCTCCGCGCGGCGGGATCGGGTTCTTCGAACGCTACCTGACGCTCTGGGTCGCCCTCTGCATCGTCGCCGGTATCGCGCTCGGCAAGGTCGCTCCCGGCCTGGCGGCGACCTTCGATCGGATGGCGATCTACGCCGGTGACGCTCCGGTCGTGTCGATCCCGATCGCCGTCTGTCTGTTCTTCATGATGTACCCGATCATGGTGAAGATCGACTTCGCTCAGGTCGTCCGCTCCGGGCGCTCGTTCGGTCCGGTCGGTCTGACACTGTTGATCAACTGGGCCGTCAAGCCGTTCACGATGGTCGCCATCGCCGGCTTCTTTCTCGGCTCGTTGTTGCTCGGACTGATCGGCCCCGACGCGACCGATCTGGTCAAGGCTCCGCTCGGCGTCGATCTGGATGTCGGCGCGACCTACGGCTCGGGCAAGGTCGTGATGGTCGACGGCGTGAAGCTGCTCGAAGTGCCGCTCTGGCGGAGCTATCTGGCGGGCTGCATTCTGCTGGGGATCGCTCCCTGCACCGCGATGGTGCTGGTCTGGGGAGATCTCGCCAAGGGGAACGCAGGGCACACGCTGGTGATGGTCGCCGTCAATTCGCTCACCATGCTCGTGCTCTACGGAGTCCTCGGCGGGTATCTGCTGGGAGTCGGCCAACTGCCGGTCCCGTGGCAGGCGCTGCTGCTGTCGATCGCCGTCTACGTCGCGCTGCCGCTCGTCGCCGGCTATGTCTCGCGTCGCGGTCTGATCGCGTGGAAAGGGGAGGCGTGGTTCCGCGAGACGTTTCTGCATCGTCTGACGCCGATCACCATCGCCGCGCTGCTGCTGACGCTCGTCCTCCTGTTCTCGTTCAAGGGAGAGACGATCGTGGGGAATCCGCTGGTCATTCTCTGGATCGCGATTCCGTTGACGATCCAGACGATCCTGATCTTCGCGCTCGGCTACGCCCTCGCGAAACTCTTCGGCTTCACCTACGAGTCGGCGGCGCCGACCGCGATGATCGGCGCATCGAATCACTTCGAGGTGGCGATCGCGACCGCCACCATGCTCTACGGCCTCGGTTCCGGAGCGGCTCTGGCGACGGTCGTCGGCGTCCTGATCGAGGTGCCGCTGATGCTCGCTCTCGTCCGCTTCTGCGTCGCGACGCGCGGCTGGTTCGCTCAGACTCCGTCCGATCTTCCGCATCTCGCCGAGGCGCCCAAGTCATGAACGCTCGATCTCCGATTCGCCTGTTTCCTGCCGTCGCCGAGTTTCTCGAGAAGCGACGCGGTGAGTTCGACCGGATCCCGTCGGCGCGCCGCGCGGAACTCGAGACGTTGGCCGATCATGTCCGCGGTCGTTCGAGAGACGGCGTGCGACTGACCTTCATCTGCACGCACAACTCGCGGCGGAGTCATCTGTCGCAGATCTGGGCGAAGATCGCCGCCGATCGACTCGGGGTGAGCAACGTCGAGACGTTCTCGGGCGGGACCGAAGCGACCGCGATGAACCCGCGGGTCGTCGAGTCGCTGCTCCGCTCCGGGTTGCGGATCGAGACGCCGGACGAGGGTTCCTCGAATCCGCACTACGCGGTTTCGTATTCCGACGACGTGCCGCCGTTGATCTGCTTCTCGAAGGTCTACGACTCGCCGCCGAATCCGACCGCGGGTTACGCGGCGATCATGACCTGTTCGAGCGCCGATCAGGCTTGCCCGATCGTTCCGGGCTGCGAGCTCCGTCTGCCGATCCGCTACGAGGATCCGAAAAGCGCCGACGACTCGCCCGACGAAGCGGCGGTCTACGACGAACGTTCGGCTCAGATCGCCCGCGAGATGCTCTACGCGATGTCGCTGGTCTAGGCGACAGGTCAGGAATCGAACCCGTCACCGACCCGACCAGCCCGAAGCGCAGCGCCGGGATCCCCGTGCCTTGGCGTTCCTCAGTCCCTCCGTGAGAAAAACTCCGACCGTGCCTCCGGNNTTCCCTCGGCGTCTCACTCAGCGTCTCCGTATCTCCCGGCGAGAGGCACCGTGCCTCGCGAACGACAACGCCGTGCGACCGGAGTGCGGTCGCACGGCGTCGAAACCCCGTTCGCGGTCGCTTGTCAGCGGACGATCACCTGGATCTGGTTCGACCAGTCGGTGACCTCGGTTCCGCGGAACGCGCGGACCTGGAACTGCCAGGTGCCGCGAGACATCGTCCGAGTCGACGAGGTCGCATCGGCGGCGACGTTCCACGACCCTCGCCAGGTCGTGACTCCTCGATTGTTCCGAGTCCCCCAGCGGATCTGGAACCCTTCCTCGACGTTCGAGTTGTCGGTCCAGCGGAGCGAGACGACTCGACGGGTGTTCGCCGATCCGGCCAGACCCGACGGCGCGTCGAAGATCTCGCCGCCACCACCGCCACCTCCCCCTCCGCCGCCGAACGACGCTTCGACCGGCAGGTCTGCCTGGATCAGTCCCGCTCCGAACGACCAGTCGGTCCCGGTGGCGCCCAGGTCGATCGCCGTTCCCATCAGCACCGCCTGGACATCGTCATTGATCCTGCCGTTGGCGTTCGCATCCGCGATCCCTCCGGCGATCACCAGCGCCGCCGCTCCGGCCGCGTGAGGCGCCGCCATCGAGGTGCCGCTGAGCGTCGCGTAACCTCCGCCCGGATAGGTCGAGTAGACGCTCGAGCCGGGAGCGGCGACATCGACGGCCGGACCGGTGCTCGAGAACGACGACCTCGCGTCGGTGCTGGTCGTCGACGCGACGGCGATGACCGAGTCGTACTTGGCCGGATAGCCGACGTTGTCGACCGACGTGTTCGTCGTCCCGCTGTTGCCGGCGCTGCAGACGATCGTCAGACCGGCGGCCAACGCGTTGTCGAACGCCGCGCGGACCGTCGTGCCGGGATCGCCCGAGCTGCCGAGACTGAAGTTCGCGACCTGGATGCCGTTGGCGACGCACCAATCGAGCGATGCGACGATCGCGCTGAAGCTGCCGCTCCCGGTGTTGCCGAGCACCTTGAGCCCGTACAGATCGACTCCCGGAGCGACTCCGACGACTCCGGTCCCGTTCAGCGCCGCGGCGATCGTGCCGGCGACATGCGTTCCGTGATAGTGATCGTCGCGCGGATCGGCGTCGTTGTTCACGAAGTCGTATCCGCCTCGATACGCTCCGGCCAGTTCCGGATGGGTGTAGTCGATGCCCGTATCGACCACCGCCACC
>DMPQ01000316.1:9099-9359 GCA_003455945.1 Planctomycetaceae bacterium
GAAGGCGACCGCCGCGACTTCATCGAGTCCGGGCGGCTGACGAAAGGCGATCAGCACCGGAATCAACGGCAATTCGGGGACGTCGACCTGATCCTGCCCTTGCCCGGAACCTCCCGGCGAGATCGGACCTTGAGCGATCGCCGCGAACGGGAGCGACGCGATCATCGCTCCGAAAAGACCGACTGCAGAAAGCAGTCGCAACAAGCGGCCCGCAGGCCGCAGACGGAAGAGACGCATCGACGAAATCTCCGCAAGATGAG
>DMPQ01000452.1:0-6788 GCA_003455945.1 Planctomycetaceae bacterium
TGCAGCAGCGCCTTGGACGGGATGCAGCCGCGGAGCAGACAGGTTCCTCCCAGGTTCGGTTCCGCCTCGACCAGCGTCGTCTCCATGCCGAGATCGGCCGCCAGAAACGCCGCGGCATAACCGCCGGGACCACCCCCCAGGACAACCAGCTTCGAATGCATAAGAGGCTCCGTGAAACGCAAAGCGGCAAGTCGATTCGACCTGCCGCATTGCCGTTCGCCCGAAGATAGTCGGCTCGTCAGCCGCCCCCTGTCGTCAGCGCGACAGGAACTCGACGACGATGTTGACGTCGACCGGAAGACTGATGTCCTCGCGGCCCGGCTGACCCAGGATATTGATGGTCAGCTCCTGCGAGTCGAGCTTGGCCCAGTCGAGACCGGTGACCTGACCGACCTGCAGCATCAGCCCGCGATACAGCTCGCGGATCTTCTCGTTGTTGCGGACCGTCACGACATCGCCGGGGCGGAGCAGGATCGACGGCTTGTCGACCTTCACGCCGTTGACGCGGAAGTGGCCGTGAGCGACTCCCTGACGAGCCTGCGGGCGCGTCTTGGTCAGACCGACTCGACGGACGATGTTGTCGAGCCGACGCTCGCAGAGGATCAGGAGCTGCTCGCCCGTGTTCCCCTTCATCCGCCCCGCCTTGTCGAAGTAGCGGCGGAGCTGGCGTTCGCCGAGCCCGTAATAATGCTTGATCTTCTGCTTCTCGTAGAGCGCCTGGCCGTAGTTCGACGGGCGCTTGCCGCGCGTGTGCATGCCGGGCGGCCTCTGACGCCGCTCGTACGCTCGGGCCGCACCCGAGCTCTCGTAGATCAGGGCACCCAAACGACGGTTGATGCGAGCTTTCGGTCCAATGTTTCGAGCCATCCGGCAGTCTCTCCTTGCGGCCTCCAGCAGTGCTTCACGAGCGGACCATCGGGCGAACGAATGGTCTCCCGCCTCCTGCAGTCGGCCCAGCTGCGGCCGAAAGTCGGTCGGGGAAACCGGCCATGATGACGAAATCCCCGAGGGGTCGCAAGGGGGACTTCGCCCGGAATGAAGCACTCCGGATTCCTCCCACCGCACCCCCGCGACGAACGGCTCGCGGAAGGTTCCTTACGAGGTGTTCCGTACGGGCCGAATCGCGTCTCGGCCTCCTCCCCTGCCCTCACGAATCGATCACGGCTCGCGCCGCGAACGACATCGCTCAACGACGCTTCGCGGAGTCCGATCGANNGGGGCGCCGAGGGGCTTCGCAGGGCGGCGCGGCGCGAACCTTGCCGACTGCCGGTCGCTCCCTTGGACGACGATCGAGCGGCCGCCGACCGCTCGGCCTTCGCCTGGCCCACGCCCGGACGCACTCCCGACTCGACCATCCGCACGGCCGTTTCCAGATAGTCGTCGTCCGCGATCGTCCGACCGAATCGGGTCGCGAAGTGCTTGCGATTGTCGAGCCAGAAGATGACGAGCCCCAGGATCATCACCGTCAGCCGCTCCGCCGGCAGATCGTTTCGGACCGCACCGACGCGCTGCGCCGATTCGATCCCCTGCTGCAGCAGATCGAACAGATCCGGCTCCCCCGGCCAGACCTGATGATCCTCGTCGATTCGAGTCCGGGCGCAGAGCTTGAGCGCCAGCTCGTTCTCGCCGACGTACGTCATGATCCGCTTCATCTCGACGTGAAAGTCGATCGGACGGTCGGCCGAGCGAGCCGCGGCGGGAAAACGAGCCGCGTAGCCTTCGACCACCCGCCGCTTGACCGCTTCGTACAGCGCCTCCTTGCTCCGGAAATGATGCAGCATCAGCGAGTGCGATACGCCGGAACGACGCGAGATGTCCCGCAGCGACGTCTCGGCGAACCCCTTCTGCGCAAAGAGCTCCAGCGAAGCGTCGAGCACCGCCGTCCGCACCGCCTCGGGAGCCCGAGTACGCGGAGCCACCGCTCGCGGCTCGACAGGCTCCCGGCGATCGGTCGACGCGTCGGCTGCCGGTTCGTTCGCATCGTTCGCCGCGGCGTTCACCGCAGCGCGATTCGACCGCGCCGCGCGACCGGTCACCTTCGGCTCTTGAGCCGAGGGGGTCGCCGACGCTGACTTCGACGCTGACTTCGACGCTGACGTCGCTGTCGGGCGCGACCGAGCAGCAGGCCGGGACGAACGAGCGGGTCGAGGCATGACGGTCTCCGAGGCGCAGCGGCGGCGCCGGTGGTGGGAGCGGAAATCGCAGGCAAGGCGGGAGCGATCGATCGGGGAGCGATTCGGACGCGGCGACCAGCGAGGTCCCGTGCGCCATAGGCCGCGGTTCCGCTCCGCGACCGTCGCACGGCACCCCGTCCATCGTAGCGGTCCGGCCGCACGGCGACCGCCGCTCCGGCGACTCGGCCCCAAATTGACCGCTCGGGAGTTCCGGCTATGATGCTGACCATTCGGTCAATTGTACTGACCGCGTGGTCAACAGCGAAGGGACGACGGGGAGGCACCGTGGCAGGTCTCGCGTTTCGGTTCTCGATCCTGGCGACGCTCGTGACGCTCGCCGGTTGCGGCAGCTCCAACCGCTACGCCGAGCCCCCTCCGCCCGGCATCCACTGGGCGCGACCGGTCCGTCACGAACTGGTCGAGTACCTCGAGTTCACCGGCATGACTCAGGCGCAGGAGACGGTCGAGATCCGGGCTCGGGTCCGCGGCTTTCTCGACGAGCGCCTGTTCGTCGAAGGGGCCTCGGTCACGACCGATCAGCTGCTGCTGGTGATCGACGAGGAGCCGTTTCAGCTCGCGCTTGCCGCCGCTCGGGCCCGCCGCGACGAATGCGCCGCGGCACTCGAACAGGTCAAGGTCTCGAAGGCGCGCGAAGTCGCCGCCGCTCAGGTCGAACTCGCCGAAGCCCGACTCCGACTCGCTCGCCAGGAAGAGGAGCGAGTCCTCGGCCTCGGTCAGCGCGGAGCGATCACCGCGGCCGAAATCGATCAGACGATCGCGATGCGGGAATCGCGCGACGCGGAGTTGGCGACTGCCAAGGCGACGCTCGATCAGACGACCGCGACCTACGAGACCGGGATCCGGACCGCTCAGGCGCAGCTCGATGCCGCGACGATCGCGGTGAGCGACGCCGAGCGGGAGCTCTCGTACTGCCGCATGTCGTCCCCGATCGACGGACGGATCGGCCGCGCCGCCTTCGACGTCGGCAACCTGGTCGGCGACAACGACTCGTCGGTTCTCGCGACGGTCGTCAAGTCGTCGCCGATCGTCGCCTACGCCACGCTCAGCGAAGCCCAACTGCGACGTGTCCCGCAACTGCTGGAACTCGATCGCGCGCGAGCGGCGGGAGAGGAACTGACGATCGAGCTCGGACTCCCCGAGTCCGACGGCTTTCCGCTCGTCGGTCGCGTCGACTATCTCGATCCGGCCGTCGATCCCGGAACCGGGACGATTCGGTTGCGAGGTGTCTTCGAGGTCGACGGACGAAACATCCTTCCCGGCATGTTCGTCCGGCTGCGGATTCCGATCGCTCGCCGCTCCGACGCCCTCTGGGTTCCCGAGCGTGCGATCGGAACCGATCAGTCGGGCGACTTCGTCCTGATCGTCGACGACCAGGATCTCGCTCAGATCCGCCCGGTCGAAGTCGGTCCGGCCGAACGGGGTTTCCGCGCCGTCCGCGGCGAACTGAACGAGACCGACCGCGTGATCGTCAGCGGCCTGCTCCTGGCTCGCCCCGGCAATCCCGTCTCGCCCACCGAGGCGACCGATCTGTCCGATCCGTTCGGCGGGACGGCCGCTGCGCCGAACGCGGAAACCCCGCCGGGAATCGTTGCCGACGATCGCTGACGCGCCGCAGTAGGGGGCCCCGATCCGCATCCGGCGATCGGCTCGACCGTCCCCTGTGCCGAGTCATCGTTGCCGACATCGCGACGCTCGCGTCTCGTCGCTCGCACGTCACTGCTCCCTCTGGCTCGCTCCGGAACCGACTCATGATCTCCACGTTCTTCATCGAGCGCCCGATCTTCGCCAACGTCATCGCCATCGTGACGATGCTCGTCGGCGCGGTCGCCGTGCAGATGCTTCCGGTCGAGCAGTACCCCGAGATCACCCCTCCGACCGTTCAGGTGACGGCGGTCTATCCGGGAGCCAACGCGCAGGTCCTGTCGGACACCGTCGCGGGGCCGATCGAACAGGAGGTGAACGGCGTCGAGAACATGCTCTACATGGCCTCGACCTGTTCGAGCGACGGGACCTACACGCTGACGGTGACGTTCGAGGTCGGGACCGATCTGGACGAGGCGCAGGTGTTCGTCCAGAACCGGGTTGCCGTGGCGATGCCGCGATTGCCGCAGGAGGTGCAGCGGCAGGGAGTCACGACGAAGAAGCAGTCGACCAACATCACGCTCGTCGTCTCGGTCATCTCGCCCGACGGTCGGTTCGACGATCTGCACCTGAGCAACTTCGCGACGCTCCGGCTGAAGGACGCCCTGACTCGCGTCCCCGGCGTCGGCGACGTGCAGGTGATCGGCGGCGGCACCTACGGCATGCGGGTCTGGGCCGATCCCGAGGCGCTCGAAGCGCGACGCCTGACGGTCGACGATCTGCTCGCCGCGATCCGCGAACAGAACGTGCAGGTCGCCGCCGGGCAGGTCGGCCAACCGCCGACGCCGAGCGATCAGGGCTTCCAGTTCAACGTCTCGGTCCAGGGGCGACTGACCGATCCCGAGCAGTTCGGCGACATCATCGTGCGGACCGAGTCGGATCCGCTCGCCGGGACCCGAGTCGTTCGGATCCGTGACGTCGCGCGAGTCGAGCTCGGCGCTCAGACCTACGACCAATGGTGCGAGATCTCGGGCCTTCCGGCCGCCAGTCTGCTGGTCTATCAGCTGCCGGGAGCCAATTCGCTGCAGGTCGCCGAAGACGTGCGGCATGCCTTCGACGAACTCCAGAAGAACTTCCCCGAAGGGCTCGTCGGAATCATTCCGTTCGACACGACGACGTTCGTCGAAGAGTCGATCCACGAGGTCTACAAGACGTTGTTCGAGGCGGGGGTGCTGGTGCTGATCGTCATCCTGGTCTTTCTGCAGGATTGGCGAGCGACCCTGATTCCGGCGACCACCGTTCCGGTCACGATCATCGGCGCCTTTGCGGCGATGGCGGCGCTCGGCTTCTCGATCAACATGCTCACCCTGTTCGGACTGGTGCTCGCGATCGGCATCGTCGTCGACGACGCGATCGTCATCGTCGAGAACGCCGCTCATCACATCGATCACGACAAGCTCGATCCGAAGCGGGCGACGATCAAGGCGATGAGCGAAGTGATCGGGCCGATCATGGGGATCACGCTCGTGCTGATGGCCGTCTTTCTGCCGACAGCCTTTCTCGGCGGCATCACCGGTCAGCTCTATCGCCAGTTCGCCCTGACGATCGCGGCGACGGCGGTGATCAGCGCGGTCAATGCCGTCACGCTCAAGCCGGCCCAGTGCGCGACCTACCTGAGACCGACTCCGGAGCGGAAGAACTTCTTCTACCGCGGCTTCAATCGGGTCTACGGCTGGTTCGAACGGGTCTACGTCTCGATCGTCAAGGTCGCCGTTCGTCAGACCGCACTCGTGATGCTCCTGTTTCTGGGGCTGATCTCGCTCGCCGGCTGGTGGTTCCTGAAGCTGCCGACCGGCTTCGTTCCGACCGAGGACCAGGGGTACGCGATCGTCGCGATCCAGTTGCCCGACGCCGCCTCGCAGGAGCGGACGCGCGAGGTGACCCGCAAGATCAACGAAGTGCTGAAGGAGACTCCCGGCGTCGAGCAGTGGTTCCTGCTCGGCGGCATGTCGCTGCTCGATTCGTCGGTCAAGTCGAACGCCGCGACGATGTTCCTGTCGTTCGAGCCGTTCGAGGAGCGAAAGGGAGACCCCGCGCGGACTCAGGAAGGGATTCTCGGCGGGCTCGCGCCGAAGTTCGCGGCGATCGACGAGGCGATGATCTTCGCGTTTCCCCCTCCCGGCATCCGCGGCCTCGGAGTCGCCGGCGGCTTCGAACTGAAGGTCGAGGACCGCGCGGGAGTCGGCTTGGCCGAGCTGCAGAAGGTCGTGACCGACATGGTCGTCGCCGCCAACGGACAGACCGATCTGGCCGGCGTCCAGTCGACCTTTCGGGCCGGCGTCCCTCAGATCAAGGTCGACATCGATCGGGTCAAGGCGATGAGTCTCGGGGTGCCGCTCGACGCGATCTTCAGCACCATGCAGACCTCGCTCGGTTCCGCCTATGTCAACGACTTCAACCTGTTCGGCAAGACCTATCAGGTACGAGTCCAAGCCGATCAGCGTTTCCGGATGCAGCCGGAAGACATCGGACGACTGCAGGTCCGGAATCGGGATGGCCGGATGATTCCCCTGTCGACCTTCGCGACGGTCAGCAAGACGCTCGGACCGCAGATCATCCCGCGCTACAACCTGTATCCGAGCGCGACGATCAACGGCGGAGCCGCTCCGGGAGTCAGCTCGGGCGAGGCGCTTTCGCTGATGGAGCAGATGGCGGCCGAGCGACTGCCGACGACGATGGGGATCGAATGGACCGGGATGTCGTTCCAGGAAAAGCGGGTCGGGAGCCAGGCGCTCTACGTCTTCGCCCTCGGCGTGCTGATGGTTTACCTGGTCCTCGCCGCTCAGTACGAAAGCTGGTTCATGCCGGCGGCGGTCATCATGGTCGTCCCGCTCGCCCTGCTCGGCACCGTCATCGCCGTCGCGGTCCGCGGCATGGACAACAACATCTACACGCAGATCGGGATCGTGCTGATCATCGCCCTGGCGAGCAAGAACGCGATCCTGATCGTCG
>DMPQ01000452.1:6814-11068 GCA_003455945.1 Planctomycetaceae bacterium
TTCTTCGTGCCGGTCTTCTACGTTCTGATGCAGCGATTGGCCGAGCTGCGGAAACGTCCCGCCGCTTCGGCCGCGCCCCACGGCTCGTCGACCTCACCTCCCCTTCCGCTGCTGCCGACCGACCGTTCGCCNNGACTCGTACCACCGACCGCTCGCGCCCGATCATCCGGTGGCGGTGCGCGATCGGTTGCTCGCGCATGTCGGAACGCCGCTCCCCCTCGACGAACGTCGGGAACCGACGGCGGTGATCGCGCTGATTGCCCAAGCGGTCGGGCATCTGCCGTACGAGAATCTCGGCAAGGTCGCCGATCGATCCGAGCGAGGGTCGATCCGTCTGCCGACGATCGCCGAAACGGTCGACTCGCATCTGGAGAACGGGAGCGGCGGGACCTGCTTCGCGCTGACCGATCTGCTTTGCGCGCTGCTGGTCGCCTCGGGCTTCGACGCTCGACCGATCCTCGCCGATCGGACCTACGGACCGGCGACGCATTGTGCGGTTCGAGTCGAACTCCAAGGAAAGCCGCTGCTGGTCGATCCGGGATATCTGATTCACGAGCCGCTGCCGCTGCTCGACATGGCGGTGATTCGCGAGACGCCGTTCCATCGATTGGAACTCGTCCCGATCGCTCCGGGGGGGCGCGAGCTGGCGACGATCGAGCGGGCGTCATCCGCACCATCGTCCTCGACCGGCACCCCGCCGCGCCGCACCTATCGGTTGACGTATCGGATCGATCCGGTCGACGACGGGGAATTCCGCGACGCGTGGCTCGCCAGTTACGACTGGCCGATGATGACCTACCCGGTGATCGCCGCGGTCGACCGCTCGCGACAGCTCTTCGTGCGCGGCGATCGCTGGCAGG
Source organism: Planctomycetaceae bacterium (assembly GCA_003455945.1). Taxonomy (GTDB): domain Bacteria; phylum Planctomycetota; class Planctomycetia; order Pirellulales; family Pirellulaceae; genus UBA11682. The sequence goes on from DMPQ01000452.1 coordinate 7,675, forward strand.
AACGAAGCGACCGCACCACGTCGCGCCGACGTCTCGACCGCGCCGCGCTGATCGATCGGTTGGTGAACGAACTCGGCATGCGACGCGAGTGGGTCGAGCGTGCGTGGCGAGCGTTTCCCGACGCACCGAGTCTCGGGGGAGGAGATCGCGCGCGAACAGGCGACTGAGCCGCGCGGATTCGACCGATGCGATCGCCTGCGGCAAGGTGCGCCGAAGCGCAAGTCGCACGGCCGACGAACGTCAGCCCTCGCGTCGTGCGGCACGAGTCCGCTCGCGCAATCGGCGGCGGATCTCGATCAGCTCGGCGTCGTAGCGACCCGAGCGAAAATCGGGAAAGGTCCATTCGAACGGTCGGTAGGCGCCATCGCGCCAGCGTGCGATCGGATCGGCCCAGACACCCATCCCGACATGGATCTTCTGTCCCGCTTCCTTCAGACTCGCCAGCACCACCTTGTGCGGATCGAGGTAGCCGAAATCGAGATTGGCGGTGCGACGACCTTCGATCGCGAGCATCCGTTCGAGATCGCCGCAGACGAGTTTCGCCGGCGCCAGCGCCTCGGACGGGAACGGCACCTCGAACGCCAGAAGCGTCCGCACGAGCCCTTCGCCCATCTCGTCGCGGTAGTAGTCGGTCGCATCGAACGGATGTTCGGCGCCGACGAACCCGATCGGCCCGAAGGTCATTTCGAGCAGCGTGAGCATCCGATCGCGATCGACCTGCTCTCCGGCGAGCACGGCGCAGATCGCGGCGACTTTGGCGACCGGACTGTCGTGGTCGAACGGCAGGTTCGAACGCTGCAAGTGGCCCGACCCGTCGTTCCCGGGTTGCGGTTCGTCCATCGGCCCCGCGTCGTCGCTCATCCCTCGGACTCCTCGGCCGATCGGCGTCGCTCGCCGTTCGGCGATGTCGCCGGCGTCACGTCGGAGCGACCGGCGATCGGGATCGGACCGGCGCCGGCCTTGACCGGCGTGGCGCGATGCAACTCGTCGTCGGCGACCGGGTAGTTGCGGAACCGGACCGAATACGCTTCGTCGAACCATTGCTCGACCGGGGCTTCGATCGAACGGTCGTAGGGAACGTCGACATGCAGGGTCGCGCCGTCGATCACGTCGCGGATCTCGCCGTCCTCGATCAGGATCCTCCCTTCCTTGAAGACCCAGCGAGGCATCTCGAACATTCGACGGCGGTTCCCGTCGGGGAGATAGACGGTGATGTCCGCGTCGGCTCCGCCCCCCAGATGCCCCTTGCGATCGAGGCCGAGCATCCGCGCCGGAGCGGCTCGGGTGATGATGCAGATCTCTTCGAGCGAATACTCGCGCTTCAGATCGGCGAGCACCGACCGTTCGCGGACCTGCGGCGGCAGTCGCGCGATCGTCTCGTCCCGATACGCCCGATCCATCAGCAGACGGACGATCTCGGGGTACGCCATGAACGAGCCGCCGTTCGGATGGTCGGTACTCATCGCGATCTGCCACGGATCGTCGACCAGCAGATACCATTCGAGGCCGATCGCCCATTGCAGAGCGTGAACCAGGCTCGTGTCGCGGTAGCGGATCGGAGCGATACCGCAACCCGCCTCCATCTCGACGTCGCCGCTGAACCACTTGGTGCCGTACAGGCGACTCAGGTAGTGCCCCAGCGGTCCGTCCCCCGTCATGCTCGTCGTTTCGCCGAACAGGACCTGGCCGACGTCGACCGTCAGCTCCGGATGCGCATTGACCCAGGCGGCGAGCGGCGCGACCTTCGAACCGAAGGTCGATTCGTCCTCGTCACCCCCGTCGTAGCTGTGGAACTGGATATGAGTCAGATGCGCCCGCAGACCGTCGAGGGTCCGCATCGTGTCGAGGGTCGTTCGCCAGTTGCCGGGGAGTCCCAGTCGGTTCGTATGGATGTGAACCGGATGAGGGAGCCCGATCCGATTGGCCGATGCGGCGATCTCGCGCACGATGTCACGGGGGGTGACGTCGAAGCCGTCGACCAGGTCGTCCAGTCCGGTCGCATTGCCGTCGAAACGCTGCTTCCAGAGCTCGACACCGCCGGGGTTCACCAGCTTCGGCGCGTAGGCCTTGGCGGCGTTCAGGAGCCAGCCGAGGAACGCGTCGAGTCGCGCCCGATCGCCGTCGCGAATCGCTCGCATCGCGAAATGATTGTTGCCGACCAGGGCGAAGAATCCCTTGTCGATCGCCGGCGTATCGTCGAACTCCTCGTGAGCGTGACGTGCGGCGAGCGGCGGTACCGCCGCATCGAACGCGGTGGTGTAGCCCATCGCCAGGTACTTGTAGGCGGTGGCGAAGGTGCTCGGCACGCTCCCGAGCGAACCGCTCCGCAGCCGTTCGGTCCGCAGCACGCGCGAGGCCGGATCACGCTTCTCTTCCGGCCGCATCTTTCGCGCGGTGTTCACCTTGGGGCCGGCGATGTGACAGTGCAGATCGATGCCGCCGGGCATCACGACATATCCGGTCAGGTCGATCGTCCGGTCGGGACGCTCGGTCGGGTCGCTCGGCGCGGCGACGATGCGGCCGTCGCGGATCCAGAGATCGCGCACTGCGCCTCGCACGCCGTGGCGCGGGTCGTAGACGGTTCCACCGGCGAGCAGCAACAACATGCGCAGGGTCTACCGAACGGCGGCGAGGAGCGTCACGCCGCGGATTCGCGACGCGCTGCCGATTCGCGACGCCTGGGGGCGTGGTCGCGAACCGGGGACGAGCACTATGATGGCGAGCCGTTCGCCGTCCGCAACCGGAGCGATCCCCACGACGCTCCGCCGCGGCAGCCGTTCGCCGAGAAGGCGAGCGGCATCGTCCCCTGCCGAGACCCGCGATGACTCCGCTCGATCCGCTCGACCTCGTCCGCCGCCAGATCGAGGCGGCTCGTGCGTATACCCTGACGTTGCTCGACGGTCTCGAACCGGAGGATTGGTTTCGGATTCCGCCCGGCTGCGTCTCGCATGTCGCTTGGCAGGTCGGCCACCTCGCCATGGCGCAATACGGCTTGGCGCTCTTTCGTCAGCGGGGACGCTTGCCGGTCGATCTGGAACTGATGCCCGGTTCGTTCCGCAAGACGTTTTCGAAGGGGACGACGCCGAACGCGGATCCGAGTGCCTATCCGTCGGTCGACGAGATCCGGCAGATCTTCGATCGAGTCCACCGCCAGGTCCTGGACGAGCTGCCGACGTTCGATCGAATCGCTCTGACCGAGAAGGTCGATCCTCCCCACTTCGCCTTCGACGATCGCTTCGGTGCGCTCGTCTTCGCCTCGCACCACGAGATGCTGCATGCCGGACAGATCGGTCTGCTCCGGCGACTCCTGGGACGCGACCCGGTCCGCTGAACGGCGACCGGGGGCGAAGAGGCCGAACGATGAGCGAACGGCAGGGTTCCGAAGGAACGAGCG
>DMPQ01000452.1:11118-11413 GCA_003455945.1 Planctomycetaceae bacterium
GCATTCTCGGACTCGATTGTCGACGGCAGCGGGTCGAGGTGCATCGGCAGGTCGCGTATCTGCCGGGGGACGCGCGGTTGCCGAAGCGGATGAAGGGGCCTGAAGTCCTTCGCTTCTTCGCGGCGATGCGCGGTCGTCCGGCCGAGCCGAGTTTCGAGCTGGCTCGCCGCATGGACCTCGATCTGGCTCGTCGCGTCGGCGCGATGTCGACCGGCATGCGACAGAAGCTCGCGATCGCGGTCACTCTCGCGGCAGAAGCACCGGTGACGATTCTGGACGAGCCGACCGCCAATCT
>DMPQ01000209.1:0-3774 GCA_003455945.1 Planctomycetaceae bacterium
CGCGCTCGGCGCGTTCCTGGCCGCGCGGATGTCGGGGTTCCGTGAGTACTTTCTCGCCGGAGGAGCCCTTTCGACACCGCTGCTGATCTGCACGTTGGTCAGCACCTACTTCGGACTCGACGTCACCTTCGGCACGAGCGAGCAGGCGTTCTACTACGGCATCGTCTCGTGGTTCTGGTACAGCGCGCCGTACTACGTCTTCATCGCCATCGCCGCCCTGGTGATCGCNNCCTCTCGATCGCCGGGCTGATGACGCTGCTCGGCTGGCTCGGCGTGCCGCTGCTGCCGGGGATCGCGATCACGATCGGCGTCTGTGGTCTGTACACGGCGCTCGGCGGCTTGTGGGCCGACACGATCAGCGACACGGTGCAGTTCGTGCTGATGTGCGTGACGCTCGCGTTCTGCGTCCCGATGGCGATCGACTGGGTCGGCGGCTGGAGCTTTCTCGAATCGCTCCCGCGGCGACCCGACGGCGGGACCGAGTTTCTGACGTTCACCGGCGGGCTCGGGCCGTGGGTGCTTCTCTCGTGGGCCATGGCCGGCTCGACCGTGCTGGTCGAACCGGCCTTCTACCAGCGCGTCTTCGCGGCTCGCGATGACCCGTCGATCACGCGTGCCCTGCTGTTGGGGATCGTGCTCTGGGCCTCGTACGACTGGCTCGTCGTGATCATCGGTCTGGTCGCTCGCGCCGCGGTCGAGCAAGGGATGATCGCGACGGATCTGGTGGGGAAGGAAGCGCTGCTCGAAGTCGCCGTCCAGGTGCTGCCGATCGGGCTCCGCGGCGTGATGATCGGCGGGATCATTTCGGCGGCGATGTCGTCGGTCGATTCGTATGCGCTGTTGGCGTCGGGGAATCTGGTCTACGACATCCTGCAGCGGCAGCTGAAGCGACCGCTGAGCGATCGGGCGCTGATGTGGGCGACTCGCGGAGGGGTCGTCGTCGTGCTCGCGTTCTCGATGGCGGTCGGTCTGGCGTTCGATCGGATGCGCGAGGCGTGGCAGTTCATGGCGGCGATTCTCGGCGCCGTGGTCCTCGTCCCGGCGCTTGCGGCGCTCTTCGTGAACCCGCGGCGGCGGACCGGACTTTGGGGAGCGATCGGCGGGGCGCTCGGATTGGTCGGCTACTGGCTGACCGTCCGCTCGTTCGGACACGAGGACCCGGACCAGGAGGAGTGGATGCTCTCGATCGCGACTCCCCTCGGACGCCTCGACCTGTGGGAATCGAGCGGCGTCGTGATGGGAATCGCGCTCTCGCTGCTCGGGATGCTGGCGGCCGGCCGAGTCTACCGCCGCGACCCTCCCGGCCCCGCAACGCCTCCGCCGGGATTCGCCGAGGCGGCTCGGCGCGCAAGAGAGGCGTGCGGTCCGGCGGCATCCCGCGAACCGCACGCCTCTGCCTCGCAGGAGACCGAGTCATGATGGTCGTCGCGACGTGGCTGTCGATCGGCGTCCTGTCGATCGGCAGCGTAGCGATCTTCGTTTGGGCGATGGTCGATCTGCGCCGCGGCTGAGCCGGAGGGGGCCGAGCCGGAGCCGCGGTCGTTGCGATCGACTTGTCCGGCAAGGCGATGCTTGCCGAAACACTGCGGGATCAGGGACGGGGATCAGGGACGGCGCGTGTAGACGACCGACATCGTCTTCACCCACTCGTCTCCGTCGCGCTTCTCGAACGTCTCGTAGGTCCGCTTGTCGGCCGAGAGGGTCTTGGCGACCGACTTGCTGATCATCGGCTTGCCGTCAGGGCCGATCGAACGGACTTCCATCGTCAGCGTCTTGGTCGCCGCGTCGTAGCTCCCCTGCATCGTCGACAGATGCGGAGACATCGTGTCGATCCAGGTGCCGACGTACTTCTTCGAGATCGGGTCGTAGCCGAACTGCCCGCGACCGACGAACTTCTGGCCGAACAGTTCCGACTCGAACTTGCTCAGCACCCACATGCCGCCGTCGAGCAGTTCGTTGACCTCGACCCCCTTGGAGGTGACCGGCTCGGGGAGGCCGGGGATCCAGAGCGTCATCTCGGCATCCCACGTCCCGACATCTTCGGCCAGCACCTGGTGCTCGGGGAGCGCCGTCGGTTGCTGCTGAACCACGGGCTCGCTGGTGACCAGGCTGGTCAGCGAAGCGAGGCACGAAAAGAGAAACTGGGCAGTCAGCGACATGAGTTGGGTCTCCGAATTGGGGGCTCGGCCGAGGAGGTCCGTTCTCCGAGGGCGAGAGCCGATCGAGGCCGTAGCGGGCGGCGTGCGACGAGAGATTCGTCGGACATCCGCCGATCTTGACGATCGGCCTTCCACATGACGATACCTACCGCCGTCGGAAAAGGTTACCGGAGCGGCGAAAAGATTGCTTCTTGTTCGTCTGCCCCGGTTTCCGTATACTCTGCCGGTTTCGGGTCGACCCGGAGGAGTCTCCAGGGAGCCCGAGAGGAAGTGACGCGTCCGACCGAGGCCGTTTTCGGCGTCGGCAGCCGAGCGATCGGCCGATCGGAACGCGACGCCCGGAACCGGGTGTTCCGGTACTCGTCTTCCTGCCCCAGGTCCTGAAACATTCGAGTCGAGCCATGGCGGTTCCCAAGCGCAAACAGTCGAACTCCCGTACGGGCATGCGTCGCGCCCACGATTTCCTGAAGGCGAAGCAGGTCAGCGCCTGCCCGCAGTGCAGCACGGCTCGCCCCCAGCATGTCGTCTGCCCGAACTGCGGCTACTACATGGGGCGTGTGGTCGAGATCGTGAAGGAAGAGCAGCAGCAGTAGGTCGAGTCGGGGCCTGAGGCTCCGTCGATCTGCCGCGCGTTCCCCCTTCGAATCGAACTCCCCTCTCCGATCTCCGACTGCCCAACAGGAACCGAGCCATGAAAGAAGGCATTCANNTGACCTATAGGAATCGCCATGAAAGAAGGCATTCACCCGAACTACCGTCCGGTCGTCTTCGTCGACAAGCAGGCCGACTTCAAGATGCTGACCGCCTCGACGATGCCCTCGCGCGAGACGATCAAGTGGGAAGACGGCAATGAGTACCCGGTCGTCTACGTCGACATCTCGAGCGCCTCGCACCCGTTCTTCACGGGCAAGCAGAAGTTCGTCGACACGATGGGGCGCGTCGAGAAGTTCCGCAAGAAGTTCGGCGGCACCTACGGCAGCAAGAAGAAGTAAGTCGCTCGTCGGGGCTCGATCGATGCCGATCCGCATGACGGTGACGCCGATCGCTCCGAACGCCGACCGAAATCGATTACCATGCGGGGGGCGGTCTCGACCGTCCCCCGTTTTTCGTCGATGCCCGTGATCCGATCCGATGCGATTCGGCCCACGGATCGACGTCGCTGCCGTCTTGCCCTGGTGTCGAGAGCGAACATGGAACCGGCTCAGGCGATGACCTCGCGCCCGCTCGGCGGCAAGCGGATCGCCTTGCTCGGCGAGCTGCGCGGGCTGACTCGCAGCGAACTGCGTCGCATCGTGATCTCGGCCGGCGGAGCGGTGCTCGAGCCGGACGATCCCGACATCGACCTGCTGGTGATCGGCGACGAGGGGCTGTCCGATCTGCGAGTGCATGCGGATCGACTGGCCGATCTCGCGCCGGAAGTGATCGATGCCGATCAGTTTCGCCAGCGGCTGGGGCTCGAGGCCGAGGAGCCGGGTGAGACGGCGACCGCGCTCTACACCGCCGCGATGTTCGCGCAGCTCTGCGGCGTCTCGCTGCCGGTCGTCCGCGCCTGGCACCGCCGCGGTCTGATCCGTCCGAGTCGCGTCGTTCAGGGGCTCGCGTACTACGACTTCTT
>DMPQ01000209.1:3782-4526 GCA_003455945.1 Planctomycetaceae bacterium
ATCTCGCTTCGGCACGCGTGCTGGCCAAGCTCGTTCAGGCCGGAGCGAGCGTCCGCGCGATCCAGCAGCAGCTCGGCAAGCTCGCGCCGCACGCCGAGCGGCCGTTGGCTGATCTCTCGGTCCTGGTCGACGGCAAGCGGCTGTTGTTGCGGAGCGGCAACGAGCTGGTCGAGCCGGGCGGGCAGCTGCGGATGGACTTCGAGGCGCTCGAAGGGGAGCCGACGCCGCCGAGGATTCTCGATCTCTCGCGCCATCGTCTCGAACGCCTGTCGCGTCCCGACGAGACGCGCGGCACGGCGACGGCCGACGAACTGACGATGGTCGCGGCTCAGCTGGAGGAAGCGGGGCAACTGGAAGGGGCGATCGAGGCGTATCGTTCGTACCTGGTCGGGTACGGCGCGACGGCCGAGGTCTGTTTCTTTCTGGCGGAGTTGCTGTATCGAGTCGGCGATCTGCCGGCCGCTCGCGAGCGCTACTACATGGCGATCGAACTCGACGAAGCGTATGTCGAGGCGCGAGCGAACCTCGGTTGCGTCCTCGTGGAGCTGGGCGATCTGGACCTGGCGGCAGCCGCCTTTCGCGGCGCCCTCCGTTTTCATCCCGACTATCCCGACGTCCATTTCCATCTGGCGCGACTGCTCGACCGCCAATCGCAACGCCCGCAGGCGGAACACCACTGGCGCACCTTCTTGTCTCTGGCGCCGCAGAGCCCCTGGGCCGATGAAGCCCGCGAACGACTCAGCC
>DMPQ01000348.1 GCA_003455945.1 Planctomycetaceae bacterium
TCGATCGGTGTCGAGACGAAACCCGCCTCGGCCACGGAGTGGCCGGGCCCACGCGAATCGCTCGACCTTTGCGTGGGCCCGCGTCGTCCCCGACGCGCGGCCGTGCGACGCTGGAGCCACGCAAGGTGCGAACTCGTCAACGACCCAACCAGCCCGTAGCGCAAAGCGCAGGGGTCCCCGTGCCCTCGATTCGAAAACGCTGCGACCGGGGTCGGTCGCACTACGAACGCTGCGACCGGGGTCGGTCGCACTACGACCGACGACGACGTTCCACGACGGCCGACGGGGCTCGCTCAGCTCACGACAGACCGTGGCGTTCTCGGAGCGCGGTGCCGACCAGGGAATCGATCTGCCGGAGACCGAACGGCTTCGATTGGACCCGATACGCTTCGGCGGCCATCGCTCGTTCGATCAGCCGCTCGTCCAATCGAGCCGACATCAGGATGCAAGCGGGACGCCGACGGTCGTTCGGCAGATCGACTCGCGTGCGCAGATGTTCGAGCACCTCGAGACCGTCGCGCTTCGGCATCTGGAAATCGAGGAGCATCACGTGCACCGGGAACCGCTCGACGACGTCGATCGCCTGTTCGCCGTCTTCGGCGTAGAGCACGTCCATGCCGCGACGCAGAAAGTACTCCCCCAACGTCTCGCGAAGATCGCGATCGTCGTCGCTGATCAGGATTCTCGGGGATGCACCGGTCATGGCTCGAAACCGAGCGGGTCGCGTTCTCGGACGCCGCCGCCGTAAGAGAGTCGCGTCGTTGCGGGGGTCGACACGAACGTCGACCGACCATCAAACGTCATCGTGGGGGGCTCGTCAAGACGAACCGCCGATCCCCCATGCCCATCACGTCGCTCAACGCCACAGATTCTTCAGATACTCGACGCCGTCCGCCAGATCGCCGATCGGGTCGTCGGTCTCGTCGCGCTGCAACGTGAAATACCCTCGATACTGCCGCTCTTCGAGCCGTCCGAGCAATTCGGGAAAGTCGACGCTCCCGCGTCCCAACTGCACCTCGGTCCCGCGCCGCTGCTTCGCTTCCCGGACCGCGTCGCGAGCCCGAACGTGCACGATCGAGTCGCCGGCCACCTCGACGATCCGCTCCGGTCGCTCCCCCGATCCGATCAGCGCGGCCGGATCGAGATCGACCAGCAGGCCGCCGGGAGGCATTTCGGCGAGCACCCCCTTCAGTTCGTCGGCGGTCAGTTCGGACGTCGTGGCCGCCAGCAGCGTGCCGACCTTCTGACCGTGGCGAGCCAGATCGTGCAGGACCGGGATCAGCACGCCCCACGCAGGATCTTCCGGAGCCGGGATCGTTCCGATCGCATTGCACAGGAACGACCCGCCCAGCTCGAAGGCGGTCTGCATGGCACGCTTGGTCGCGTCGACACGACGCTCCAGATCGGACGGGTCGCCATAACCGCGTCGTGTCGGAAATCGAAGACTGGCGACCTTCAGCTTCCGATCATCCAGCAGTTTGCGGATCTCGCGGATCGCGGTCCGCGACAGTTCCGCAACCGACAGATCGTGACGCAGATCGATCTCGATGCCGTCCGCTCCGAGTCGCGCGGCGGTATCGATCGCCTGGCGGAAGGGTTGACGTAGAGTTGCACATTGGATCGCGATCTTTCGTTGCAGCATCGTTCCGATTCCGAGATTCGTCGCGATCGTCCCCAAAATGCAGCGAGGCCGATACTCGCGGCCCCCGCATCGAAGAGTCCGGATCGCCGCCGAGCGTGATTCTCGACGCGGCCCCGAGCTCGCCGCACCGAACCGCCGTCCGCCGACGAACGCCGACGACTTCGCTTGCCGAGAACGGACCCGATGATTCCAGCCGCGCGACAGAACGAACGGCTCGGCGTGCGGCGCGCGACGTCCGCTCCGCTCGGCGTTCTGATGCCGTGGATTGTAGGAATCGTCTGGGCGATGGGGAGCGGGGCATCGGTCGGTGACGACCCTTCCCCGAGTGCCTCGCCCGGCGCTCCGATCGCTCCGGCCACCGACGCCTCGGCCGAACGTCTCGACGCCCCTCGCTCGCGAAACGCCTGGACCGAACGCGCCGATCTGGTGCTCCGGCTGTTCGACTTCGAATCCGAAACGTGCGACGTCAATTACGACACCTGGCCCGACGACTGGACTCGCCGGACCGGTCGGGGATTTCCGAGCTACCTGAAGGTCGGCATCGGTCCGTTCTCCGAGATCGGAGCGGTCCGCTCCGGAACGGCAAGGCCGAACGCTTCCGGCACTTCGACGATGCCGATGGCCCCGAATCGCCCGAGCGATTCGTTGGCCGACGCGCCGCGGCCGTTCGATTGCGGGAAACAGGCGCTCGGCATTCGGATGGACGGCGGAGCGGCCGAGATCTCGTCGCCGCCGATCCCGATCAACTCGCACTACAGCTACGCGCTCGACGGCTGGGTCCTGCTGACTCCGAGCGGCTGGAGCGAGCGGAACGAAGCGTGGATCAGTCTGACGCTCTCCGACCGCGACGGGACGCTCCGTCAGACGCATCGTTCGCAGCAGGTCGAGAAGGACGGCGAGTGGACTCATCTGCGTCTGGGGCCGGTCATTCCGAGCGACCCGGCGTTCGAGTTCCTGACCGTGACCCTACATGTCCGACCGACGCGCGTCGAGGATGTCTTCGGCGAGGCGTGGTTCGATGCGATCCGAGTCAGCCATCTGCCGAAGCTCAACGCCAAGACGAGCCATCCGTTCAATCTGTTTCATGCGCCGGACGAGGTCGAGATCGTCTGTCTGTTCAGCGGCATGGAAGCTCAGCAAGGAGTCATCGAGTATCACCTGACCGACATCGACGATCGAACGATCGCGCGCCGTCGTTTGGGTCTGCGCGGCGGTCAGGTGATGCTGTTGCCCGACGAAGGCGCGATCGCTCCGGAAGACTGGCCCGAACCGCCGCGAGCCGGCGTCGACGACGACCCGATCGACGACATGTCCGTTGCCGCTCCCGGGGATCCCTCCGCCGGTACGAACGGCACCGATCCGTCCGCCGCCGAATCGAAGAGCATCCGCATCGGTCCCGATGTGACTCGCGATGTCGGCGACGAGGAGTGGATCCGCTGGCGTCCGACCGTGCCGGGTTTCGGCTTCTACCGCGCGACGGTCCGCCTGACGAATACCGACGGGATCGAACTCTCTCGCGAGCTGTCGATGGCGGTGATGCCCGAGCCGCTGGATGTCCGCTCGCCCCAGTTCGGCTGGAACGTTCCGCGACAACCCGAAAGCGTTTCGTTCGCGTCACTCGTCGAGCTGTTCCGCGACGGCGGGATCAGCTGGGTGATGTACCCGGTCTGGTATGCTCCGGACGACCCGACCGAAGGACAGCGTCTGGGCGATCTCGCCGAGCGGCTGACGCTCGAGCGGATGGAGCTGATCGCGCTCCTCGATTCGCCTCCCGCTTCGCTTCGCACCGACTTCAGCAGCGTCGAGGACGGCGTCTCGTCGACCTTCCGCGACGAGGATTCGTGGCTCCCCGCGATCGAGCACGTGCTGACTCGCCTGAGCTTCAAGATCGACTGGTGGCAGCTCGGCAGCCCCGATGACGAGAGCTTCGTCGGCCAGAATCAGTTGGCCGTCAAGATCGCGGCGATCCGCTCGCGACTGCAGCGATTCGGCAAGAACATTCGAGTCGGTCTGACCTGGGACTGGCTGTACGAGAGTCCCGATCCGCTCGAGCATCTGCCCGCTCCCACCGCGCCGACCCGCACCGTCGCGACCGGCGTGCCGCTGAAAGGGGTCGGCGATCCGGCGTGGGACTTTCTGCTCCGCTCGGGCCCTTCGCCGTTCACGGCCGAGGAGCTGTCGCGACACCTGCGCGACGTCGAATCGGAACTCGGTCCGGTCTGGACGACGCTCCAGCCGCTCGATGCCGACAACTACGACCTCGAGACGCGCGTTCGCGACCTGATCGAGCGGATGGTCGCGATCCGGATGAGCAACGCGGCGGTCGCGCTCGTTCCCGATCCGATCTCGTCCTACAACGGCCTGCTCAACGACGACCTCTCGCCGACCGAACTGCTGCTTCCGTTCCGCACCGCGTCGTACGCGCTGGCGGGAGCCGAGTATGTAGGGAGCATCGAACTGCCCTCGCGCGCTCCCAATCACGTCTTTCGCCGCGGGCGCGAGATGGTGATGGTGATCTGGAGCGACCACGACACGAGCGAAGCGGTCTCGCTGGGCGAGAACCTCCAGTCGACCGACTGCTGGGGACGCACCACGGCGCTCCCGTCGGAGCAAGGCAAGACGGTGCTGCGGATCGGCCACGAACCGCAGTTCGTTTCGGGACTCGAAGCCGCTCTCGTCGATTGGCAGATGAAGACGCGACTGGGAGCCAAGCTGATCCCGAGCGTGATCGGCCAGCAGCAATACCTGACCGTCCTGTTCGACAACACGTTCGCCGAAGGAGTCGCGGGGACGGTGACGGTGTCGGCCGAGGGGCTGTGGGATCAGCCGCAGATCGAGGCGTTCAAGGCATCACCCGGGGAACCGATCCGACTCGACTTTCCGTTCGCGCTCCGGCCGAGCGTCAGCACCGACAAGCAGCAGCTCGAGATCTCGTTCGACGTCGCCGGCCATCGCCGACATCGATTCCGATTGGAGCGAGACATCGAGATCGGCATCCCCGACGTCTACATCGACACCGCCGTGCAGGACGACGGCAACAAGATCCTGATCCACGCGACGGTAGTCAACGACTCGGAGGAGCCGGTGAACTTCAACCTGTATCTCTTCGCTCCCGATCGGAAGCGACTGAGAGCCCAGGTCACCGCGCTCGAACCGGGGCGTCAGCGGCGCACGTTCATCGTCGACGACGCCGCCGACATGATGGATCGAGCGTTCTGGCTGCGAGCGGAAGAGATGCGAGGGAATCGGGTTCTCAACTACCGGATCCCGGGCCCCAAGTCGGTCCGGACGTCGGCCGACGAGGACGTCGGCGCGACGCGATGAACTTCGGCAGGGGGCCGCATCCTGTCCGGAACGCCTCTCGGCGCAAGGCAACCCGCAGCGCCGCGAGTCAGCGGACCGAGCAAATCATCTCGGTCCGCTCGCTCGTCGAAGCTCGCTCGAACTCGGCGGGATCGGATCAGAGCTGCCGGAACGCGTTCAGGATCAGGTCGAGGTGCTCCTTCTCGAGCGCTGCCGAGACCTGAACCCGCAGTCGCGCCTTTCCCTTGGGGACGACCGGGTAACCGAAGCCGATGACCATGACGCCGAGTTCGAACAGTCGGCGACTCTTGCGGATCGCCTCGGCCTCGTCGCCGATCATGATCGGAATGATGGCGGTCGGCGAGTCGGGGCACTCGTAGCCCAGGTCGGCGAAGCCCTTGCGGAGCGTCGCGACGTTGGCGTGCAGTCGCGCGACGATCTCCGGTTCGCGGATCAGCACCTCCAGGGCGCGACCGGCGCTGTAGGCGACGGTCGCGGGCAAGGCATTCGAGAACAGACTCGGCCGGGCTCGCTGTTCGAGCAGTCGGATCGCGTCGGACGAGGCGGCAACGTAGCCTCCNNCTCCGGCCGCTCCGCCGAGTGCCTTGCCGAGGGTCCCGGTAATCACGTCGACTTCGCCGAACCGTCCGAAGTGTTCCGGTGTCCCGCGGCCGGTCTTCCCGAGCACGCCGATGCCGTGCGAATCGTCGAGGACCAGCATCGCGTCGTACTTGCGACAGAGATCGATCAGCTCGGGGAGCGGCGCGACGTCTCCTTCCATGCTGAAGACGCCGTCGGTNNGTAGACCTGCTTCTCGACCGAGCGACCGACCAGCCGACAGCCGTCGATGATGCTCGCGTGATTCAGCTCGTCGCTCAGCAGGATGTCGTCGGGACCGGCGAAGGTCGGAAAGACCGCTTCGTTGGCGTTCCAGCACGACACGTACGTCAGACTCGATTCGGTGCCGACGAACTCCGCGATCCGTTCTTCCAGACGTCGATGGCAGCGGAGCGTACCGCAGATGAAGCGGACGCTGGCGGTTCCGGCACCGTACTCGCGCAACCCGCGAATGCCGGCCGTGATCACTTCGGGGTGCGACGCGAGACCGAGATAGTTGTTCGCGCAGAGCACGATCACTTCACGGTCGCCGTCNNCCGTCGGCGATCCGGACCACCGGTCCCATCGGACCGAGGATCTCGTAGAACGGCTTCAGCTGGCCGGACGAAGTCAGCTCGGCCAAGGTCGCGGCGGTCCGCTCGTCGAACGCTCGATTGGGCATCGGTCAGCTCCGTTCACTCGGCTCGGGGAATCTCGAGAACCACCTTGATCGCCTCACCCGACTGCATCATCCGGAAGCCGCGCAGGTAGTCGGTCATCGGGATGCGGTGCGTGACGATCGGCTCGAGATCCAGGCGTCCCGACAGGAGGAAGCTCTCCATCTGGTACCACGTCTCGAACATCCGACGACCGTTGATTCCGAGAACGGTCGCCCCCTTGAAGATGATGTCGTTGGCCAGATCGAACGACACCTCGTCTCCGGGGATACCGAGCAGCGCCGCGGTCCCGCCGTTGCGAAGCGCCGCGAACCCCTGGCGGATCGCCTTGGCATTGCCGCTCATCTCGAGCAGCACCTGAGGCCCTTGGCCGTGCGTGGCGCGACGGGCGTCGGCGACCCAATCCTCCTTCGCCGAGTACGCCTCGTCCGCTCCCAGTTCCTTGGCGAGCGCCAGGCGACGCGGATCGACGTCGGTCACCAGGATCCGCCCTGCGCCGGCGGCGCGAGCGACGGTGACCGCCATCAGACCGATGATTCCGACGCCGGTGATCAGCACGCTCCGACCGCTCACGCCGGCCGACATCACCGTATGGACCGCATTGCCGAGCGGATCGAAGATCGCCGCGACCTCGTCCGGGATGTCATCGGGGATCGGTACGACGTTGTGCTGCGGGATCGCGACGTATTCGCCGAAGGAGCCGGGCCGGTTGACGCCGACGCCCTTGGTGTTGCGGCACAGATGGCCGCGCGTTACGCGGCAGTTGCGGCAATGGCCGCAGACGATGTGCCCCTCGCCCGAGACGCGCTGGCCGAGCTTGTATTCCGTCACGGCCGCGCCGAAATCCGAGACCGTGCCAACGAATTCGTGGCCGGTCACCATCGGCACCGGCACGGTCTTCTGGGCCCATTGGTCCCAGTTGTAGATATGGACATCCGTGCCGCAGATCGCGGTCTTTCGAACCTTGATCAGCACGTCGTTGGGGCCGATCTCCGGCACCG
>DMPQ01000068.1 GCA_003455945.1 Planctomycetaceae bacterium
CTTCACGGCGATCGCCGTCGTCGTCCTTCAGCGGCTCGCGACGCGCGAGCCCGAGATCGCCTTCGGCCCCTATCTCTGCCTTGCCGCCCTGATCGTGATGCTTCGCTGGAACGCCATCTGGAACGAGTGGGCGGCCGACTACCTGCGACTGGTCGGCGACATGCTGATCGAAGGGGGCGTGATGGGAATCGTGCTCGCCGCCTTTCTGCTCTTCGGCTTCGGGCAGTACCGGCGCATGGCCGATCGAGCCGAAGCGGAACGACTCGGTTCCGAGCGAAGCTGATCGGCGAATCCCTTTGGCTCGCTGTCCGGGGACTCGCCGCCGCCGCGCGACCGAACGGTTCGCTCTCCGGCCGGAGAGCGTTCGCCGATCGGGCGTGCTCCCCGCGAGATCACCACGGCCTCTATAATCGCGGACTCGCTCCGGCCGTGTCGCGTGCGCCGATCGCTGCCGATCGCATCGCGTCCGGTCTCCCTTCCGGAGTTCGCCTCATGCGCCGCGCTGCCCGTCGCTCGCACTTCCCGTTCGGTTCGTTCTCTCTTCGCCTTGCGTCTCGGTCGCTTGCGCAGCTGCTCCTCGTCGTCGGTGGCGGCGTCGGTGTCGCCGCCGCTCAGGAGACGGAAGAGAGTCCCTTGCCGCAGCGCCTGATCTTCGAGGCGTACGAGAACGGCAACTGGGATCTCTTCACGATCCGTTCGGACGGGACCGATCGAGTCAATCTGACCGCAACGACCGATCGCCATGAACTCTATCCGCAGGTCTCCCCCGACGGCCGCTTCATCGCGTTCCTGTGCGACGAGGAACGAAACGGCAAGACGGTCCGCAGCGTCGAGCGGATGGCGATCGACGGAAGCGGGCGGACTCGGATCGAAGAAGCGGTTCGCGAACCGGCTTGGAGTCCCGACAGCCGTTCGATCGTCTTCGCCAAGCAGGAGTTCGAACGTTTCGACATCGCCGACTATGTCTCAAAAGGGCTGAGAGTCCATGACGTCGAGACCGGCGCGACGCGCGACGCGAAGAACGAGACGATCCACCACATCTACAACCCCAACGTCTCGCCCGACGGACGCTGGCTCGTCACGACCGTGCACGGAGGCATGGGCTTTCGGCACGGGATCATCGGCGTCGAGATCGACGGCGAACGGGTCATGGACCTGAAGATTCCGGGGTGTCGCCCTTCGCTTTCGGCCGACGGATCGCGAATCGCGTGGAGTAGCGACGACCACACGATCAGCGTTGCCGAACTCACCTGGAGCGACGACGGCCCGCGACTCTCGAATCCGCGTGTCGTTCACCANNGACGGCTCTCACGTCGTCTTCAGTCTGGGGCCGGGGGGACGTGTGTTGGCTGACGGCCCCGGAACGCATACTCAGGTCGCCGAGATGATCGGCGTCAAGGGACGCTGGAATCTGGTCGTCCGCCGCATCGACTCGGATCAGCCGCTTCGCTTCCTGACGACCGGCGACGATGCGACGAGCAAGGAAGCGGACTGGATCCCCGACTCGCCTCGTTAGTCTCGTTCGATCGCCGGCGTGACCGATGCGCCGACGCCGCTCGCTCGGTCGACTCCCCTGCCCTGCCTCGACTTGCCGAAAGTTTCGATGAATCGCACGCACGTCACCGACGTACGCCCCTTTCGTTTCGCGCCGACCTGGCGACGGTCGGTCGCGCTGTCGGCATGCGTTCTCGTCGTCGTCGCCGTCGGCTGCGGTGACGCGGATCGTCCGACCGGTGGTCCCTCCGCCGACGAAACGGCCGGCGAACCGCCGAAGCACGTGTTCGTCACCGGTAGCGGCATCGAGATGCTGCCGGTACCGGGCGGGACTTTCCGCATGGGGAGCGGCGAAGGGAACGAAGGACCTCGCCGTGAGGTCACCGTGTCGACCTTCCTGATGGACCGGTACGAGGTGCGTCAGCGCGAGTTCGCATCGCTGCAGTTGCCCGATGCGTCGCACTTCAAGGGGGACGATCAGCCGGTCGAAATGGTCCGTTGGTCCGAAGCGGCCTTGGCCTGCAATCCNNCGCCGACGGCTATCGTCTGCCGACGGAAGCCGAATGGGAGTACGCGGCCCGAGCCGGAGACGACGCGCCGCATCCTCCGGGGAACCCGCCACGCGAGCTGACTCGCATCGCCTGTTTCGCCGACAACAGCGGCGATCGGGCGCGTCCGGTCGGACTCGGTCGCCCCAACGCTTGGGGCTTTCACGATCTGCTCGGCAACGTCGCGGAGTGGTGCCATGACTTCTACGCCGACGATGCCTACACGCTTTCGGAGAAGATCGATCCGACCGGTCCGCAGACCGGCGAACTCAAGGTTCTTCGCGGCGGATCGTGGCGATCGACGGCGGACGAGTGTCGAGTCACCGCACGCTTTCGCGACGAACCGGGGATCGACGACGCCTGTTTCGCTCAGGACGCCTACGGATTCAGGATGGTTCGCCGCCCGAACGCCCGCGAAGCGGCTCTGCTGACTCTTTCGATTCGGGAGCCGTGACGGAGCGATGCTCTTTCACACCTGGACGTTCGCGTTCTTCTTTCTGATCGTCTGGATCGGCTACGTCCTGATGCGGCGCGGTCCGCTTGCGCTGCCGTGGCTCCTTGCCGCGTCGTACCTGTTCTACGGCGCGTGGCGTCCGGCCTACCTGCTGCTGATCGTCTACTCGACGCTCGTCGATTACGTCGCGGTCGAAGGGATGGCTCGCACCGGCCGTCGCGGTCTCTGGCTGTCGCTCAGCCTGATCAACAATCTCGGGCTGCTCGGCCTGCTGAAGTACGGCGACTTCGTCATCGGCAATCTCGATTCGCTCTGCGTCGCGCTCGGTCTCCCCCGCCCTCCGTCTCCGCCAGGTTGGGAGCTGCCGGTCGGCATCTCGTTCTACACCTTCCAGTCGCTCAGCTACACGATCGACTTCTGGCGCGGGCGAATCCCGCGCGAGTCGAACCTGATCCGCTTCGCGACGTACGTCGCCTTCTTCCCGCAACTGGTCGCCGGACCGATCGAGCGCTGCAGCTCGCTCCTGCCTCAGTTGGTCGAGCGCCGGCCGATTCGAGTCGACGATCTCGCCTGCGGCGCCTCATGGTTTCTGGTCGGCCTGTTCAAGAAGCTGGCGCTCGCCGATCAGCTCGGAGCGGTCGTCGACCGAGTCTATGCCGACCCTTCGCGCTGCGACGGACCGACGGTGATCGCGGCGACCTTCGCGTTCGCGTGGCAGATCTACTTCGACTTCAGCGGCTATTCCGACATGGCACGCGGAGCCGCGCGGGCGATCGGTTTCGATCTGATGGTCAACTTCCGTCATCCGTATCTGGCGACCGGGTTGGCCGACTTCTGGGCGCGCTGGCACATCAGTCTTTCGCAGTGGTTCCGCGACTATCTGTACGTGCCGCTCGGAGGGAACCGAGTCGGCGCCGTCCGCTGGAGCGTCAACATTCTCGTCACCTTTCTCGCGAGCGGCTTGTGGCACGGACCCGCTTGGACCTTCGTGCTGTGGGGAGCGTGGCATGGCATCGGACTGGTCGCGCTCCGACCGCTCGAACGCCGCGGAATCTGGAATCGCGTCCCGGTGGCGCTCCGCTTCGGGCTGGTACAGACGTTCGTGCTGATCGGTTGGAGCATGTTTCGAGCGGGTTCGACGGCCGACCTGATCGAGTTGGTCCGCGCCTGCGGACGCTGGGAAGGGATTCCCGACGTGCTGCCGCTCGGTTCGCTCCTGATGATCCTCGCCGTCTGGTTGCATCAAGGACTCTCCGAATCGCGTTGGAGTCGCTTGGTGAGGCACCCGCTCGTGGCCGGATCGCTCGCCGTCGGCATGATCGTCTATCTGGCGGTCGTTCCCCTCGCCGGCAGTTCGGCGTTCATCTATTTCCAGTTCTGAGTCAGCGCACCGAGGTCTGCGATGAACGCGTCATCGAGCGATCCTTCAGCGAGTCTCTCCCGCGCGGGAATGCCGCATGCGGACTCGCCGATCCATGCCGATGCCGTCGCTCATCCGACCCGACTGCCGGCCGATGATCCGTCGATCGCGATTCCGCTCGGACCGCGCGCCTGGATCGTCGTCACTCTGGTCACCCTGGTCATGCTGACGATCCTGCCGCGCGCGAACGAGTGGCGCGAACCGTTTCGACCGAGCGACCACTGGCGGCAGCCGACCGAAGCGGCGGAAGACTATTGGCAGTTCCGTCGGTTCGAGCGACAGGTCGTGCGAGACGGAGCGATTCCCGTTCTCGGCGACTCGGCGGTCTGGGGCCTGTATGCGAAGCCGAGCGAAACGCTGTCGGCCGAGCTGAGTCGGCGTCTCGACGGCCGCCCGGTCGCCAATCTCGGTGTCCAAGGGCTTTCGCCGCTGACGCTCGAAGGACTCCAGTCGCTTGCCCCTTGCGATTCCCCTCCCCTGCTCCTCTTCAATCCGATCTGGATGACCTCACCGCGTCGAGATCTGGCCGCGATTGCCGAAACGTCCGATCTCGCCCGTCTGAATCACGTCACGCTCCTTCCGCAGTGGTTCGACCTGCCCCCCGCCTATGCGCCGACGCTCGAAGAGCGGTTGTCGCGATCGGCCGATCGGACTCTGACGATCCGACAGTTCTCGCAGCATCTGCGGATCGATGATCTCGGAGGGCGCGATCTCCCCTCGTGGCTCCGCGAGCATCCGCGCGCTCTTCCCTGGCAAGGATTCGATGATCGTGTGCTTGCTCCTGCGGACGAGCCGGGAGAACCGGTGCGACGACGCGTGCCGTCGGGGCGCGAGACGACCTACGACTGGATGGAGCCGGAGGAGTCGAATCAGTACCGTGCCTTCGTGCGGACCGCGCAGCGGCTGAGCGATCGCGGTGCACTCCCCTTCGTCGTCGTCGCGCGACTCGATCCGACCGGACGGAGCGAGAGTTGTCTCGAGCAAGAACGGAAGATCGGCGAGCGATTGCGCAGCGAACTGGCGGCTCGCGGCATCCCCTCGCTGCGGCTCGAAAGCGGCGTCGACAAGATGGCGGACGCGAGTCATCCGACTCCCGACGGCTACCGGTCTTGGGCGGACGAACTGATCGCCTCGACCGAGTTCGGCCGGTGGCTCGCGAGTCGTTCGTCGTCCCCCTCGTTGCGGTCGCCGCGCCTCTGATGCCGCGCTCTCGAAGGTACCGGCAGCGATCCGGCGACCGGACGGTCCGTTCGCGCTCGGCAGGCCTCGGTCGCACTGGACCGTCGCGCGGCTGACCTTGTCCGGCCGAACGCCCTTTGCTAACGTCCCGCCCGATCCGAGAGACGGGGGGAAGCCGGCAACGGACAAGGGTCATGATGTCGCATCGTACATACGCTCTGGTCGGGCTCTGCCTGCTGGTGTTGCCGCTCGGCTGCGCCCGCAACGGTGCGCCGCGGCCGGGGACGTTGGGAGCGACGATGCAGCCGGCGGCCGATCCGCAACTGACGGCCGAACTGCAGGATCTCGGTTCCCGACTCCGGCGGTTCGACGCCGACAACACCGAACTCCACACGCAGGTCGCCCGACTGCAGCAGCAACTGAACGTGACCGACGAAGAGAAGGTCATGCTCAAGGAGCAACTGGCTCTGACGTCGCAGCGGCTCGAAGCGGCCGAAGTTGCGAGGGTCGAGACCGATCGCCGATTGAGCGCTCTTCAGGCGTCGCATCGCTCCGAAATCGGAGCGACGATCTCGGCCAACACCAGTCTGGGGCGCGAGCTGCAGCTGGTCGAAGTCGGCGGACTCGACGTCCGACAGGATGGCGATGTCATCCGGATCGAGCTCCCTTCCGACTCGCTGTTCAACCCCGGCACGACGCAGCTCAGCGCCACCGGAGCCGCTCAGCTCGATCAGGTCGCCGCGGCGATCCGGCGGCACTATCCGCGACANNACAGATCATCGGCATCGAAGCGCACCTCGATTCCCAATCGGCGGCCGGAGCGACCTACACGCCGCACCAGCTGACCGCGACCCAGGCGCTGGCGGTCGTGCACCAGCTGATGCGAGCCGGCGGGCTCCCCGAACGTCAGCTCTTCTCCATGGGGCTCGGCTCGAATCGCCCTCGATTCTCGAACGGCGATGCTGCCGGTCAGGCCCGCAATCGGCGGGTCGACGTGGTCATCTACCCCGAGTCGTACGAGAGCACCTGAGCAACGCCGTTCGATCTCGGCTCGGCGGATCGACTCTCTCGTCGCGTTCGCCCCATGGCTCGCGAGCTCCCCTTCGATCAGACTGATTCGATTGGATCGGCGCGAACTTCGACCCTACGAGTCGACTCCCGATCTTCGGAGCGGCTCGGTGGTCGCTCGCGACCGACTCCTTACGGCGACGGCAAGCAGCACGATGGCGATCGCGATCATCGATTACGGCATGGGCAACCTTCGCAGCGTGCAGAAGGCCTGCGAACATGTCGGCGCCGAGACCGAGATCACGCGGCGACCGCAGACGATTCTCGAGGCCGAACGGGTGATTCTGCCGGGAGTCGGCGCGTTTCGCCATGCGATCGCCGAACTGAAGCGCCTCGATCTCGTGACGGCGATTCGGGATCGCGTGGCGTCGGGACGCCCGCTGCTCGGCATCTGCCTCGGACTCCAACTGCTCTTTGACGTCAGCTACGAAGAGGGGGAGCATGAGGGGCTCGGCATCGTTCCGGGGAAGGTCGTCCGGTTCGACCTTCCTCGCGAGTACAAGGTGCCGCACATGGGGTGGAACCAGGTGACTCGCCCGGTCGGTGCCTCCGGGTTTCCGTCGGTCGCTGACGGCGAGTACTTCTACTTCGTCCACTCGTATCACGTCGTTCCGCACGACCCGAGTTGGGTCGCTCTGGAAGCGGATTACGGGGGGCGGTTCTGCGCCGCGATTTCGCGCGAGGCACTCGCCGCGACTCAGTTCCATCCCGAAAAGAGCCAAGGGGCGGGACAGCGTCTGTTGGCCGAGTTTGCCGGGACCTCCATGGTTTCCCGTTGAGGCGAATCGTTGCGTGAACCGGGGGGCCGAAGAGCGCCGTAGGCAACGTGACCGGCGACGAGACGCGAACTGCTTTCCCGGCTTGCTCCGCTTCTCCGCTCCACCCGTTTGACGTTGTTCGGCGGACCCCCTCTCGGCTACATTGCCCCGCGGCGGCATCCCTGGCCGCCGCGCATGATCGGTCCGATCGTCGCCCCGCCGAGCACGGAGCGTGTCGACCGCCGGTCATCCGAACGACCGAACGGAATCGGTCGCAGTTCATTAGGGGCGAGCCATGGACGGAAATCGAGCGACGACGGTCGTGACGGTGGTCACGAGCAATTGTCTTGCCGGCGCTCTGTCGCTGAGTCGCTCGTTGCGCCATTGGCATCCGGATTGGCGGCTGGTCGTCTGGGTCATCGATCCCGAACCGGAATCGCAGGCTGCAGTCGCGGACGAGCTCGACTGTCGCGACGCCTCTCGACTGGTCCGTGACGGCTGGGGACGTTTCTCGTTCCAGTACACGCCGCTCGAACTCGCTTGTGCGCTCAAACCGGCAGCGCTCCGCCAGGCGCTCGACGACGGAGCGGCTCGCGCGATCTGGCTCGATACCGACATCATCCTTTACGGCCCGCTCGACGAGGTTGNNCCGTCTGACGCCGCATCTGACTCGTCCGCTGCGCGAGGACGGAACGCTGCCGTCGGACGGATCGATCCTGCGGAGCGGCATCTACAACGCCGGTTTCGTCGCCGTCTCGGCCACCACGATCGGCCGCGACTTTCTTGACTGGTGGGGAGCCCACTGTCGTACCGAGTCGATCGTCGACATCGCGACCGGTCTGTTCGTCGATCAGAAGTGGCTCGACCTGGTCCCCGTCCTCTTCGATCAGGTGCGCGTCCATCGACGAGTCGGCTTCCATACCGCCTACTGGAATCTCGACGGACGCCGCGTCGAGCGTGACGCTCAAGGCCTGACGGTCGACGGCGAGCGCGTCGTCCTGTTTCATTTTTCCGGAGTCGATCGGCGGAACCCCGAGTCGCTCTCGAAGTACCAGGATCGAATCCGCCTCGACGAGCATCCGGTGGTGGCCGAGGAACTCCGGCGCTATCTGACGCGACTCGACGACTGCGGAGCCGATCGCTTCTCGCGGATCGAGTATCGCTTCGGGCGATTGTCCGACGGCCGGCCGATCGAGGAAGGGTGGCGCGAGGCGGTGCGTCGCAACGACCCGCGTCTCGATCCTTTCGACGATCCGCGCGACGTCGCAGCGCATCCCGAGCTACCGGCGATCTTCGAGAGTCTGACCGCTCAGTACGCTCGGATTCGCGCCGACTGGTGCCTGAGACCGATCGTTCCGGAACGCAAGACGCTCAAGCGTCGCGTGCGGAAGTACCTGGCACGGATGGGACTCTGGCGACCGGCGGCCTGAGAAACGAGCGTCGCTCGCCGCGAACGGACTCGCGGCCGGCATCGGAACGGATTCGACGAACGGAATCGACGACCATGCGGATCTTCTACGACGGTGCGATCTTCGGCATCCAGTCGGCCGGCGGCGTCAACCGCTACGTCGAGAAGCTGATCGAGCATCTTCCCGGCGACTGTCGGCCGCACCTGGTGACCACCGAACCGCTGAAGCATCGCCCCTCGCATCCGGCGCTCGAGACGCGCGTCAGCGCGGTTCCGAACGCGTTCGCCTGGTCCAGGCCGTTGAGCAAACACTGGTCGGCGTGGAGTTGTCGGCGCTATCTGAACGCCGTCCGTCCCGATGTCGTTCATCCCTCGTACTACGCCACGATCGCTCGCGAATCGCTCTGGCGCCGCTCGGGCGCAATCGTGGTGACGGTCTACGATCTGATCCACGAGAAGTTTCGCGAGATGCTGCGCGGGAGCGAAAAGCAGATCCGCCTGAAGCGCCGGGCGGTCGAGCGAGCCGATCATCTGATCTGCATCTCGGAGAACACGCGTCGCGATCTGATCGAATGCTACGGGGTTCCCGAATCGCGGACGAGCGTGGTGCCGATCGCCGCCGATCTGTCGGTTCCGGCGGGAGCGGCGGACGTGCCGGTCGGAGACCGTTTCCTGTTCGTCGGCAGTCGGGCGCCGTACAAGAACTTCGATCGACTGCTTCAGGCGCTCGCGCGGATCCGATCGAGTCGTCCGGCGCTGGGGCTGGACTGTGTCGGCCCCGAGTTCTCGAGCGACGAACGGCAGAGGATCGCGGCACTCGGCCAGACCGACGCCGTCGCCTCGCTCGGACAAGTGAATGACGACCTGCTGGTCGACGCCTACCGCCGCTCGATCGCGCTCGTCTATCCGTCGCTCTACGAGGGATTCGGGCTCCCGCCGCTCGAAGCGATGCGAGTCGGAACGCCGGTCATCTGCAGCGGAACGTCGTCGCTCCCCGAAGTGGTCGGCGATGCCGCGCTGACGGTCGATCCGACCGATATCGACGCGATCGCCGAACGAATGGCTTGGCTCGCCGACGATCGGTCGCGTCGCGAGGGGCTGATCGAGGCCGGGCGGCGACGAGCGAACCGATTCGGTTGGCAGCGGATGGCGGACGAGACGGCGGCCGTCTATCGGCAGGTCGCGTGAGGCGAAGCGATGGACGCGGCGCTGGTGCGCCGGACCGAGACGAAACGGATGGCGGATCGAGGTCAGGGAGTCGCGAGATGGCAGGTCAGCGAAGGATCGTGATCGACGTCACCAGCACGGCGAACACCGATCTGAATACCGGGATCCAACGCGTCGTTCGCCGGATCGTCGAGCATGCCGACGAGGTCGGCAAGGAACTCGGCGTCAGCTGCATTCCGGTTCAGCTCGTTCGCGGTCGTCTGATCGCCGCACCGAAGGTCGCCGGGAAGCCCTCCTGGGATGACCGCCTGTTCGGCTCTCTCGGCCGGTCGTTTCACGGCGGTCGCGAACGGCTGCGCAAGCGTCTGCGAGCGATCTCGCCGAATGTCGGCGAATCGGCCGACCGATTCGGACGTCGACTGCGCAAGTTGCTGTATCCCAAGTCGCTCGCGGCCGGCACCGAGATGGCATACTGGTCCGCGCGAGGGCGGCGAGTCGATCTGACGAGCGACGATGTCCTGCTCGCGCTCGATGCGACCTGGGTGCTGAAGTATCCGGAGTTCTACCGGATGGTGCGGAGTCGCGGGTGTCGGATCTCGCAGGTGATCTACGACCTGATCCCGGTGACTCATCCGGAGTTCTTCGAGACGCGTCTGAGCGAGACGTTCGTCGAATGGCTCCGACATGCCCTGACGATGGCCGACGAGTTCCGTGCGATCTCGGCGACGGTGCGCGACCAGCTCCGGCAACTTCGTCATGTCGAGCCGCGACTGATGACCGACGGCGTGAGCTCGGCGCTGCGGGACGAGGATATCCACGCGTTTCCGCTCGGCGCCGATCTGCAGGCGGACGATCGGCCGGCGACCGCTCGGGAGTCGCTGAGCAGGGCGTTCGACGGCGGCGAGCCGGTCTTCTGCAACGTCGGAACGATCGAGCCGCGAAAGAACCACGTGCTATTGCTCGATGCGATGGACGACTACTGGAAGGCGGGCGGACGCGGGCGATTGGTTCTCGCCGGACGGATCGGTTGGAAATGTCGTGATCTCGAAACCCGTCTTCGATCGCATGCCGAAGCGGGACGACGTCTCTTCTGGCTGGACGACGCGACCGACGAAGAGGTGCGGTACCTGTATCGCCGCTCGCGCGCCCTGGTCTATCCGTCGATCGTCGAAGGGTACGGGCTGCCGATCATCGAGGCGCTGCATCAGGGGACCGAGGTCTTGGCGAGCGATACGCCGATCCATCGCGAAGTGGGAGGGGATCGCGTGAGCTACTTCGCGCTCGGTCGGACCGACGAACTCGTCGCCCGGCTCGGCGAATATGCCTCGACACCCAAGGATCCGCGACGGACGTCGGGCTTCCGCGTGCCGACGTGGAAGGAGAGCTGTCGCGGATTGCTCGAAGGGGTGCTCCGATCGGCCGAACGCGCCCGCGACGGTGCCCGGACGACCGAGCGGGAGCGTCGACGAGCGGCTTGAGCGCCGACGGCGTCGCGACGGTACGACACGACAAGAAACGAAACGCGAGCGGCGGAGCCGCTCGATGACCGAAGGGAATCGGACATGAACGCACGACGGGTGGCGATCGTCACCGGAATCAGCGGACAGGACGGCTCGTACTTGGCCGAGGAGCTGCTGGCGCGCGGCTACGAGGTGCACGGTACCTGCCGCGGAAAGAATGGAGTCGTCCCGCGCACGTCCGAGCTCGATCGTCTGGCTCACCTCGACGGCCGCATCACGCTCCATCCGATCGATATCGTCGACTTCGCGTCGGTGCGCGATCTGCTGAAGCAGGTGCATCCGCACGAGGTCTACAACCTCGCGGCGCAGAGTTCGGTCGGGCTGAGCTGGAAGCAGCCGATCGAGACGGGGGAAGTGACGGCGCTGGGAGTCACGAGGATTCTCGAGGCGATCCGTTCGGTCGATCCGTCGATCCGCTTCTACCAGGCGGGAAGCAGCGAGATGTTCGGCAAGATCGAGGAATCGCCTCAGGACGAACGGACCCTCTTCCGTCCGGTCAGCCCGTACGGAGCCGCGAAGGTCTACGGACACATGATCACCGCGAGCTATCGCGAGAGCTTCGGAATGTTCTGTTGCTCGGGGATCCTGTTCAACCACGAATCGCCTCGGCGCAGCGTCGATTTCGTCTCGCGCAAGATCACGCGGACGGTCGCCGAGATCCGTCATGGACGAGCGACCGAACTTCGTCTCGGCAACCTCGCGGCGCAGCGTGATTGGGGATTCGCCGGCGACTACGTCAAGGCGATGTACCTGATGCTGCAGCAGGACGAGCCGCGGGACTACGTCGTCGGAACCGGAGTCGTGCACAGCGTGCGCGACTTCGTGCAGGCGGCTTTCGATCACGTCGGTCTCGACTGGCGCGATCATGTCGTGGTCGATCCGGCGTTCTATCGCCCGGCCGATCCCAAACTCGTCGTCGCCGATCCGACTGCCGCGCGCGAGCAGCTCGGTTGGGAACCGGAGGTGTCGTTCGAGGAGTTGGTGCGGATGATGGTCGACACCGATCTGGCGATCGTCCGCGACGAGATCGCGACCGAATCGGAACGGGCGTTGCCCAGTCGCCGAGTCGCCTGAGCAGCGAGGCGAGTGCCGCGCTGCGTGATCGACCCAACCAGCCCGAAGCGCAGCGCCGAGNNGGCCACGGTCGTCGTGCGACCGCCCTCGGTCGCACGGTGTTTCCGACCGAGGCACAGGGACCCCTTGCTGACGCGGCGGGCTGGCGAGGCACGGCACAGAGCCGCGTCGAGTGCCGCGCTTCGTGACCGACCCAACCAGCCCGAAGCGCAGCGCCGGGATCAGCCCTGTCGAAACACCGTGCGCCTTAGAGCGTTCGTCCCGAGTCGAGGGTGAGCGG
>DMPQ01000328.1 GCA_003455945.1 Planctomycetaceae bacterium
CGCGACGATGTACGTTCCGGAAGCGTTTCGCGAGTCCGATCCGCGTTGGCTGAGACGGTTCATCGAACGGCATCCGTTCGGAACGCTCATCACCTCCACCGGCAACGGACCGCTGGTGACTCGTTTGCCGCTGCTGTGCGATGACCTCGACGGACTGCCGACTCGGCTGTTCGGTCATCTGGCTCGACCGAATCCGCAGTGGCGCGAGTGCGACGGTCAGGCAGCCGTCGCTCAGTTCGACGGGCCGCACGCCTACATTTCGGCGACCTGGTACGAAGCGAGCGATACGGTGCCGACCTGGAACTACGAGTCGGTGACGGTTCGCGGGCGATTGAAGACGTTCGACGATCCCGAGCGATTGTCGGTCGAACTCCGTCGACTGGCGGCGAAGTTCGAGGGAGGACGCGAGGAGCCGTGGCGATTCGATTCGGTATCTCCCGAGCGAATGGCGTCGTTGCTGCGAGGGATCGTCGGCATCGAGCTGGAGGTGACCGAGGTGATCGGCAAACGGAAGCTCGGTCAGAATCATCCGCATNNCTGTCGTAGTGCGACCGCCCTCGGTCGCAGCGTTTGATTGCCCCGAGGGGCGGAGGCGCTGAGTGAGACACAGTGGGGACGGAGGCACTGGACAGAATTTTCCTCACGGAGACGCCGAGTACTCGGAGGCACGGGTCGGATTTTCTTCTGACGAAGAACTCTCAGTGCCTTCTCCGCCCCAGTGCCTCCGTGAGAGAATTCCGAGCAGTGCCTCCGTCCACTCCGTAGCTCACTCAGCGCCTCCGTGCCTCAGGTCGAACGAGAGGCCGCAACGGACAAGGGCCGGAGCGCCCGGGGCCACGTGAAGAGGCACGGAGACCCCTTGCTGACGCTGCGGGCTGGGGGGGACCCGAGTCCGGCAGTCGTCGTTTACTTTTCGGGGAACTCGCGGCCGGTGATGGCCAGATTCTTCTTGGGAATCACCATCAGGAACGCGACGACACTCGACGCGACCGAGCGGGCATCGCCGTCGTAGCCGGCATTGTCTCGGTTCGGTTGGTAGAAGAAGCGGCCGTCGTTGCAGTGAGCCATCGTGAACCACCAGCGGTTCGCATCCATCAGACTCCGGTAACTTTCCGGATCCAGATGGGCTCCGAGTGCCGTGTAGGCCATTCCCATCGGCGGCGAGCCGTGAGTATCGGGGAAGCTCTGCGGATGGCGCCCGATGACTCGCGCATGCAGCAGCGCCTGATCGCGATACGCCTGATCGGCGTACGGGCTGAGCGCGTTGGCCAGCGCCGCCGCTCCGGTCCTCCCCATGTCGGCCCAATCGTCGGCTCCGCCTCCCGGTTCGTCCGAGTACCAGACGTAGCCGTTGGGGCCGGTTCCGCGACGGATGAAGCGATAGGCGGCGTCCAGTCGCTTGCGGTCCACCTCGATGCCGCAGCGGTGCATCAGCGACAGGGCGATCGCTCCTTGCGCAGTGATCATCTGGATCGGACCGTACCCTTCGAACCCCGGATTGTGCCCCCAGCCGCCGATCGCGTCCTGCGGCGTGCGCGGGAACGAATCGGGATGCGACTGGCGCGCCCGAGGATTGATCTGATCGGGACGCATGAACTGTCCGCGAATCAGAAAGTCGCGGATCTCCCGCAGCTCGTCGAGCACCCATGCTTCGCCGGTCGCCAGGTGAAACTCCGACAGGACGATCGCCGCACTCAGGTACGCCCAGTTCGGCAGGTCTTCCAGTCGGGTTTCACCGGCGATCGTGGTGCGCGCATGAAACCGAGCGTTGCGCCGGACCGCGTCGAGATATCGCTCCTCGCCGCTCGCCAGCAGCGCCAGCGGCGCGAACGTGTCGCGCACCGGATCGCCGAACGATCCGTCGTCGCGCTGATCGGCGACCAGATGTTCCAGCAGTTCGGCGAGGATCCGGTCCGACTTCGCACAGTCGATCGGATAGGTCGCCGAGAACGAACCGTAGATCGTGCCGATCGGCAGCTCGACGCGGTTCGTCGTTTCTCCTCGACGAACTTCGAGCGACAACGTCCCCGTTCCGCTCTGACACGCTTCGAGCGCCTCGGCCAACTCGGCGATCGGGCCGTCTCCGCCGAACACCTCCTCGCCGTAGCCGTCGCGATGCGGCGTACGGAACGGATGGCCGTCGACTCCGACGATCACGTCGCCGGCTTCGATCCGTCCGTCGGCCGGCGACTGGGGAAAGACGTGACGGATCAGCAGGACGGTCGGCTCGTTCTCGACCAGCTGAGCTCGCATGCCGGTCAGGCCGAGGTTGTAGAACCAACCGGGAACCTCGGCGTCCGGCCCGCGATCGGCACGCTGATTCCAGGGATGAGCATCACCGTCGTAGTCGACCTGCGCCGTACAGCGGACGGCGGCGACGAGAGCAAGCAGCAGCGACGACGAAAGTCGCACGAACGATCCGATCATCCGAGTCCGAAGCATCAAGTGCGACTCCGTTCCGATCTCTCGAAGGTAGGTGACGAACGGTCCCGACTTCGCAAGGCGAGGCCTGAGTACGGACAGGGAACGGTTCGCCCGGGTCGATCGGGCTCGCGAATCACCGACGTGAAATCCGATTCCGACCGGATCGTTCAGGCCAGGATCTCGTGCACGACCCTGGCCGGCTCGACGCCGACCGGGTTGAAGTCGAGACCTTGGAATCGAAACGTGAACCGTTCCGAATCGATCCCCAGACAATGCAGGATCGTCCGGTTCAGATCGCGGATGTGGACCGGATCCTCGGCGACGTTGTAGCACCAATCGTCGCTGGCACCGTATTCGATGCCGCCGCGGACTCCGCCTCCCGCCAACCAGACCGTGAAGCAGCGGCCATGGTGATCGCGTCCGGTCCCGAGAGCTCCTTGGCTGTACGACGTCCGACCGAACTCCCCGCCCCAGACGACCAGCGTATCGTCGAGCAGTCCCCGTTCGGCAAGATCCTCGACCAGTGCCGCGCTCGCTCGGTCGGTATCGCGACATTGAGCGGCGAGGTGCTCGGGAAGGTCGCTGTGCTGATCCCAACCGCGATGGAAGAGTTGGATGAAGCGGACGTTCGACTCGGCCATGCGCCGCGCGAGCAGACAGTTGTAGGCGAACGTGCCGGGGATCTTCGCGTCGTCGCCGTAGCGCTCGAACGTCGACTCGGGCTCGTCGCTCAAATCGACCAACGAAGGAACCTCGGCCTGCATCCGGAACGCCATCTCGTACTGTGCGATGCGCGATTCGATCTCCGGATCGCCGACCGTCTCGAGCCGTCGCCGATTCATGGCGCCGAGATCGTCCAGCCAATCGCGGCGCGCTGCCCGATCGATCCCCGGCGGATCGGCCAGGTACAGGACCGGATCGCCGCTGCTTCGCAACTGAACTCCCTGATGACTCGACGGAAGAAAGCCGCTCCCCCACAACCGCGAAAAGATCGGCTGCCCCGGGTTCTTGCCGGTCCCCTGAGACACCAGCACGACATACGCCGGCATGTTCTCGTTCTCGCTCCCCAGGCCGTAGCCGGCCCACGCCCCCAGACTCGGCCGCCCCGGAATCTGCGACCCGGTGTTGATCAGCGTGATCCCCGGGTCGTGATTGATCGCTTCGGTGTGGAGCGACTTGACGAAGGCCAGACGATCGACGACTCGGGCCGTGGCGGGAAGGAGCGAACTGATCGAGCGTCCGCATTCGCCGTGCCGGGCGAACGGAACGATCGGCCCGCAGATCGGAAATTCCTTTTGCCCCGACGTCATGCCGGTCAGTCGCTGTCCGCCGCGAACATGATCGGGGAGCGGCGTGCCGTGCAGTTCGCGGATCGACGGCTTGTCGTCGAACAGGTCGATCTGCGACGGACCTCCGGACATGAAGAGCCAGATGACGCGACGCGCCTTGGGAGGAAAATGCGGCAAGCCGGCCAAGCCGGGGCGACCGAGCTCGGACGCATCGACCGGCTGATCCGCACGCGCCGTTCGCTCGACCGACGTTCGTTCGAGCAACGTGCCGAGCGCGATCGAGCCGAGTCCGAGTCCGACGTTGCGAAGCAGCGAGCGCCGCGCCGCAAGACGTTGCGCTTCACGCAACTCCGGCTCGCTCGAAGCGGTCGATCGAAGTCCGTCTCGTCTCATCCCGTCACTCCCGCGTCAGCGTCTCGTCAAGGTTCAGGATCAGCGAAGCGACTTCGGTGAAGGCGGCCGATTCGATCGGATCGAGCGGCGCTAGCGGCGGAGCGATGCCGAAACCGACCAGCGCCGCGGCCTGTTCCGGGCGATCGCGGTACCTCAGGCGAGCTCGCTCGAGCGATCGAGTCAGGATCGAGAGTTCGGTCTCGTCCGGCACGCGAGCGGTCGCCAGGCGAAAGGCGAGCGATAGCCGAGTCCGGTCGTCCGGCGCGGCATGCATGGCTCGATTCGCCAGTGCTCCGGCCGCCGCGACGAAGAGCGGTTCGTTCATCACCGCCAGTGCCTGGAGCGGCGTGTTGGTGCGCGAACGCCGCACGCTGCATGTCTCGCGATTCGTCGCGTCGAACGTGGTCAGGATCGGCGGCGGCGACGTCCGCTTGCGGAAGACATACAGGCTTCGGCGACGCACGCCGGCATCGTGATCCGGATACTGATGCTGCGCGGTGAAGGGGATCGGATGGCCGAAGTGACTGATCTCGCGCCACAGTCCGTCTGGCTGCAGCGGATGATCGCTCGGTCCTCCGAGCGTCCGATCGAGCAGCCCCGAGACCGCCAAGGCACTGTCGCGAAGCACCTCGGCGTCAAGTCGATGGCGAGGCATCCGGCCGAGCAGACGCGCTTCCGGATCCCGCTCGCGCTGGATCGGATCGACGTACGACGAGCGGCGATAGGCTCGCGAAAGGACGATCCGCTCGAGCAGTCGATGGACGTTCCAGCCGTCGGCGACGAACTCCGCCGCCAGATGATCGAGCAGTTCGGGATGCGTCGGGAACTCCCCCTGCGATCCGAAGTCCTCACTGGTCCGCACCAGGCCGGTGCCGAACAGGAGCTGCCAGTAGCGGTTGACGATCACGCGGGGGACGAGCGGGTTCTCGGGGCTGACGATCCACTCGGCGAGAGCCAAGCGATTCGCGTCGATCCCCTCGGGCAGACTCCCGAAGATCTCCGGAATCCCCGCCGTTACCGCTTCGCCCGGCTTGTCGTACTCGCCCCGTTCGAGCACGTGAGTCGTTCGATACGACGACTCGTCGCGCATCACCATCACCGACGAGAGCCCCGCGTCACGTTCGGCTTTCAGCACGCGGATCTCCTCGCGCACGTTCGCGACGAGCTTGGCGTATTCCGGATCCTCGGCCGCGATCGCTTCGGCCGTGACCGACCGATCGTCATCGGTCCATTCGTGCGACGCCTTGGCCAGCGCCGACAGGAGTGCCGCCGACGGGCCGGAATCCGACATCGCCGCGTGCGGCTGACCCCACGGTGCATCACCGTAAGTCCCGCGAATCGAAGCCGGTTGCCGAGCGTCGGCTTCGGCCTCGGCCGGCTGTGCCTCCCACTGCTCGTCGGTCACCAGCCACTCGACCCGATCGGCGAACTCGAGACGGAGAACGGCGACGAGCGCGGCGGCCGACCCGTCTCCCCAATCGCTGCCGACGAACTCGAGGCGATGTTCTCCCGGTCCCAGACGGTCGGTCAGATCGAGCACCGTCGGTCGCTGCCAATGTTCGTTCCGTCCGACTTCGTTCCCGTCCAGAATCAGTTCCGCTTCGTTGTCGCAGGTGACGAACAATCGCGCCGTGACCGGAGCTTCGGCCAGCTCGAACCTTCGACTCAGACGCACCACCGGTACGTCGCGCCGCTCGACCCAGATCCACGATGGCCAAGGTTCGCCGCGAGAGGCGTCCGGAAAGGATAACGGCTCGACGGCGGT
>DMPQ01000280.1 GCA_003455945.1 Planctomycetaceae bacterium
CCAACCTGCTCGCCCTCAACGCCGCGATCGAGGCGGCTCGGGCCGGCGAGCACGGACGCGGATTCGCGGTCGTCGCCGATGAGGTGCGGAAGCTGGCCGAGCGGTCGAGCAACGCCGCCAAGGAGATCTCGACATTGATCCGCGAATCGCGCAAGGCGGTCCGCTTGGGCGCGGAGCTGAGCGAGAAGACCGGCGAGAGCCTGAAGCGGATCATTCACGGCGTCGTCGCGACGACCGACAGCATCGGCGAGATCGCGACGTCGACCGCCGCCCAGGCGCAGTATGCCGACGAAGTGGTCGGGGCGATCGGGCTGGTCAATCAGGTTTCGGAACGGGTCGCTTCGTCCAGTCAGGAGATGGCCAGCAGCAGCGAGGAACTCGGGGCTCAGGCAGAAGTGCTGCGAGCGGAGGTGGCCGGCTTCCGGATCTGAGACGGCGACCGGATCGCGATCGGGGCTCGGTCGTGCCGCGGCATCGCCGCGCTGCGTGAGGCCTCGAACGTGCGAAAGACGAGAGTTCGGAGAGCGAGCGAGGGGGGCAAGGTGACTTGCTCCCCCTCGTTTCGTGCGCGGACGACTTTCGCGCACTCGACGGACCTCGTACGCTGGTCGCTTCGCCGCTGCCGATCGTCCGGTCGATCGGATCGTTGGCGATACGGTCCCCTCTCGACGGAAGCGTACGAGCGTGTCGGAAAAGCCCTGGTACCACGCCGGTCTGAAGTTCACCTGTTCCCAGTGCGGCGACTGCTGCTCGGGAGCCCCGGGCTACGTCTGGGTCAACCAGGACGAGATCGACGGCATGGGGAAAATCCTCGGTCTGACGTCGGACGAGTTCGAACGGAAGTTCGTCCGCAAGGTCGGGATCCGACGGAGTCTGACCGAGTATCCGGATGGCGACTGTATCCTGCTCGATCCGCAGACCCGCAAGTGCACGGTGTACGAGTCCCGTCCGAGACAGTGCCGCACCTGGCCCTTCTGGGATTCGAACCTGAAGACCGAAGCCGACTGGCAGCGGACGTGCGAGGTCTGCCCGGGGAGCGGCCAAGGGAAGCTCCACTCGATCGAGAAGATCGAAGCGAGTCGCAAGGTCTTCCGCGTCTGACCGTCGTTCGCCTCGGACCGGCCAACGGTCCGCGCTCTCCGCCCGATCCCCGTTCCGTCCCTTCGACGCGCCGCCGAGCGACCGTCGTCGTCCGAAGTCGTCGTCCGAGCGGCCGAAAGGGGCTCGGCGCGGAGTGGTCACTCAACCGTTCGGCGATCCTCGCGCCGCGGCGCGAACGCGGGCTTGCGGACGGCCGATTGCTTGACGTAAACAGGCTTCAGGATTGACATTAGCGTTCGGCGTTCCTACACTCGCCCTCTCTTCCGAATGGATTCCAGGCCCCGAGTCGGGGGCTCGCCGGAGCGGTGCGATGACCAAGAAAGAGATCGTTCGGGTCATTTCCGAGCAGATCGGCCTCACCCAGCTCCAGACCAAGGAGATCGTCCAGAAGACCTTCGATGCGATCGTCGAGACGCTGGTCGAGGACGGCCGGATCGAACTGCGGAACTTCGGCGTCTTCGAGGTGAAACGCCGGGCAGCTCGCAAGGCGCGGAACCCGCGGACCGGCGACAAGGTCGACGTCCCCGAGAAGCTGGTCGTCACGTTCAAGCCGGGGAAGGAGATGGAGCAGCGGGTGCAGGATCTCGCCGCCGCTCGTCAGGCTCGGGCCGCTGCGGCCGCCGAAGTCGACGGCTCGCTCCCGATGACGCTCTATCGCACCGAGGACTGAGCAGCGGTGGCGAGCGACAGCTCGAGTGAGACCCGAGCGATCTCTCTGACGTAACGACTCGCCCTCGACCCAGTCTCGCCAGTTTCGCTCGTTGATCGATCGAGCGGTGGCCCGTTCGGACGCGGGGAGCGGTTCCGGTTCTGACGGGAATATCGCTTAAACTTCCGGCAGCGCGACTTCCGAAGATACAGCAGCCCGACCGGTCGTGGACCGAGTTATCGAGGCAGCCTACTTCAGGGAGGAAACGCGATGCGTCGGCTCTTGTTCGCGACGCTTCTGGCTCTGGTGGTCAGCAGCAACGTCGGCTGCTTCCTGCCGATCTATTCGGCCGAGCCGGATCGGCGTGTGCGTCAGCTGATCGACACCTCGGAGAACCAGCGGATCCTCCTGGACGAATGGGAGAAGTTCTGGTTCCTCGACCAGCCCGATCACATGTCTCCCTTCCGAACTCACGGCGGCATCATCTGATTCGCGACGCGGGGGTGGTGGCGCTGATCGTCACCTCGGGCCCCTGCCGTTCGCCTCGTTGAAAGCCGTCCGTCAGCGGACTAGACTGCCCCCCGCATCGCCCCGACAGGCGTTGCTGCCGGCGAGCGGTCCAGCGACGGCATCCATCACGAGCGATCGCTCCTCGCGGGCGGTCGCTCGTTCCGTCTTTCTTGAGCCCTCAGTCCCGATCCATGAAGCCACGCGTTCTCTCGGGCATCCAGCCGACCGGTCGTCCCCATTGGGGCAACTACTTCGGAGCGATCCGGCAGTACATCGAGCTGCAGGAGGGGCATGAGGCGTACTACTTCATCGCCAACCTGCATGCGCTGACGACGGTGCGCGATCGGGACAAGCTGATCGACTTCACGCACCAGGCGGCGATCGACCTGTTGTCGCTCGGACTCGATCCCGAGCGAGCGGTCCTCTTCGTCCAGTCGGACGTTCCCGAGGTGTCGGAGCTCTACTGGATCCTCGGTTCCGGGACTCCGATGGGGCTGATGGAACGCTGCGTCGCGTTCAAGGACAAGCGCGACAAGGGGATCGCCGCGAACGTCGGCCTGTTCACCTACCCGATCCTTCAGGCGGCCGACATCCTGGCGTACGACGCCAATCTCGTTCCGGTCGGCGAGGATCAGGTGCAGCATATCGAGGTCTGCCGCGACATCGCCAAGAGCTTCAATCACGCGTTCGGCGAGACGTTCGTGCTTCCCGAGGCGCGGGTGCTGAAGGCGTCGGCCAAGGTCCCCGGGACCGACGGCGAGAAGATGTCCAAGAGCTACGACAACACGATCGAGATCTTCGAGGAGGCGAAGGCGATGCGCAAGAAGATCATGCGCATCCCGACCGATTCGCGCCCGATGGATCAGCCGAAGGAGCCGGACGAGGATCATCTGTATCAGCTCTGTTCGCTCTTCGTCGGCGACGCCGATCGCCAGGAGCTGGCGGCGCTCTATCGCCGAGGGGGCTTCGGCTACGGCGAGATCAAGAAGCGTCTGGCCGATGCGG
>DMPQ01000139.1:0-169 GCA_003455945.1 Planctomycetaceae bacterium
GAGAACATGCGCGTCGCCATGGACGCGGTCGGCGCGGAAGGCAAGCTTTGCGAGGCGGCCATGTGCTACACGGGCGACATCCTCGACCCGGCGCGTTCCAAGTACGATCTCGACTATTACGTCGCGCTCGCCCGCGAGCTGGAAAAGGCCGGCGCGCACATCCTCGCCG
>DMPQ01000139.1:261-13088 GCA_003455945.1 Planctomycetaceae bacterium
ATCTCGTTCTACTGGGAGGCGGTGCGCAACCAGTACGCGGCCTTCGAGAGCGACCTCAAGGGACCGGCCTCGGAAGTCTACCTGCACGAGATGCCCGGCGGCCAGTTCACCAATCTGAAGGAGCAGGCGCGCTCGCTGGGGCTGGAGACGCGCTGGCACGAGGTGGCGCAGGCCTATCACGACGTCAACCTGATGTTCGGCGACATCGTCAAGGTGACGCCGACGAGCAAGTCGGTCGGCGATCTCGCGTTGTTCCTGGTCGCGAACGAACTGCGAGCCGAAGACGTGCTCGATCCGTCGCGGCAGTTGAGTTTCCCCGAGTCGGTGCTCGATCTGGTCGGCGGAAAGATGGGACAGCCTCCCGGAGGTTTCCCGCCGGCGGTCGTCGAGGCGATCATGCGCGGTCGCCCGGTGATCAAGGGGCGGCCGGGCGAGACGCTGCCGCCGGTCGACTTCACCAAGGTCGCCGTCGAACTCGAAGAGACGCTGCAGCGAAAGCCGTCCGATCGCGAAGTGGTGACTCGGGTCCTCTATCCCAAGGTCCATCAGGAGTTCCTGCAGCATCGGGCGAAGTACTCGGACGTCTCGTGTCTGGAAACGACCAACTTCTTCTACGGTCTGCTGCCGGGCGAAGAGATCGGCGTCGAGATCGAGCCGGGCAAGACGCTGATCGTCAAGTTCCTGACCGTCGGCGAACCGCATCCGGACGGTTCGCGAACCGTCTTCTTCGAACTCAACGGCCAGCCGCGCGACGTGCGGATCGTCGATGCCTCGCTCGAACCACAGACCGCCGCTCGGGCCAAGGCCGATCCGAACGACCCGAACCATATCGCCGCCGCGATGCCCGGCATGGTCGTCGCCGTTGCCGTGCAGGCCGGTGACGAGGTGAGCGCCGGTCAGAAGCTGCTGAGCATCGAAGCGATGAAGATGGAGACGACGCTCCACGCCGATCGCGATGCCCGCATCTCTCAGGTGCTCGTCGCCGGCGGCTCGGCCGTCGAAACCGGCGATCTGCTGATCGTCTTCGAGAAGTAGTCGATCCGGGGCCGCGTTTCGTCGTGCGACCGACCTCGGTCGCAGCAATCGCCGTCGTGCGACCGCCCTCGGTCGCAGCAATTGCCGTAGTGCGACCGACCTCGGTCGCAGCCTTCCGACGATCCTGGGCACGGAGGACCCCTGCGCTTGGCGCTACGGGCTGGGAGGCACGGGGCCGCTCGCTTGGCTGTGCGTTCTGACCGACCCGACCAGCCCGAAGCGCAGCGCCGGGATCTGCCCTGTCAGCGGTGACGCTCTGTCGAGTGCTTGTTGTCGCACGGCCGCGCGTCGGGGACGACGCGGGCCCACGTCGGGGCGATACGTATCGTCGTGCGACCGCCCTCGGTCGCAGCATTCCGACGATCCGGTGCACGGAGGACCCCTGCGCTTGGCGCTACGGGCTGGGAGGCACGGGGCCGCTCGCTTGGCTGCGCGTTCTGACCGACCCGACCAGCCCGAAGCGAAGCGCCGGGATCGGCCCCGTCAGCGATGACGCCTCGGCGCGGCCGCGACGGCGTCCTGAGTGGCGGGGCTCCGATGACGACACCGATCGCGCTGCGTGGGCTGTCGAGTGCTTGTTGTCGCACGGCCGCGCGTCGGGGACGACGCGGGCCCACGTCGGGGCGATACGTATCGTCGTGCGACCGCCCNNCACGGGGGACCCCTGCGCTTGGCGCTTCGGGCTGGGAGGCACGGCGGTCGGAGCGGAGCCGCTCGAGAAATATTTCCTATCGGATCGAGGTTCCTTCGCAACGTTGCTCCATCGGCGGCGACCATGATGTCGTCCGGGGACGGTTGAGGGTGGAGGGGCGATGGACGAGCGACGATTCGACGAGATCGAGCGACTCGCTCGGCGCTATGGCGCGGCTCTCGTCCTCTACGCTCGTTCCTGGTTCGACTCTCCCGATGACATCGTGCAGGATGCGTTGCTCGAACTGCTCCGGCAGAGCAGTTGGCCGGTTCGTCCGATCGCTTGGCTCTACGGGGCGATTCGCTATCGGGCGCTTCACCGGCGACGCGAA
The DNA here is from genome assembly GCA_003455945.1 of Planctomycetaceae bacterium. Taxonomy (GTDB): domain Bacteria; phylum Planctomycetota; class Planctomycetia; order Pirellulales; family Pirellulaceae; genus UBA11682. The sequence goes on from DMPQ01000139.1 coordinate 2,319, forward strand.
CGGGATCGGCGACGACGACGTGAAGCGGTGGTCGCTCATCGCGAAGAACCGTGGTTCGTCCCCGACCCGTCTGCCTCGCTCGATGCGGCTCGTGCGACCGAACTGCTCGTCGAACTCGATCCCGACTTGCGCGAGACGGTGGTGGCGAGAATTTGGGGTGGGCTGTCGTATGCCGAGATCGGCGAATTGACCGGCGTCGAAGCGAGCACGGCGCAGCGCCGATTCGTCTCGGCGATCGCTCTGCTCCGCGGGCGAATCGATTCGTCGATGTCGCGCGGAAGGACCGAAGAACGGAAGGTGCGATGATGGACGAAGCGAATCGGAACGGCTCGCCCGATCGGCCCTCGGATCCGCTCGACGTCGAACTCGCTCAGGCCGAAGCCTGGGGGGCCGCTCATCTGGCGACCCTGACTCCGGCGAGCGAGCTGCCGAACGATTCCGCGTGGGCGTATCGCTGTGGCCTGGAGATAGGGCGTCGGGAGAACGCCGGTGTGGCGCGGCGAGCGAGCGCTCGGAGTCGCTGGGTTTCGGTTCTGCTCGCCTCGACCGGTGGAATCGCGGCCGGTTGGCTCGGTGCCATCGCGACCCTCTCTCGGTTCGATCCCCCCGAGACGATCCCGGCGCTCGCGGCAGAAAGCTCGCGCCGTCCCCCGTCGATGTCTGAACGAGAGATCGATCGGCCGACGGGCGTTCCGACCGACTCGCTGGTGATCGAAGAGTCGACGGACCGCCAAGGGGCGCCGCGCGGGCGGTGGGCGGTCATCGTCGAGCAGGTCGAAAAGTCGGGGACGTACGACAAGCCGATTCGGACCGACTTGGAACGGCCTGACGACGGCCGAAGCGATTCCCCTCCCCCGTATTACCTCTGGCGACAACGCTTCACCAGCGGCAGCCTCGAGCTCGATCTCTCCTGATCGATCGGCTGCTGCGACGTCATTCGCGAACGTCGCTCTCCCGCTCGCTTGCGATCACGACCCCATGACTGCGCTCGAGGAGCGCGCCGATCCGAACGCCTGAAGAAAGGACCTGTTCATGAGAGCTCTGCGATTCGTGTTCCTCGCGGCGTTGCTCGCCGCACCGAACGGCATCGAACCACGCAACGTCTCGGCGCAAGTCTGGGCGTCGCCGGACGGGAGCGAACCGATCGAACTCGCGGTCGATCCGATCGGCCCGGCAGAGCCGCTGTTGGCGATCGAACTGCTGCCGTCGGTGCGGGATCGGCATTCCGGAAACGCGGCGGTCCACTACGGCAAGGTGAAGTCCGAGCAGAACCGTCTGTTCGGCGATTCGGAGCTGCTGGAAAAGTTCCATGCCTGGACGACTCGGCCGCTCGAGGAGCTGAAGAACGAGCCTCAGCCGCTGCTGTCGGCCGACTCCAGCATCTTCGCGACGCTGAAGCGCGCGGCCTACTGCGACTCGTGCGATTGGCAACTGCCGATCCGGGAGGAAGAGACGCTCTTCATCCTGCTTCCCGAGGTGCAGGAGAGTCGTCTGTTCGCACGGATGCTCGCCTCGACCGCCCGATGGCACATTGCCCACGGCGAGTACGAACGAGCGCTCGAGCTGCTGCGGATCGGCTATGCCATGGCTCGCCATGTCGGCGAAGGGCCGACCGTCGTCAACGGTCTGGTCGGCTTGGCGATCGCGAGCGAGATGAATCGGCAGCTCGTCGAGCTGATCCGTCAGCCCGACGCTCCGAATCTCTACTGGGCGCTGACGATGCTGCCGGACCCGCTGGTCGACTTTCGGCCCGGAATCGAAATGGAGTTCGATGCGATCGAGTTGACCTACGGCGACTTGTTCGATCCGAATAGCCCGATCGATTCGGTCGACTGGTGGAACACGCGGCTCGAAGAGTTGCTGGAACACACCTTCCTGTTGTCGACCTACACGATGGGAGGCGTCTCACAGGGGGACGAGGTCAAACGACCGACGCTCGTCGAGTTGACGACGACCACCTACCCGACGGCGAAGCAGGTGCTGATCGAGGCGGGAGTCGACGAGGCAAAGGTCGACGCGATGCCGGTCTCGCGAGTCATCCTTCAGGCGAGTTGGAGCCAGTATCGCAAGCTGCGGGACCGCGAGTTGCGACTGCTCTTTCTGTCGCGAGAGGAAGCAACGAAGTTCGATCCCGAGATCGGATTGCCGGAGATCGAAGCCCTCCCCCCGTTCAAACGCCAGCTCCTGATGCCGGCGGCCCGGATTCGAGCGGCTCAGACTCGAATGGCTCGCGAGTTCGCCCTGCTCCGGACGTGCGAAGCACTGCGGGCACACGCTGCGGCGGAACGCGGCAAGCTCCCGACGACGCTCGATGAGGTTCGGATCGTCCCGATTCCGCTCGATCCGGCAACCGGTCGCCCTTTTTACTACGAGCTTCAGCAAGAGGGCGAGGGCTCGACTCAGCTCGGCCGAATCGTCGACGCGTCGATCGAAGGAATGAAGATCGATCTCCGTGTTTCGATTCGAGCCGGCTCGACCGATCGATGATCGCCATGTTCGAAAACCGATGCGGCGCGAAGAGTCGCTCTTCGCGTCGCGTCGCGTTCACCGAGCCGACCGCTCACTCGATGTCCGCATCGATCGCCGAGTCGATCGTATCGTCCGACGACGTTTCGTCCGACGACGTCTCGCGAATCGGCTCGACCGGCCTCTGCCAAGAGTCGGCGATCGGACCGTCGCTCAGTCGCCGAGCCGGCATCAGGAAGTCGGTCAGGACCGACATGCGGCGCCGCTGGGCACCGCGTCGAGCGGCGTCGCGAATCGCAGCCTGAGACCAAGGGCCCTCACTGAGCGCGACCGAATCGTAGTCGAGGAGCGATCCCTTGGCGAAATGGACCTGACGGATCGCCAACTGGTACTCGACCTGACCGCGGTAACAGCGACTCTCGGCTTCGGCGACGTTGCGCTGGGCGTCGAGAATCAGATCGAGCAGTCTCAGTCGTTGGTTCTCGTCGGTGATGTCATCGTCGTAGACCGCCTGAAGCGCTTCGAGCTGAAGTAGGGTCGCTTCCAATCGTTCGAGGTTGCTCTCCAGCGTGACGAACGCCCGATCGAGTTCGCTGACCGCATTGGTCAGATCGGCGACCACATCCCGCTCCTGAGCCTCGAGCAGGGCGCGATCCCGTGCGAGGTTGAGCTGTGCTTGGCGATAGCCGGCATGCGCCTGGCGGAATCCGACCGGGAATCGGTACTCGACTCCCATCTGCCATTCCTGAAAGTCGCCGGTCACCAGGTCCTCGAGCGCGTTGTCGAAACGCGGGTTGGGGCCCTGAGTCGCGAGGAGATCGTGGCCGAAGCCGCGCCAGCGATAACGACCGACCGCATCCAGTCGCGGTAGCAGGTAGTTCTTCGCGGCGAGCAGTTCGAGTTCGGACCGCTGGATCTCCCAACGTTGGCGGCGAAGTTCCACGCGACGGACCAGCGCTTCGTCGACGCACTCTCCCCAGGCGAACGCGACCGGAGCGACGATCGGTTCGTCGGCCGGACGGATCAGTCGGCCGTCGACGATCGGCAGATCGAGCAGCAACCGCAGCCGCCGCTCGTTCGCCAACACGCCGCCAGTTCCTCGGAACGTCGTCGCTCGCGAGCGCTCGAGCGCTTGGCCGGCGAAGGCGTTCTGCACCTCTTCCTGTTGCCGATAGAATTGGGCCCGCGCTTGCGCTTCGCGACTCGCCTCGCCGCCGCGCTGGCCGGTATCGGACAGACTCCGAATCCGTTGCCAGGTGACGAGGGCTCGATCGCGCGAGACGGTCTTGGCATCGAGATCCCGATAGCCGTAGTAGAGCTCCCAGTAGGCCGTCTCGATGTCCATGACCAGATCTCGCACCGCCGCCTCGAAGTCGGCCAGCGCGACATCGGCGTTGACGCGAGCGATCAGTACGCCCTGATTGAGACCGGGAGAGCCGCTGGGGCCGGCGATCCGATTGAAGTCGACCCCTGCTCCCTGCAACAGCGGCGTTCTCGCCTCGGCCTCGAGCTTCACCGTCCAGGCGCCGTTCTCGAAGAGATTGGCAGGAGCGTTGTTGAAGTCGTATTCGGCGATGTTCCGGACCGTCAGCAACGATCCGGTCGCGGTCCGTTTCGAGAGCTCCGAGCGATACTCGGCCAGATCCTGCTGCAACAGTCGCGCACCGCCGCCGAAGAACTGGTTGTTCAGCGCGCGATCGTTCTTCTCGACGAACATGCCGGTCGACCACTGCGCATCGAACGCGCTGAGCGCTCCTTCGACACCGAACCGCGGATCGGTCTCGGTCACCGCCGGGTCGAAGACCGTGCGAGCGGCCGACGGCGCATCGAGTACGACCCCGCCGAGATTCCGAAAGACGCGCGAGCGAGACAGACCGATTCCGATCGCTTCCTCGAGCGAAAGATCCCAGTACTCGATCGTCCCTTCTTCGAGCGTCCGAAGCGTGATCGGCGGGACGTCGGCACCGAGATCGTCGGCGATCGGTCCGTCGGTTGCCGGCGTTTCGATCTCGAGCTGCGTGTACTTCGTCAATCCGCCGGTCGACGAGGACGGAGGACGGCGATCGGCTCCGAGGGGACGGCAGCCTCCGAACTGAGCGACGCAGATCAGGAAGGCGAGCGCTGCGTTGGCGACGACGTACGATCGGCCTTCCCGAACGGCAGGTCGGCCGGCTTGATGGGGCGGCGTATCGAAATGGTGACCGTGTCGGAACATCGTTCGTGTTCGAGCCTCGGCCGACGAAGAGCGAGACAACGGGGGGGCGAGACGCTAGGCGACTCATCGCTCGGTCATCGTCAGAACCGGAGCGACCCGTTCAACCGTTCCCGACAATCGAGCGGGAGGGGGAACACGACGCGCGTTCAGGTTTGCGCAGTCGACCTCGTTTCGCGTCGAAGCGGTGCGACGAGGGAGCTGGCCTTGGGGGGGCTCGGACGGAGCCCATCTATACTGGATTGCATGGCCACGCCCGCTCGGTCGATCTCGATGCAGGCTCCTGACTTGTGGGAGCAACTGGAAGCGATCCTCGCGCCGCTGGAACGACAGTTGCGCGACGAGCGGTCGACCGAGGTTGCGCTGACCGCCGTTCTCGAGGTCGCCGTTCGCGATATCGGCGGGATCGCCGCCTGGCTCTCGATCGGTCCCGCGAGTGTCGCCGTACCGTGCGATCCGGCGACGAGCTGGTCGAGCGAGATTCGCGGTGAACGCCGACGTCGATCTGCAGCGGGAGACCCACCGACCTCGGAGCGATTCGCTGCGCTCGAAACGGTCGCGTCTCAGCCGCTTGCGAACCGCTCCGATCTGCTGATCCGACTGGCGCCGCGAAAGATCGCTTCCCTAAGTGCCGACGGTGATTCGACGTCGNNGGGCTTCGACCTGTATTGGCTGTCGGTCGGAGCGGATTCGGATTCGGAAACTCGCTTCGCCTGGATGGTCGCCTCAGGGAGCGACGCTCGACGAGCGGCTCTGGCCGAGGTCGCTGCGGTTCTGCAACAACTGATCGCCGATCGTCTGATGCGCGAGCGATGCGAGCGTCTGGAACGACAGGCGGCAGATGATCGATCGCTGCGCGAGCTGATCGCGGGGAGTGCGGAACAAGGTGGACAGGAGACGATTCGGCAAGTCGCGCGAGCGGTCGCGGAACGCACCGGCGTCGATCGGGTCTGGCTCATCCGGATCGATAGGACGCATTCCCCCGAGATTCTGGCGACATCGGACGGAATCATCGTCGATCGCCGTTCGTCTCGTCTCCGTTCGTTCCTCGACCGATTGAAGGTCGTTCTCGCCACGTCGGACGCAACGGCCGAAGCATCGACCGAACCGGTCTTGGACGCCGAGTTGATCGACGGTCGGATGACGACGATTCGACTCGGCATGCTCTCTTCCACTCGCGACGGTCGGTTCGTCTGGGTCTTCGAGTCGCCGTCGCCGGTCGATCGGTCACACATCGAGAGAATCGCCGGCTGGTTCGACGTTCTCGAGAACCTGCTGTCGCTGCAGTTCCAGGCACGAAGCGGCTGGCGGTCTCGAATCGGACGCAGCCTNNACGACCGGTCGTCTGGCTGTTCGCTGCGGCGGTCTTGCTGGGCGCGGCCTTCGTTCCGGTACCGCTGGTGATCGTCGTCGACGGCGAACTTCAGCCGGTCGCTCAGCGCCGCCTCTTCGCTCCGGTCGACGGAACCGTGCTTTCGATCGAGACCGAGGATGGAGCAACGGTAACGAGCGGCCAGACGCTGTTGACGCTGCGAGACGATCAGCTGGCGGAGCGATTGGCGCGTATCGAAGGGGGAATCCGAACGGCCGATGCCGAACGGGCCGGTCTCGAAGCACGTCTATCGAGCATCAGCGTGCTGGACGCGGAACAGTTCGCCGAGGTCGATCGGATTCGAGTCCGGCAATCGATCCTCGAGACCCAGCGACGCGGACTTGCCGACGAACTCGCTCAGGCGAAGTTGCAGGAGCGATCGCTGACGATCGTCGCTCCGATCGACGGCCGCATCATGGCTCCGGACCTGCTCCGACGACTGGATTCGCGACCGCTCGAGCGAGGCGATCCGCTGATGACGGTCGCCGATCTGCAGAGACCATGGGAGGTGCATGCGGCGATCGCTCCCGAAGACCTGGGTCCGATTCGCCGCCGACTCGATCACCCCGACGACTCGTCGTCGCTGCGGATCGACGTGCTTTCGGCCATCGACGGAGCGAGTCGATTCCAAGCGGTTCGGCCTCGACTGGGAGGGCGGATGCTCGACGAAGGGACAGGAGTCGGATTGCCGTTGCGAGCCGAACTGACCTCCGTGCCGAGCGAGGCGTTTCGTCCCGGTACTCGCGTGACGCTTCGGATCGACTGCGGTCGCAGTCCGCTGGTGAAGGTCCTCTTCCGACGACTTCTCGATCAGGGGAGACGATATGGCTGGTGGTAGTCGACGGAGTCGAGGGGGAACGCCTTTCGGAACGAGAGCCGCGTTGTTCGTCGGCTTGCTGTCGAGCCTCGTGATCGAGGCTCCGACATCGTTTTCGGCTTTTGCGCAAGATCGCGCGGAGGTCGGCGAACCGACTTCGACCGAGGTCGAAGTTCCCGGGTTGGTCGCGCCGAAGCGGCGCGCCGCGATTTCGTCACAAGTGGCCGGAACGATCGAAACGGTCGACGTCTCGGTCGGAGATCGCGTGCGAGCCGGTGATCGGTTGATCGCGTTCGAAACCGCCGACGCCGAACTCGAACTCCTGGCGGCGCGCGCGTCGTTGGCGGCAGCGACCGCTCGGGCAATCGCGAGCAAGGCGTCAGCCGAGAAGGCTCGCGTCGGCGTTTCGCTGGCGGAAGGAGATCTCGAACGAGCGCGCCGGTCCCGCGAACAGGTTGCCGACAGCGTGACCGACGCGGAACTCGAGCGGCGCGAAACGCTGGTCGCTCAGGCGCGCATCGAAGCGGAGATCGCTCGAGCAACGCTCGAAGTGGCCGAGCGCGAGACGAGCGGCGCCGAAGTCGCGGTCCGACGAGCCGAACGGCAATTGGAACGCCATCAACTGTTCGCTCCGTTCGACGGCGTTCTGACTCGCGTTGCCGCCGTCGCCGGCGAAATGCGGGATGCGGGAACGGTCCTCTTCGAAGTGATCGACGATTCGGAGCGACGGATCGACCTGCTGGCTCCCGAATCGCTCTTCGATGTCGAACCGGAACGACTGCTCGGCCGAGTCGTCGCCGGCCATGAGACGTTCGAAGGAATGATCGTGGAGCGATCTCCCGAGATCGATCCGGTCCACGGCTCGTTCCGCCTGAGACTCGCGCTGCCGGCCGCGGACCGTCCGGCGATCGGCAGTCGCGTCATGGTGCTGCTGACGGTCCGTTCGGCGGACGGACCGGATTCCGATTCGGACTCGACTTCCGACTCGACGAGCGGTGATCGGTGAGCAGTGCGGCGAGCCATCCGCGACTGAGACGTGACCTCGACGTGATGCGTTCGACGGACGAGGGGATCGTGCGCGTCGGCGATCCGCTACGGTCGGCCTACTGGCAGTTCACCGACGAGCAGTGGGAGGCTGCCGAGCGACTCGACGGATCGATGCCGATCGCGGAGTGGCTTCGCGAGCGAGTCAGGAACGAAGCGGATCGTCGTGGGGCGATCCGAGGGTGGACGCGTCTGTTCGTCGTTCTCGAACGGGAAGGACTGATCGTCGGCGGCCGCTCGACGTCGATCGGAGATCGCTCGAAGGACGACGAGGGGACCTGGTGGAGGACCCCTTGGGCGATCCGCCTGGTTTCGTTTCCGGCGGAACCGTTGGTCTCACGACTCGAACGACTGGTTCGTCCCGGATTCGCGAGACCGATGCGGATCGTCTGGTGGGGACTCGCCATGACGGCCGCGATCCTATGCGTCGCCGGGTTTCCGAAACTGCTGGATGAAGCGAGGGACGTTCCGCAGTGGTTGCAGGCTCGGCATCTGATCGGCTTGCCCTTGTTGGTCGCCCTGGTGAAGGGGACTCACGAGCTGGGACATGCGATCGCGGCGCGGCGGAGCGGAGCGCAGGTGCGCGAGTTCGGCTTGATGCTCTTCTTCGGCAGTCCTTGTCCTTACGTCGACGTCAGCGATGTCTGGTTGGTCCCTTCTCGGGCTCGTCGGATGGTCGTCACCATCGCCGGCAGTGCGGTGGAAGGGGTGATCGCTTCGGTGGCGATCCTGATCTGGAGCCTGACATCGGACGGTCCGATTCATGCCTTTGCCTGGTTCGTCATCGTGGCGACGATCGGCGGTAACCTGCTGCTCAATCTGAATCCGCTGATGCGCTACGACGGCTACTTCCTGTTGTCGGATGCGGTCGGTATCCCCAACCTGCATGCCTTCGCCGTTCGGGCGCGCCGATCGATCTGGATCGGTCTGCTCGGCGGAAGCGATGCAATGCCGTTCGAGGGGCGTGATCGGCCGGCGACCGAGGGAGTTCACGAGCGAGGTCGGACGGTGATCTGGGGAGTGTTCGGTCTTGCGGCCGGACTCTACCGAGGAGCGCTGACGATGCTCATCGGTCTCGGAATCGTCCGACTGGCCGAGCCGTTCGGGCTCGCACCGCTCGCTTGGAGCGGGTGGATGCTGATGATCCTGATCGCGATCGTTCGTCCGACGATCATCGAAGCGCAACAGGTGGCGGCCGAACTGCGGCGTCGACCGAATCGAACGCGAAGAGCGCTGGGGCGAGTTTCTGCGGCGCTGATCGTCCTGCTCCTGGCTCTGGCTGTTCCGTTGCCGGGGCGAGTGTCGACCGTCGGACGCATGAGAAGGGTCGACGGAGTTCCGTTGATCGCCGTCGATGGAGGCCAGATCAACGAGAGCGTGAGGAACGGTTCGGAAGTCGCAGCCGGGGAGCGGATCGTGTCGATCGTCGATCCGCGCCTTTCGGCGGAACGGCTTCGGCAGCGAACGGAACTCGAGGTCGCACGAGCGGAGCTCGAGGGATCGCTCCGACTGGTCGGCTCGGTCGGAGGCGAGCAGACCGAGGCGCTGTCGAGCGAGGTCGAGCGTCGCGAGCGCGAACTCCAACTCCTCGAGCGACGGATCGAACGAGGGACAGTCGTTGCGCCGATCGCGGGCCGAGTCGTATCGCGGCCGGTAATGCTCGACTCGGGCGACGATTCCGATGATGGGTCGGTGAGCAGGATTCGCGATCCGCTCGATCCGACGTTCTCGGGAGGAACGGTGAGGCCGGGAACGGAATTGGGAACGCTGGTGCCGGACGGCGCTCGATGGGAAGCGGTCGCCGAGATCAGCGAAGCGGAGCTGACTCGCGTTGCCGTCGGCGATCCGGTCATCGTTCGAGCTCCGTCGGACGGCTATCGCGCCAGACGGGGGGCCGTAGCGTCGATCGGGTCTCGCAGCGAATTGCGACATGGTGCGACGTCCGAAACGACATCGGGCGATCAACCGGAGGGGAGCGATCGAACGAGTCGCTTCGACGATCGCGTCGCGTTGGTCGTGATTCGGATCGAGCCGAGCGTCGAAACGGCGGAGTCGATCAGTCTCGACGAGCCGGTCGAGATCGCGATCCGAACGGCCGGCGAGTCGTTGATCGGCCGGGCTTGGCGATGGGGGAGTCGGCAGTTCTATTGGCCTTGGTAGACCCGTTCGCCGCCCAGGGGACGCTCCGGGGGCTCCTGACGGTCGGCATGCCATAGGGTGAGGCGCGATTGAGAGAGCATCGATTTCATGTCGAACCGGTGGGCGAGTCGGACCGCGTCGTGATGGCGGGGAGCGAGGCGCATCATCTGCGCCATGTGCTTCGTCTGGAGATCGGCGACGAGGTGACGCTCTTCGACGGGAGCGGACTCGAGTTCGCTGCTCGCATCGAACGGACCGGCAAGCACGAGATCGAGCTGACGGTCGTCGAGCGGCGGGAGGTTACGGTCGAGTCACCGCGTCGCGTCTCGATCGCATCGGCGGTCCCGAAAGGGGATCGGCAACAGGTGCTGCTCGAAAAGCTGGTCGAGCTCGGAACGGCTTGTTGGCTGCCGGTCGAATGGCGTCGTTCGGCCGTCCGTCCGGAAGCGAAATCGGTCGAGCGCTGGCGGCGCTACGTGATCGAAGCGAGCAAGCAGTGCCGCCGGAATCGACTGATGGAGGTCGGGGATCCGACGAGTGCCGTCGATCTCTTCGATCGAACGAACGAGCCGATACGNNGGCAGCGATCGCCGCGGCCGCCGTTCTGATCGGCGGCCGATAGAGGTCGGTTCCGGCGCGTGGACCCGGCCACGATCGTCGTGCGTCCGTCGTCGACCTTCGTCGTTTCCGATTCGGCACACGGGGACCCCTGCGCTTGGC
>DMPQ01000374.1 GCA_003455945.1 Planctomycetaceae bacterium
AGCAAGGGGTCCCCGTGCCTCTCATCTCCGCGTCCACTGGCTCCGTGCCTCTCAGCCCGTAGCGCCAAGCGCAGGGGTACTCCGTGCCTCGGTCGCTCGACGATGCTCCCTGCGTGGGCCCGCGTCGTCCCCGACGCGCGGCCGTGCGATATCGAGTCGTTCTCACGGTCGGCTGATTCGATCGGTGTCGACGTCGCTGAAGGGGCTGATCCCGGCGCTNNAGGTCGAGTTCACGGTCCGGGTCGTTCGGGCGGACGCCGTCGCCGGACCAGTACGACGGCAAGCTCTCGACCGCTCGTTCCAGCGTCGCAACGTATCGAGCCGGATCGATCGGCGGGAACTCGACCGGCGGCTCTCCGAGCGTCGCCGCGAGACGCGCCCGAGTCGGTTCGTCGAGCAGCTCGGTCAGCCGTCGCTCGTGGTCGTCGATCAGTCGGCGACGCGATTCCTTCAGTCGACGCCGGAGCGTTTCGACCAGAGCGACCACCTCGTCCCGTTCCGCTTCGGTCCGTCCCAAGTCATATCCGACCGAACCCGAAACGAGCATTTGGGTCATGCCCCAGTAGCGGAACGCGATGAGATCTTCGATCCGTTCCGATTCCAGTCGCTGCGGGACGTCGACCAGGTCGTCGACCAGCCTTTCGGTGCGGCGCCGAAGCTGTTCCATTTCGCGCCGAAGTTCATCGACTCGTGCCCCTTTCGGCGAACGACGCCGCTCCCGTTCCAGCTCGCGCGACAGATCGAAGAAGCGAAACTCCAACTCTTCACGCCGCCGAGCGAGTTCGGCTTGCTGCTCGGCGTCGAGCGAAAAGAGCCCCTCGAGTCGGGCGAGATCCCGAGGAGAGCGGTTCGGGAGCGGCGACGATCCCATCCCGAACTTCACCGGATCGGATACGGCTGCCGGATCCTCGTAGAACTCCGCGACCGACTGACGCTTGAACGCGGTGAGCGTCAGCCGATCGTCGAGACGATCGAAGTCGATCAACGGCATGCGAGACCAGAGATCGTCGTCGCCGTAGCGTTGGAGCAGTGCCGCGGCATGCGGCGGTTCCAGTCGTTCGGCGATCTCGTTCAGCAGCGCCCGCTCTGTCGCCAGAATCTCGCTCCGCAGTCGCTCGATCTCCTCTTCGATCGCGAAGCTCAGTTCGTCGCGAATCGGATTCTCGACCGCCAGATCCTCGCCGAGCGACCCGATAGCGAGCATCTGGTACAGCGAGTGGCGATCACAGGCCCGGCGCCAAGCGAGTTGATGCAGGCGAGCGAGACCGTCGGGGCCGAGTTGTTCCTGCAGGTAGCTCCTCAGTCGCTCTTCGCCGCGGCGCAGATCGACGGTCGGATCGGGACGATCACCATGCTCGCCGGCCAAGATCCGTAGCTGTTCCCAAGCGAGATCGAGTTCCATCTCGAGCACGCGACTCCAGCCGTTCGGGTTCGCCGTCGTTCCCGTTCGTCGAGCTTCGCTCCAGACGATCGGATCGGCTCCCCAACTCGCGACGTCGAGCGAACGATCCCGATCCGGCTCGTCTCGCCCCGCACGGGAATCGAGCGTCAACGCGCCGCGGACATCCAGCAGCCGCGCATGTCGGAACGGAAGCGGACTCGCCGAAGATTCGTCGCCGCGGTCGATCGCCGGCTCCGTCCCTTCGGTCGCTCGCGGAGCGTTGTCGCCGTTCGGCTCGCTTCGCGCGTTCGGTTCACGCTCCTGTTGCGGACTCGAAAGGACTCCGCGCTTCGGCCTCGCGACCGGAAGCGGCGTGGAGGTCGCTTCGCGACAGAGAAATGCTCCGGTCGACGCGATGATCGACGTGAGCGTCAGCGTGACCAAGGGGGACGATAGATCGATCAGGGATCGCATGGCTCTTGGCGGCTCCGAAAACAGAGGTGACCGGTCCGAAGCCGTTCGGACACTCCGTCGTCCGAACGGCCGAATCGAAAGACTCGCCGTCGCAGAGGGGATCGAGACGTGACGGCCGTGTCGGTCTCGATTCCTCGTCAGCAGCGGCGATGCGTCGTCGCGGCGGACTTCCACGTTCGATCAACGGCCGTCGATCGTTCCGATCGGCGTCCCTCCATCTCCGCCCGGACCCGGCAGCGGAGCACCGGCATCGTCCGGCACGATCACCTTGAAGGCGGTCATGTCGGTCGGAGCGATCTCCCACTGCGACGGATCGGCGGGGAAGGCGTAGATCTCGTAGTCGGCCGTCTCGATCGGCAGCGACAGATCGTAGCGCCAGAGCAGGCTACCGGTCGGATCGGCATCGATCGTGAAGTACCAGCGGTTCGTGCCGTTCTGAGCGACGTAGAACCAGCTCTTGCTCGCCGCCTTGCCGCTCGTCCGAATCAGACCGTCGTAGCTGACGATGGTGGTCCCCATCGGCGGATTGTCGACGGTCGGCAGCGCCTCGGGGGGACCATCCTTGACCCAGACGACGACTCGCTCGAGCAGCTGTCCCGGACGTTCGTCGTCGAACAGATCGAGAACATATTGCCCTTCGGGCATGCGCGAGCCGCCGTTGTCGATGCTGACGATCTCGGTGCGGCGCGTTCCGAGTCGATACTCGGTCTGATAGTCGGTCGAGCCGGTATGGACCGAAACGCGGAGCGTGCCGGTCTTCCCTTGCGGCTTGCGCACGTACGCCTCGATCGAGACGGTGTAGCCTTCATAGACGACGTCGTATTCGGGCGAGACGATCTCCCAGGCGCGACGCTTTTCGAAGACCGGCGGGATGCCGGGAGGGATCGCCGGCGGTTCGTCCAGCCAGCAGGAGGTGATCAGCAACAGGAACGCGAACATGTTTCGGACTCCTCGACGATCGCGACGACTTCCGTCCCGGTTGGGTGCGACTGGGACGAGGGGCGTCGGCGATCGAACTGTCGAATCGTTGGGGTTGTCGAAGCGGATGGATTGACTGGCTAGAACGCGCGATCAGTTCCCGGAGCCGGGGACCGGTTGCAGGACCCAGTCGGGCGTCGGCTCGGGAAGTTCGTCATCGGTGATCAGGAAGCGGGTGTCGTCCGACGGCGGAAGGTCGATCTGACGCGGATTCGCGACGAAGACGAACGATCGGAACTCACCCGAACCGAAGGTCCACGGCACGTCGATCGACCAGTCACGCGAGTTCGCGACGTGGTCGACTCGGTAGATCGCCAGCACGCGTCGCGTGTCGGTGATCGCCAACCAGACGGGACCGTCCGCAAGTCCCGAAAAGCGGATCGAGGCGGGATGCGGCGGGAAGACGCTCCCCGTCAACGGAAAGTCGAGCGACGGAACAATGATCGGAACGACCGACGGATCGACGACCCGAACCGTCACCTCGGCCTGCAGCTCGTTCGGCCGGAGGCGATCGAACATCGCGACTCGATAGGTGCCGGCGAGCATCGGCATGCCGTTGGTCACCGTCGCGAACAGGAACGGCTCGCCGCCGATCTCCAGCTCCCACGAGCGGCCGACATCCTTGCCGGTCCATTCGATCCGCAGCAGTCCGCGGCGAAACTCCGGCTTCGCGATCGCCAGATCGATCCCGGCGAGCGGCCCGACGAGCTGGATGTCGTCGCTCGGCGAGACGAATTGCCAGTGCTCCTGATCGTTCGCCCCTTGCTGACCGAGAACGGCGCTCGAAGAGAACGCGACCAGGGCGATTGCGATCAGACTCGACCATGGCCGGACCTGCGGACGCCGTTCGCGATTCGTCCTCCGATCGTCGGACTCGCGACTGCCGAGCGAATCCTGGTGATTCAGCGACATCGCGCGGTGCGGATCGTCGNNGCGTCGCCGGTCGTCGCGCGTCAGGTAGCGTTCGAGGGGAAATGAACGGCCTTCATCGGACCGACGATCGGATGCGGCGAGGGAGTGTCGACATTCGTGGTCGACCCGAGACGCGCTGGACGCGGGACTCGAAGGGAGATGAACTCCGGGCATCACGTGACTCCTGAGGGAAATGCGATCGGCCCGCAAGAGTTCAGTACCGATTTGCCCCTCGGAGCGGCGCGGAATCCGGAAGAATTTTCGGAATCGATGTCGGTCGAGATGCGGATGCCGTTGTCCGATCGCCCTAGGGTCCCGGCGTTTCTCGTTNNCCGACCTCGGTCGCAGCGTTTGCGCGAAGCGCGAGACACAAAGGGACCCCTGCGCTTTGCGCTACGGGCTGGGAGGGCACGGGGACCCCTTGCTGACGCGGCGGGCTGGGAGGAACGGGGCTGGGAGGCAAGCCCCGCCCCGCCCCGGCGCTTCGCCGACGAAACGGATCCCGATTCTTTTCCGGAGCCGCTTGAAATTCGGCCGTTCGGCGTGCGTCATCAGGGAAACGCCCGACGCGAGACCGAACGCTTGACGCCGCCGACCCCCGCGAACGCCGATCGCGCCCCGCAACCGCTCGACCTCGAACGGTTGGTGGAGCGGCATGGACCGGCGTGGCGACTGCTCGCCGCTCGTGCGACCCGATCCCCCGACGACTGCGTTCAGGAAGCGTTGCTGGCGCTCGTTCGGCAGCTCCCTCCCCCCGACGATCCGGTCGCCTGGATGTTCCGCGCGGTCCGCAATGCGGCGATCGACCAACGCCGTCGCGACTCGGTACGGCAGCGACATCATCAGGCGGCAGCCGAATCGCGTCCGGTCTGGCACCGACCCGACCCGTCCCTCGGTCTGTCGCTGGACGAGGTGACCGGAGCGCTCGACGACCTGGATGACGATGAGCGGACGTTGGTGGTCGGGCGGATCTGGGGAGAGCTGACCTACGAACAACTCGGCGACGTGCTCGACTGCTCGCCGCCGACCGTCATGCGGCGCTACCGTTCGCTGCTGACACGCCTCGCGCAGCGACTCGGCGAAGACGAACGGCCGTCGATCTCCTCGACCGCCTCGATCGAACGAGCTGCGTCGCGCAAACGAGCGGCGACGGCGGAAACGAACGAACGTCCCGAGGGGACGGAGAAACCACGATGAACGACGATGCTCCGACCATCGATCCGCAGGACGCACTGGAGCGGCGACTCGCTTCGCTCGCTCCGGTTGCGCCTCGCGTCGATCTGGCGATGCTGCGATACGAACAAGGATTCGCCGCGGGGCGAGCGGCAGCGCGAGTCGCATCGGAACGGACGAGCGAGTCGAGCGACGAGCGCGGATCAAGTCGTATCGAGGCGTCGCTCGAGACCGACGACCGAACGCGACTCTCTCACCGCGAGAGAGTCGACCGACCGGGGCGCCGCTGGTACGAGTCGCCGGTGTGGCCGTCGGTCTCGGCATTGCTGTTGGCGTCATTGATCGGATCGTTGGCGCTAACGCGTCATGCGGCGGTCGACGTCGGCGATCGTTCGCTCCCCGCTCCTGCCGGTTTCGCCGGAGCGGTCGAGACTCCGACCGACGAACGACCGCTCGACCGAACTCCCGAACGCGAGGCGTTGCCCGAGAGTCCGCTCGGTTTTCCGTTCGATCGCTTGGCGCTTCCTGATCGCTTGGCGCTGCCCGATCGATCGAGCGAATCGCCGTCGGCGGAGCAATTCACGGGGCTGAGTCGTCCGGTGCTCGGCGTGTGGCGAGGCTGGTTCGATCCGGCGTCGCTGTCGCTCGAAATGAGGCTGCGATTGGGACTCGGTCAGGAAGGGACGTGGGAAGCGCTGGAGCGGCGCGACGCGCGGCCGACGGAAAAGAACGGAGAAGCGAGCGAACGACTGCCGCGAATCGAACGGCCGCGTTCGCTGCTTCCGATCGACGGAAAAGAATCGCTCGAACAGGACGAGACGCGACCGGACTTCAACTGGGGAGACTGGCTGTGATACGGCGACCGAACGGACAGCATGAGTTGGCTCGGCATGGCGAACTCGTCGACCCTCGATTCGGTCGACGCGACCAGCGAAGACGGGACGAGTGCCAGCGCGGCGAGCGATCCGACGCCGGTCGACGACGCGGCGCGCGATTGACTCGCTGGGCACTGGCGGCCGGTGCGCTGACTCTTCCTTGGGCCGCGCTCCCGGCGACGGGACAGGAACCGAGCGGGGCGGCGTTGGTGGCGCCTCAGCAGGTCTTCGATGTCGACGGACGTCGGATCGAGCGATGGGACATGGGGTCGTTGGTCGGCGCTCCGGAGCCCGATCCGGCGCTGACGTATCTGTTCCGACCGACGCCGTTCGTGCCGCGCCCCGGAAATGCGGCGATCGGCTACCTGGAGGCGATTCGCGAGGCGGAGCGAGCGCGGCGCGGGCTCGAAGGCGATGCACAGCAGTGGGACTCGGTCTGGCTCGACCTGCCGATCGAATCGTTGCCGCTTGATGAGGTCGGCGCGTTGCTCGACGGTCATCGCCGCGCCTTCGATGCGATCGATCGAGCGACCGAGAGCGCGTACTGCGACTGGCAGATCGAGTCGTACGGAACTCGCTCGGTCGCCGACCTGCTGGCGATCGATCTCGAATCGCAGCAGCAGATGCGTCAGCTCGCCCGACTCGTCTCGCTCGACACGCGCTACGCGATCGCGACACGCGACTGGCGGCGCGCCGAGAAGGACATTCGCCGCATGGCAGCGATGGCTCGCGACGTCTCGAAGCCCAGCCTGTTGATCACCTCGCTCATCGGTATCGCGATCCAGAACATCTCCTACGGCGACGTCCGATCATGGATCGCCGCCGAAGGCTCGCCCAATCTCTACTGGGCCTTGTCGAGTCTGCCGGAAGGGCCGTCCGACATGCGCGAGGCGCTGTTCGGCGAGATGCGACTCCTGCGGTTCGGATTCGAGGCGTTCGATCGCCCGGAAGAGAAGGACTGGAGTGCCGAACAGTGGCGGTCGGTCGTCCGTCGCGACTTCGGTCGGATCATGCCGTCGGTCAGCTCCGGGGCACTCGACGAGACGGCGCTCGACGGGTTCCTGTCGGGACTGGCGATCCGCGGCTATCCGATCGCCAAGGAACGGCTGATCGCCGAGGGGTTCGATCCGGCTCGGCTGGAAGCGATGCCCGTCCTGCAGGTCGTCTGCATCTATGAAGGGCGGGCGATCAAGCGCATCGCCGACGACTTCTTCAAGTGGACCTTGGTCGACGGTGCGGATCGCTCCATCGGCTTGGCTGAGGCGGAACAGGCGTTCGCTCGCACGTCGTCCGGCTTCGCCGATCTCGACCGCGGAACGCTGACGCCGCTCGTCGGTCTGCTGATGCCGGCACTGAGCGCGGCAGCTCGCGCCGAAGTGCGGACCCGACAGTCGCGGGAACTGCTTCGGACGATCGAGGCGCTTCGGCTGCACGTCGCGGCGACGAACTCGATTCCGTCGTCGCTCGACGAGATCGAGGTCGTGCCGGTCCCGAACGATCCTGCCACCGGAGCGCCGTTCGATTACCGAGTCTACGACGATCGGGTCGAGATTCGAGTCGACGCCATTCCGGGCGTGCGGTCGGTCTATGTCTGGAAGCGTCCGTCAGTCGACGGTCGTCGCTGAAGGTTGCGACTTCGTGCAGTCAGCGATGACCGGCCGGCATGTTACGGACTCGTCGGTTCACGCAAGTTTCGTTCCCCGATCGACGCGACCGGACGGTCGAGCGATCATCAGCAGCATGAATCGGTTCGCTGACGGCGATCGACTCTCGTCTGCTCCGTTGCCGTTCCTGTCTCTTCGTCTTTTCCCCAGGAGTCGTTCCGATGATTCGCCTCGCTTGGCTCGCCCCGCTGCGACAGTCCGTCGTGGCGTGGCTGACGCTCGCCGCGCTTGCTCTACCGGTCGCCGCTCAACAGCGCAGTTCGACCGAGATCGCCGCCGGTTACCTCTCGCCGCATACGGTCGCCGGCGTTCGAGTCGATCTCGACCGGATCGATCTCAACACCCTGCGTCGCAAGGCGCAGCAGCTCGAGATCATCGATCGTGAAGAGGACCGTCAGATCGGCCAGGGACTCGTTCTGGCGCAAGGGACGATCGGCGGCCTGATCGCGACCGGCGCCGAGGATCTCTGGATCCTGGTCGATCCCCGCAATCCGAACGAAGGGGTGATGGCCGTCCTGACCGTTGCTCCCGGCCCCGACGCGGCGGACAACGCCGACGCGCTGGCGAAGACGATCGAGCCGTTTCTGGAGGGAGAGTTCCGCGGCATGCAGCTGCGCGCCGGCCAGGATCACGTTGCGATCGGTCCGCGCTCGCTGCTGGACGCTGCCGGCAAGCCGTCGGGGCGGACCTTTCCCGAGGGGCTCGTCGCCGATCGAGGCCAGGTCGTGACCGCCTTCGCGATCCCGAGCGACGATCATCGACGCGCGGCGCTCGAAACCGCGCCGCGACTTCCGGGGCCCTTCGCCGGAATCGACCTCGGTCCGCTCTTCCGCGACGGTCGGACCGCTCGCGCCGATCTGACGATCGCGCCGCAGTTGTCGCTCAACATCGCCGTCGACGCCGCCTCGGCCGACGGAGCGGCGGCGATCGCGTCGATCATGAACCGCCTGGCGAAGACCGCTTCGGAAATGCCCGAGATGGCGTCGCAGCCGGAGTTCGGGAAGCTCGTCGGCAGTCTGACCTGGAAGAGCGAAGGGAATGCGGCGGTCTTTTCGATGGTCGAAGGGACGCCGGAGTTCCAGCCGCTGATTGGAGCGATGAACGAGGCGGTCGCGGCCGCTCGCGTCGCCGCCGCTCGCAGTGCCAGCAGCAACAATCAGAAGCAGCTGATGCTCGCGCTGCATAACTACTACGACACCTATCGCAAGTTCCCCGACGACATCGTCGATGCGAACGGCAAGCCGCTGCTCAGCTGGCGCGTGCGACTGCTTCCGTACATCGAGCAGCAGGCGCTCTACAACAACCTGAAGCTCGACGAGCCGTGGGACAGCGAGCACAACCGGCAGTTCTCCGAGACGATGATCAGGGTCTTCCGCGGGCCGTCCGCGGAGGGGCTTCCTCCCGGCATGACGACCTATCTGCGTCCGATCGCCGAAGGGACCTTGTTCGGACCCAAGGGGGCGACCGACTTCCGCGAGGTACTCGACGGGACGAGCAACACGATCGCGCTGGTCGAGGCGACGGCGGAGCATGCGGTCCCCTGGATGAAGCCGGCCGATCTGGCGATCGATCCGCAGGATCCGGCCGCCGGGTTGTTCTTTTCGCAGGGGGCGTCGTCGGTGGCGTTTCTCGACGGTTCGGTTCGCGCCGTCGCTCAGGCAATCGACAAGCGGATGTGGATGCACCTGTTCATGCACGCCGACGGCAACGTCGTGAACATCGACTGAGCCGACGGTCTCGCGAACGACGATCGGTCCGGACGCGAACCGTTTCGTCCGGACGATCGATCGGCTAAGCTCGGCGGCGCGGCGATCCGAACGGATTGCCGCGCCGCTCGGCGTTTCTTNNTCTGTTCGCCGTCGAGGTTTCGCATGTTCGGTCGAACGTCGCTCGCTGCGCTTCTCGTCATCGGTTGCGGTTGGTCGTCGATTTCCGCCATCGCGGCCGACGAGTTCCCTCCGGTTCCCGAGAGCGGGATTCCGCGGATCGTCGCGTATCGAGTCGATGCGCCTCCGACGATCGACGGGCGATTGGACGAAGCGATCTGGAGTCGCTTGCCGCGGAGCCGCTCGTTCGTCGATCTGATCGGCGGGCACCCGACCAAGTACGCGACCGATGTGGCGGTCGGTTGGGACGATTCGGCGCTCTATCTGGGGTACCGGATCGAAGAGCCGAACGTGGCGGGGAGCTTCACCGAACGCGACTCGCCGATCTGGCAGGAGAACGACGTCGAGTTCTTCATCGCCGGCGACGACGCCTATTACGAGTTCGAGATCAACTCGCTCGGAACGATCTACGAGGGGCTGTTCGTCTGGGAAGAACGATACGAGTCGTCGGGCCTGAGCGAGCTGCCCGAACTCGACCGCCGACGTCCCGAAACGAAATGGCAGAAGTTCGACGGAGTCGGCTTTACCGAACATCCGCGCGGCGATCGACTGGCGTTTCTGGCGTGGGACTTTCCGGGACTCCGTTCGGCCGTTCATGTCGACGGAACGCTCAATGACGACTCGGATATCGATCGCGGCTGGACGGTCGAACTGGCGATTCCGTGGCAGGGGCTCGCGCTGCTCGATCGATCGAAGCCTCGGCCGTTGCCGCCGCACGACGGCGATATCTGGCGGATGGACTTCTCGCGGTTCAACAAGCAGAAGACCGACGCGAACGACAGCGGCGGGTGGGCGCACAGTCATCACGGCGTCTGGGACTCGCATCTTCCCGAGTGCTTCACCTTCGTCACCTTCTCGACGGCCGATCCGCCGCAGGAGTCGACCGAGACGCCGTCGAACGAGACGGCCGCCGATGACACGAACGCCGACGGACTGGATGAACGCTTGGCGTCGGCGCTCGAGACGGCGGGTGAGAATCGCGTCGAACTCGAACGGGCGCTGGCCGAGGTGCCGGCCGATCAGCGTCGCGCGATGCGCTACCTGATCGCGTACATGCCGCGTCGCGATCTGACCGGTCTCGATGCGGAGTTCCTGCTCGAGAACGTCGCGTATGCCTATCGCGCTCGCGAGAGCAGCGAATGGGCGAAGCGGGTTCCGGAGACGATCTTCTTCGATGCGGTCTTACCGTACGCCAGCATCAACGAACGCCGTGATCGCTGGCGCAAGGATTTTCACGAGCGGTTCGCGGGAATGGTCGCCGATGCGCCGAGCGCGACGGCCGCGGCGACGAAACTCAATCGCGAGATCTTCGGTCTGCTCGACGTCCGCTACTCGACCGGCCGCCCCAAGGCGGATCAGAGTCCGTATGAGTCGATCGAGGCGAAGTTGGCGTCGTGCACCGGACTGTCGGTCCTGCTGATCGACGCCTGTCGAGCGGTCGGTGTGCCGGCTCGCTTGGTCGGTACGCCGCTGTGGTCCGACATGAGCGGGAACCATTCGTGGGTCGAGGTGTGGGACGGCGGCTGGCATTTCACCGGCGCGGCGGAAGCGTCGGGAGAACAGCTGGATCAGGCGTGGTTCATCGATCGAGCGTCGCGCGCCATCCCCGGCGATCCTCGCCATGCGATCTTCGCGACGAGTTGGGCCGAAAAGCCGCTCCGCTTTCCGCTCGTCTGGGCGCGGCGAGCCGATCCGGTTTGGGCGGTCGACGTGACGCATCGCTACGTCGACAAGGACCTGCCGCTCGAACCGGGGACCGCGCGAGTCAGGTTCGTCGTGCGAGGCGAGAGCGGTTCGCGCGCCGAGACGACGATCACGCTGCTCGACGAGGAAGGGAACGAGCGGTTTCGCGGTACGACGCGCGACGAGCGATTCGACGCCAACGATCATCTGACCGCCCGATTGCCGATCGGCTGGGTCGGTCGAATCCGAATCGGCGACGGCGAGGGGGCTCGGGAGCTCGAGCTGCGGGTCGAAAAGGACGAGCAACTGATCGAGCTGCGATAGGAGCCGTCTCGATCTTCGTGTCCTCGGTGACCTTTGTGGTTACGACGCATTGCCTACCAGAGAGCTCACGGAGAACACCGAGCAGTTCCAGCAACGGTCCGGTCGCTCTTGCGTCGGGACGACGAGGCGTGTTCCAATTCGCACGTTCGGCTCGGCGGCGCCTCCGCTGGGCTTGGTCAGGTTCGGTCCCGAGGAAAAATCGATGTCCGTTTCTCGTTCGTTCGTTTCGGTTCGCCGCCTGCTCGTCGGTCTGGCGGCGGTCGCGGCCCTGGTCCCCTGCGTCTCGCGCGGCGACGACTGGCCGTACTGGATGGGGCCGCAGCGCGACAACGTCTGGCGTGAGGAAGGGATCATCGAGCGGTTTCCCGAAGGGGGACCGAAGGTCGTCTGGCGCGCTCCGCTCGCCGGCGGCTATGCCGGAGCGGCGGTGGTCGGCGATCGACTCGTAATCACCGACTATCAGACCGGCGACAACGTCAAGGTCGACAACTTCGCTCGCGAGAGCTTCACCGGGATCGAGCGAGTTCACTGTCTGAACTCGGCGACCGGCGAGACGCTCTGGACGCACGAGTATCCGGTCACCTACACGATGTCCTACCCGGCCGGCCCGCGCTGCACGCCGGTGATCCATGACGGGATGGTCTACACGCTTGGTGCCGAAGGGCATCTGATCTGCTTCGAACTGGAGACCGGCAAGATCGTCTGGCAGAAGCATTTTGCCACCGACTATGCCGCCAAGACGCCGCTCTGGGGCTTCTCGGCGCATCCTCTTCTGGACGGCGACAAGCTGATCAGTCTGGTCGGCGGTGAAGGGACGCACTGCGTCGCGTTCGATCGGAAGACCGGCGCCGAAATCTGGCGGAGCGAGAGTTCCGACGAGCCGGGTTACTCGCCGCCGACGATCATCGAAGCGGCCGGTAAGCGGCAGCTGATCCTTGCCTATCCGGCCGGCGTGGCGAGCGTCGATCCCGAGACGGGGAAGCGCTTCTGGCACACCGACTACGAGGCGACCAACGGCTCGATCATCATGTCGCCGCTCAAGTCGGGGAACCTGCTCTACATCGGCGGCTACTCGAACAAGAACCTGCTCCTCGAACTCGGCACCGATGCGCCGACCGCGACCGAGGTGTGGCGCGAC
Organism: Planctomycetaceae bacterium; assembly: GCA_003455945.1. Classification (GTDB taxonomy): domain Bacteria; phylum Planctomycetota; class Planctomycetia; order Pirellulales; family Pirellulaceae; genus UBA11682. The sequence goes on from DMPQ01000374.1 coordinate 12,489, forward strand.
AAGAGTCGCGCGGCCATCTCGCCGGTCAATGTCCAGCCCGCTCTGATCGGCGACACGATCTTCGGGATGGATCAGGGAGGCCTGCTGATGGCGGTCGATCTGGCGACCGGCAATCGTGTCTGGACGACCCCTCAGCCGCTGGCCGAGGACCGGCCGCTCGGGAGCGGCACCGCGTTCATGGTCCGCCACGGCGAACGCTGGTTCCTGTTCAGCGATCTGGGCGACCTGGTGATCTGCGAGATCG
>DMPQ01000226.1 GCA_003455945.1 Planctomycetaceae bacterium
AAACGACTGGCCCCCGGGCCTCAATTCGAAAATGCTGCGACCGTATTCGTTCGAACGACGACCTCTCTCACCTCACCAGACATCCGCCGCCGCGACGCGTCGAGCGGCATCGAGGTCGTTGTCGCGGGGGCGGCATTCGAGGCCGACGAAATCGCGATAGCCCAGCTCGAACGCCTGGCGCAGAACGCGGTTGTAGTGGATCTCGCCGGTTCCCGGTTCGTTCCTTCCGGGATGGTCGGCCAGTTGCAGATAGCCGACCTGATCGAAGCCCTCCTTCAGCCGACCGCAGAGATCCCCTTCGGTGATCTGCATGTGGTAGAGGTCCCAGTTGATCTTGACCATCGGCGAATCGACTTCGCGGCAGATGCGAACCGCGTCGGTACTGCCGTACAGGCAGTGACCGGGGTGATCGACCCGTTCGTTCATCGGTTCGAGGATCGCCATCACCTCGGCCGACTCGAGGATCGGCGAGGCGAGTTCGAGGCAGCGGGTGACCTGAGCGAGCATCTGCTGCTGAGTCCGATCGGGCTGGATGTTGCCGGCGACGACGCACATCTTCCGGCAGCGCAGACGGTGCGCGACCTCGCACGCCTCTTCGATCGTCCGCAGGAAATCGGCTTCGTGCTTGGGGTGGTTCATCCCCGGCTCGAATCCCCACGCGGTGAACTGCGCGATCTCGATACCGAGCTCGCCGGTCAGATCGGCGATGGCGTCGATCTCGCGTCCGGCATACGGCCAGAACTCGACGGCCGGAAATCCGAGCCGGGCGACGGCGCGGATCCGATCGAGGAACGGCAAGCCGGTGAACCACATCTCGATGTTGACGGCGAAGCGGGTGTGCGGGGTCTTGCCGATCGAGCCTTCGTCGATCGGATCCTGCAAGGGAGTCGCGGCGGGGGCGGCGCCGCGAAGAGCAGCGGCTGAAGCGAGCCAGGCGGAGGAGCCGACGGCGGCAGCCGCAGCGGCGACGAAACGGCGACGAGGGAGCGACATCGGGAGGGGTCCTGAGCGAAGAGCGGGGGCGGANNCGTGGGAGAGTCCGAACCGACGCGAAGCGACATCGAGACGCCTCGCGACGGAACCGCCAGAGATAACGGCCCGCGACGCGCGGAGCAAGCGCCGAGGAGGGGGACCGGAGCGGTCTCGGCAGGGGAAACGCGAGCCCAAGAAACGACCGAGGCTCGCCGCAGCGAGCCGTCGTCGAACGATCCGGCGAAGTCGCGGATCGGCTGGTAAAGGTCCGGTCAAGAGACCGAAAAGAGCGGGCGACGAGACTCGAACTCGCGACATCCAGCTTGGGAAGCTAGTGCTCTACNNCTACCAACTGAGCTACGCCCGCAAAGTGTTTTGCCACAATCACTTGTGACTCAGAACCGGTTTCCGATCGCCTTTCGCTGTGCTGCAGATCGTTGTCGTAAGTCGTTAAAAGTCGGTCGGCCGTGGAGCCCGTTCCGGACACCAAACGGACACGGTCAACTCTGCCTCTTGGTCGGCCTCCTCGGAGCCACCGCCTTGAAGTCCCCTCGCTTCTCGATCGCACCAGTGATGGCGCGGTTGAGTGCGAGTTCAAAGCCGTGAGAGAAGTCGAGCGACTTCGTGATCGCGTCGTAGTGCGTGCACTCGATCACTTCGAGCTTCTCGTCTTCCATCGTCTCGGCAATCACCCGAAACGCCTTCGCCTTGCGTTCGAACTGGGTAGCGATCGAACGCAAGCTCTCCGGCGACTGGGGTGTGAAGACGACTTTCGGCATGTCGGGATTCTAAGAACGCCGAAACTTTTTTCAAGACGCAAGTCGGAAAACGAAAACAACTTGCGACCTCACTTCCGATTTCTATTTCGATCTTCTGTTGCCTTGGATCTTCTTTCGTTTATCATCCGTGCATGATCGACGTCACGACCGAGCGACTGATCACCCTCAAGCAAGCCGCCGAGCTGCTGCAGGTCCAGGTTCGCACGATCCGACGCCACATCGGTCAGGGCCTGGAGGTCAGCCGGATCGGCGGGCGGCTCTACACGAGCCGGGAAGCGATCCATCGGTTCTCTCAGCCGGTCGGACCACCGACCGCGAATCGAGAGCCGCCAGCATTGTCTCGCCGACACACGGCAATCCTCAAGGCCCTTCGGGAACGACACGGAATTGACCTCAGAAAGTCGGTCGCCGGATAGCGACCGCAGCGAGGGAGCGCGATGGCCAAGGTGAAGGTTCAGGCTGACCAATGTCTTTGTTGCGAGCGGAAGCGGATCGCTCGCGGACTCTGCTCGGCGTGCTACGCGACCGCGCTTCGGGTGATCCGATCCGGCGAGCGCACCGAGCAGGAGCTGATCGATCGCGGGCTGATCCTCCCGTCCAAGAAGATCGGACGCCCGAGGACCAACGCGTTCCTCTTGAAGGTGGAAGGAGCCAAAGCGTGCGAGACGAACCGACGAGGCGAACGCGCTGCCGAGCGTGCGGGGACGGAATCGAACGGCTCGAAGAGTCGCACCCGAAAGACGTCGAGGCGAAAGTCCGCGAAGGCTACTGCCTCGACTGCGCGATCGAGCTGACCACGGGAAGCGTCGGCCTCGCCGCTTCGACCTGGAACGGGACGGGCGGCGGTCGACGAGTCGTCCGATCGGCCGACTCTCTGAGCTGAGACAAGTCGAAGGAGCAACCGAGTGCTGCAGTTCAACGACGACCGTGTTGTCCCGACCTGTGAAGCGATCAAGGAGCTACTTCGGCTCGAAGCGGCGCCGCTGGCGTTCTCGTTCCTCGACGGCGATCGGTGGATTCGGGTCTCGATCTGCCTGGATGCTCAACGCGAGACGGCTCCACACGACGCAGCGGCGCCTCAAGCGACGAGCGCCGACTACACGGCGGCCGAAGAACTCGAGCGACGAGTGCGAGCCAGCGAGACGCTGTCATCACTCTACGCACTTCATCGCGAGAGCTTGACGGCGATCGCTGATCGATGCACTGAGGCCCAGGACTATCGAGGCCGAGCCTTGGTCTTCGAGCTGCTCAGGCAGGTCGCCGAGTCGCAGCGGCACTTTCGAGTTACCCGACAGCTCTACGAGACCTGCTGGCTCCTGAAGTCGTCACCTCTGGTCAATCGAGTTCGCACGCCCGGAGAGCTGCATGCTGGAGAAGCGTCTTAAGGACATCCATTCCTACTGAAGCCACCGTCGACGCGACTCGTGAAGTCGTCGCCTTCCAAGTCTTGTCGTCCCTCGCCATGTCAACGAACTCGTGACCGGCCCAAGTCAGCCTGACCACGAGCTTGTCGCCGGGCACCTCGGACGCGGCACTGCCCAATAACAAGAGACCAGCCTCGGCCATTAGTTGAACGTGATAGATGACTTCGGCCTCACTGAATCCAGGCAGTCGCATTCCCGACGCCATCCGAGCATCAGACATCGACTCGACGAACAGCGCGATCGCACGAACGAGATCCATTTTGCGAATCATGTCCGACCTCGATTGAACTCGTCCGCAGCGGACCTGCGGAGCAACGGACTGCCAGGAGCGGTGGAACCGAAGGATACCCGGCCCATGAAGGACCGGGGGCATGAGGCGACGGGGCTCGGCTGGTGCCGGCCCCGATACCTCTCTCACACAGGGAACGTGGTCGTGTTGATCCTCAGTCGCAAGCAGAACGAACGGATCGTGATCGGTGAAGGCAAGGACGCGGTGGTCCTCATGGTGGTCGACCTGCAGCACGGCAAGGTCCGGCTCGGCATCGAAGCCCCACGCGAGACGCCGATCGTCCGAGAAGAACTGATCGGTCGAGACGGGAAGCGTCCGGCCGCATGAACAACCGCCGGAGCGATCCGGCGTCGACGCGGAGTAGAGCAGTGGCAGCTCGCGAGGCTCATAACCTCGAGGCCGGTGGTTCGATTCCACCCTCCGCTACTGACCCAATCTGAAGGCGGAACGCTCCGCCTGTTTCGAAGCCCCATCGGAAGCACTGCGCTCGAGGTGCGCGCACGCGGAAGGAACCGAGGCATGGACTCGCTCACTCACTCGCGGATCGACTCGTTCAAGTCGTGCCGCCGAAAGCACTGGTTCGAGTACGAGCAGAAGATCCGCAAGACGTCCGAGGCGAAGGCGCTGCGGATGGGATCGATCTGGCACGACTGCATGGAGTACCTCGTCCACGAGGGACTCGATGCGGCTCTCGATCACTGCCTGCTCAGCTACGCCGCCCGAGGCGATCAGGAGACCGAGCTCGAACTCGAACGCGAGATCATCTACACGCTGATCCGCGGCTACCACTGGCGCTGGATCGAGAACGAGGGATCGCAGATCAAGCGGTACCTCTGCACTGAACAGCAGTTCGTTGCCCCGATCCGCAATCCCGAGACCGGCGCCGCAACGCCCGTCTTCGAGCTGCGAGGGAAGATCGACGGGATCGTCGAACTCCACGACGGCAGGCTCGCGGTCCTCGAACGGAAGTTGCTCGGCGACGACATCAGCAACGAGTCGTTCCTCTGGCGTCGCCTGCGGATCGATCAGCAGATCACGGTCTACGTTCTCGGCGCCCGGCAGATCGGCTACCCGATCGACACGGTGCTCTACGAGCCGACGCGCAAGCCGACGATCCGCCCCTGCCAGGTTCCGCAGCTCGACGACGACGGGATCAAGATCGTCCTCGATCAGCAGGGCGAACGAGTACGTACGGCCGACGGGAAGAAGTGGCGGCAGACCGGCGACTCGAAGCTCGGTTACTCGCTGCTCGCTCGACCCGAGACGCCGCAGGAGTTCAGCGACCGACTCGCTGCCGACCTGCAGGCGCGGCCCGACTTCTACTTCGTCCAACGCGAGGTCCCGCGACTCGAAGTCGACCTCGACGACTTCGCCGCCGAACTCTGGCAGATCCAACAGGCGATCCGCGAGTCGCAGCGCTGCAACCGCTGGTTCCGGAGCGCGAACCGCAATACCTGCGAGTTCTGCTCCGTCTTCGACCTCTGTACCTCGGGCACGTTCGAACCGAGTCGGGACGTCCCGGCCGCGCTGCCCGAGGGCTTCGTTCGCGTGGAAGACATCCACCAGGAGCTTGTCTGATGGCCACTGCCCCTCCGCAGCCGCTCGCACCGGCGACTGCCAAACGCCCGATGCCGCCGATGCCTCCGAAGCCTGTGCCTCGAGGCCAGGTCACCGATCCGCCGAAGGCGCTTCCGTCGTTCGCCGTGCGTCGCGGCACGATCCACGGCGCCGAGCGAATCGGGATCTACGGTCCCGGCGGCGTCGGCAAGACCGAGCTCGTCTCGCTGCTGCAGCTCGCCGGCATCGAGCCGCTGTTCATCGACCTCGAGAACGGCAGCCGCAATCTCGATGTTCAGCGCGTCGAGCCGGCGCCCCGCAACTTCGACGAGGTGCGGGCGGTGCTCACGAGCGACGAGCTGCTCCGGCCGTTCGGTGCGGTCGTCATCGACACGGTGACGATGCTCGAACAGATGGCNNCGCCGTCGTCGATCGAGGCCTACGGCTGGGGCAAGGGTTACACGTACGTCTACGAGTCCTTCCTGCTCGTGCTCGGCGATCTCGATCGGCTGATCGAACGCGGGATCCACGTGATCCTCGTCATGCACGACTGCGTCGCCAACGTCCCGAACCCGGACGGCGAGGACTTCATTCGCTACGAGCCGCGGCTGCTCGCGCGGAAGGACGCGTCGATCCGCAACCGGGTCAAGGAGTGGCTCGATCACCTGTTCTTCGTCGGCTTCGACGTCTGGGCGAAGGACGGCAAGGCCTCGGGAGGTGGGACGCGCTCGATCTACACGAGCGAGACGCCGACTTGCTGGGCCAAGAGCCGACGACTCTCCGAGCCGCTGGTCTACGACCAGGGCGCTCCGCTGCTCTGGGAGCAGCTCTTCCGCGCGTGACCTCCGTCGCGCGATCCGTTCGAGGCAATCAGCACCAGCAAGCAAGGAACGACGACATGGCAATTCACACGGACCACACGGAGCGGATCAACCAGGAGGGCGACTTTCTCGGCGCGATCATCGAGACGGTCGTCAAACGCGAGTCATCGGGCGCCGTCGGCGTCTGGTTCTGCGTCGCGATCGAAGAGGTCTGGGATTCGGTCGAGAACACGTGGATCGACTGGCGAGCCTATCGGCTCTTCGCGAGCGGGACCGTCTACATCGTGAAGAAGGACGGCACCCTAAACCTCAAGTCGATCGAATCGCTCGGCAAGTCAATCGGCTTCGCTGGCGACCTGCTCTCGTTCCAGAACGGGCGTTTCGACGGCAATCGAGTGAGGATCACGGTCAAGGCGAGCCAGTCGAACGGCAAGGTCTATCACGACATCGCTTGGATCAATTCGCCGGACAGCGTACCGCCGGTCGGGTTCTCGCCGACGCCGATCGACGACCAGGACCTGAGGCAGCTGCAGCAGCGGTTCCAGGGTCAGCTCCGTTCGATCGCGAGTGCTGGTCGCAGCGCGGCTCCGCCTCCCGTTCCGACTCGTCCGATGGCCGCGGCTCCGCAGCGCCCGAAGCCTCTCCCGGCCTCGCCTCCGCAGACGACCGCCGAGTGGGCTGGTGGCGTCCCCGAGGGCGACGACGTTCCGTTCTGACCAGGGACTGGTGCTGGACCGGTGCGGGTCGCACCGAAGGGCCCATCACCCTTCGAGCTTCGTTCGATTCGGAGCTCGGTCCTTTCCTTGATCGATCGTCGACAACCGGAGGGATTCGATGGAAGGCATGGTGCTCGCCCTGATCGTCTCGGTCGGGCTCTTGGTCGCGATGACGTCGGCGGCTCGGCAGCGACGCCCGCACGTGCTCCCCGAGCACTACGCCGAGCGCTGGTTCGCGATCGACGAGCGCACGGTCGCCGAGTATCGGCAGCGACGCGACTCGATCCGCGAGCA